>NZ_JBMSDZ010000059.1:0-1087 GCF_049445995.1 Dyella sp. KRB-257 | reverse complement strand
CAGGAAGCCATCGCCAAGGTCAGCAACGGCCAGCGCCACGCCTACTACGCCGAGCGCGTGGAGGTTGTGGCATGAACAAGCAGCCCATCTTCATCGCCGAGCGGTTCGGCAACGCCTTCCGCGGCGAAGTGCTGGACGGGCGGGACTACCGCACGATCCTCGTCACCGCGCACACCTACCCGAACGAGACAATCGCCAGGATCGCCGCGACGCGGACGTGGGCAGAGCGCGAGCTGGCCCAGCAGCAGCGGGAAGCGCAGCAGGTGGCGGCATGAACGCGCCCGTCCCCCACATCGGCCAGACGCTGCAGCAGAAGCGTGCCATCGCCGACTACACCGCGATGCAGGCCGAACTGGAAGCCGAGCGCAGCCGCAAGATTGAGGCGCAGATGGCAACCGAGCAGCTGCTCGACCGCGTGCGCCAGACCGGCACGGGCGAGTGCCATGCCCAAGACGAGGCTCCGGCCCACCTTCCGACCTGGCGCGACGTGGCAGGCCTCTACGCCGCCGACATGGCCATCGGCCTGCTGTTCGCGATCGGCTGGGGCGGCGTGCTGCTGGCGACGTGGCTGCATGGGCCGGATCTGGCCGACTACGTGGGCGCGGTGCTGCGGGTGTTCGGGAGTGCGAAGTGAGCGCGCCGAAGGTGGATGTGCTGGCGGTTCTGGATGCGGAGATCACCGATCTTTCGCAGACCAGTGATGCTGAGGAAGTCCGCGAGTACGGCTTTCGCCAGCGCGAAGCGGTACTTCGTGAAGCCCGCGCCGCCGTGGCCGAGCTGATCGATGCAGACCGTGAGTACGACATGGCACGCGCCGACTGGCGGGACGGCGAACGCTACGACGTGGACAGCTATGGCATTCCCGGTAGCGATTTCTTCATCTGCCGCTACTGCGAGAACGAATCGGGCGCAGGACTCCTGAACAAGGGCGTTTCGCACGAGGAAGACTGCAAGGTTGCTGCGTTGGAGCACGCTGAAGCGCGCCGCGAAGCCGCCCTCACCCGCATCGGGAGCGCGTCATGAACCGCGCCCAGTGGCACGCTGCGCGCCGCGAGCGCAAGGAGCTGGCCGACTGGCTGGTGACGCA
>NZ_JBMSDZ010000058.1:0-1127 GCF_049445995.1 Dyella sp. KRB-257 | reverse complement strand
CGCGGGTCAGGCGTGATCTCGGCGGCGAGGGGTGAATTGGTGGTCATCGGTGTACTCCAGCAGCGGAGCCCATTTGTTATAGATAAAAACCGAGGGTAGCTGTTGGGTCATACGTTGACACGTAGGGCCAGGCCTTCCGCCCATTGGCCTTGAAGACCGGCTCGCGGACATCGGCGAGGCCAGGCAAAGCCGCTCTCGACCGGTCTGCATACCGCTCGATGAAAAGAAAGCGACACCGTTGCCTCTGGCGCACCGTGACTACTTGCGCAGGCGGCGGGCGATCGCATCGCGGGAAAGAAAACCGAAAACGACGCCGAAAAGAAAACCCGCGATGTGCGTCCACCAGACCACCGCTCCGTAACTCGGGCCGGCATAGCTGAAAAGGAACTGCAAAAGCACCCAGATGCCGATCAGCAGGTATGCCGGCACCCTCACGAATTCGAAATACAGGCCCAATGGCAGCACCAGTCCAAGGCGTGCGCGCGGAAACAGGGCCATGTAGGTTCCAAGCACGGCAGACACCGCGCCACTGCACCCGATGATGGGGCGCAACACACCGGCCAGCGAGAGCGCGCCGATCAGGTTCGAAGCCATGCCGCCCAGCACGAACAACGCAAGAAAGCGGAACGACCCCAACGAACGCTCCGCTGGCAACCCGAAGATGGCCAAAAACAGTAGATTGCCGAGCAGGTGGGTCCACTCGACATGAATGAATAGCGCCGTGAACAGCCGCACAAGTGCGGGGTCCGACAGTTGCGGAAGAAACGGCAAATGGGTATCGAAGATGTTGGCCGGGATCGTGCCCCATTCGAGCAGCAGGAAAATCCGCTGCGGCGCGGGCATCAGCGCGAGACTGACAAACACCGCCACGCAAATGCTGACCAGTAAAAGCGTCGCCCACTGAAATCGTCTGCGTCGTCGGTTTTCCACGTGAACAAACATGCGCTATCGCAAAGATGGCCGATCAACAACGGGAGTATTTCACGATTGGAGTGCGCATTGCATGGCGCCCCACAAAAAACCCCCTCTTGTGGAGGGGGTGATTGGTGTATGAGGTCCCTGGCGGTGACCTACTCTTGCATGCGGAAGCACACTACCATCGGCGCAGCTGCGTTTCACTTCCGAGT
>NZ_JBMSDZ010000057.1:0-1297 GCF_049445995.1 Dyella sp. KRB-257 | reverse complement strand
CGACGACTTTTTGCGCACACTGCGCAACCCAACGGCTCAACGTGTCGTGCACATCGCCAACTCCAGCGCGAATCGGGCGCTCGATGGTGGTCGGCGCGCTATGCTCGGAGCGCGTCACGGAATCAGGAAATCGTTCAAGGCGGACGGCTTCGCCGCCGCTTAACTCCAGCGTTATGCGCCTTTGAAGAATCATGGAACCACAAGACGTCGGAAAGAGTTACGACCTTATTGCTGATCGCTGGCGGAGCGATCGTTTTTCGCAAGACAATGGCATTTTCCAGCATGAGAAAGCCATAGCCTTTACAAAGCTACGGGGCGCAGCCCTCGACGTAGGTTGTGGCGGCAGCGGACGCCTAATTAACATGCTTCTCAACCGCGGTTTTTCGCCTGAGGGACTGGACATCTCTACCAAGATGCTGGAGCTCGCTCGCTCTCGCCATCCAAACATACCCTTCCACCAAGCGGATATATGCTCGTGGAATCTTCCCCGATCCTACGATTTTATTTCAGCTTGGGATAGCATCTGGCATGTGCCGTTACGGTTTCAGGAGCAGGTACTGTTCAAAATTTTGTCAGGTCTTAGCCTGGGCGGAGTTGCCATATTCAGCGTTGGTGGCACGGACGGTCCAGACGAACATACCAACTCTTACATGGGGCCTCCCATGTACCACAGTACGCTTGGCATTCCTCGAACGTTGGAGGTAATTGCACAGGCTGGGTCAGTCTGTCGCCACTTGGAGTACGATCAGTACCCAGAGGGGCATGTGTACATCATCTGTCAGCGCGTGAGCTTGGATAGCGAGTGAGGCAGCGCATAACAACTCAATGCAGCGGACGCCCACCCGCTACGCGGGCGTGCGCCACTGATTTCTGGCGTTAGTCGGCAGTGCAGCAGTCATGATTTCAGGGGAGTTCCTCGCAAATGGAGCTGATCGCACGCGCCAGCATCAGAGCCGCTTCGGCCAGCGCCGTCGCAACGGTTTCGCGTGCGGCTTGCGGGGATGTTTCTGTCGCTCCGGCAAGCATCGCCGCCAGTGCCAGGCTCAACGCATCCGTTGCGTTCGCGGCATGGGGCGTCGTCGCTTTGTTTAACATCGGGCGTTGCCGTGGTGGCACCGCCGTCTAACACGGCGGTTAAGCGGACGGCGTACCGCCGCCGCTTACCTTTGCCCTGATTCCGTGACCTCTCCCTGCCAAACCGCACCACACAGCCACCTGCACGAGCCCGCCCGCTCACCCATCGGGTGAGGCCCGCTGTCGGGTATGCTGCGGCTCGATCTCGTTGCCGCGCCGTTCG
>NZ_JBMSDZ010000056.1:0-1346 GCF_049445995.1 Dyella sp. KRB-257 | reverse complement strand
CTGTCTCTTGATCACATTTGGTATTGAAAATACGCTGCAAGCCCTTGATCCTTCATGGTGGCCTCACGCATGTTTCCCACGGACGCGAAAGCTTGGGCGCAGGAAATCTTTGGCGAATGTGAGTTGGGCGATGCCCGACGCACGAAGCGTCTGACGGATATGGCCGAGCGTCTGGCGCGTCAGTCCGGCGCCTCGATGTCCAAGTGCTGCCGTGGGGATCCGGCCGCGCAAACCGGTAGCTACCGGTTGCTGCGCAACGACGCGGTCAGCGCGACAGCTATCGCCGAAGGCGGTTTCGCCGCGGTGGCCAAGCAGCTGCCCGAGACCGGGCGACTGCTGGCGCTGGAGGACACCACCAGCTTGAGCTACCGGCATACCGTGGCGGCCGATCTGGGGATGATCGGCACGGACCGATCGGCCAAGTCCCGTGGTTATCTGGTGCACTCGGTGCTGCTGGTGGATGGCCATAGCGAGCGCACCGTGGGCCTGATTGAGCAGCAGTACTGGTGCCGTGACCCGGCCTCGCACGGCAAGAAGCACGCACGCAAGCAGCGGGCCTACGCCGACAAGGAAAGCGCCAAGTGGCAACGGGCGTCCGAGCAGGTGGCGCAGCGGTTGGGGCCGACGATGGCCCAGGTCATTTCCGTATGCGACCGCGAATCGGACGTGTACGAATACCTGCATTACAAGCGCGAACACCAGCAGCGCTTCGTGCTGCGCGCCCGTGTCGATCGGGGTATCAAAGACCACACCACGGCGCTGTTTGCGACGCTCGAAGCGCAGGCCCGGACCGTGGGGCACCAGACCGTACACATCGCCCAACGCGCGGGACGCAAGGCCCGCGTCGCGCAGTTGGTCTTGCGCGCCGCGACGGTGGAGCTGCGCCCGCCGGCGCATAGCGGTCGCGCCGGGCAGGCGCTGCCGGTCAACGTGGTGATAGCGCAGGAAGTGGATGCGCCCGAGGGGGTAAAGCCACTGTGCTGGCGCTTGTTGACCTCCGAACCGATCGACGATCTGCCGGAGGTCCAGCGCGTGGTGCGTGACTACGAACTGCGCTGGCGGATCGAGGAGTATCACAAGGCGTGGAAATCCGGCGTCGGGGTGGAACGGCAACGCCTGCAAAGCGCGCCGAATCTGGAGCGGATGATGGTGATCACGGCCTTCGTTGCCGTGCGCCTGCTGCAGTTGCGAGAGACCGTGGAAGCCGCCCCTGCCACCGATGAGGCCGCGCCGGAGCCCACGCCACTGAGTCCGGACGAATGGCGTGTGTTATGGGTCTCCACCGAGCACAGTGCACCACCCGCGCAAACGCCGCCAGCCGCGTGGGCGTATCGAGCCCTCGCCAA
>NZ_JBMSDZ010000055.1:0-1400 GCF_049445995.1 Dyella sp. KRB-257 | reverse complement strand
TGTAGCTGCCAGTTAGTAGTGTCCCCTTCCTGCAAGTTACAAGTGTCCCCTTTTCCGTCGAGGGGGTGACCGTGGAGGTGGGGATGACGCAACGTGAGGTGGAACGGGCAGGCTTGATCGCCGAGGTGGCGGTGGGTCGGATGCGGCAGAGGCAGGCGGCAGAGGCGCTGGGACTGTCGTGTCGGCAGATCAAGCGACTGGTGCGTACCTGGCGCGCCGACGGTGCGCCGGGACTGCGTTCCCAGCGCCGTGGGCGGCCCAGCAACCGTCGTCACGCCGAGGCACTGCGTGCGCAGGTGCTGGCGCTGGAGGCGACGCATTACGCGGGCTTCGGGCCGACCCTGCTGGGCGAGTACTTGGCACGCGAGCATGCGACCACGGTGAGCGTGGAGACGCTGCGACAATGGCTGATCCAGGCCGGCCGTTGGAAGCCCAAGACCCGGCGTCAGGTGATCCATCGGGCCCGCAACCGGCGCCCGCGTTTCGGCGAACTGATCCAGATCGACGGCTCGCCGCACGACTGGCTCGAAGGGCGTGGCCCGCGCTGCACCATGATCGTGTTCATCGATGACGCCACCTCTCGGGTGCTCTACGCCCGCCTGGTGCCGGCCGAGACCACCGAGGCCTACTTCGATGGCGTCGCCGCCCACCTCGCCGCGCACGGTCGCCCCATGGCCTACTACAGCGACAAGCACTCGATCTTCCGTGTCAACAACGAGGCGGTCGACCCCGGGCCCACGCAGTTCGAGCGGGCCCTCAAGACGCTGGATATCGAGCTGATCTGCGCGCACTCCCCGCAAGCCAAGGGCCGCGTGGAGCGCGTGCACCAGACCTTCCAGGATCGCTTCACCAAGGCGCTGCGCGTGGCCGGCGTCGCTACCATCGGCGACGCCAACGCCCTGCTGCAAAGCCATCTCGACGCGCACAACGCGCGCTTCGCCACGTCCCCGGCCGATCCCGAAGACGCCCATCGTCCGCTGGCTCACCCGATGGCTGAGGTGCCGCGCATCCTGAGCCACCACCACACCCGCCTCGTCACCAAGCAGGGCACCCTGCGCTTTGAGCACCTGGTCCTGCGCATCGATCCAGCTCACACGCACCGGACCGTGGGCAAACAGCTCACGGTCATCCAGTCCGGGGAGCACATCGAGCTTTGGCACGATGCATCATCCATTCCCTTCACTGCGCTGCCTTGGGAGACCTGGCGCGCCAAGGTGCGTGACCGCAAGGTCCTAGATGCTGAGCTCGACCAGCGCAACGCCGTGCCTTGCAACAACGTCAGAAAACCCGCCGGCAACCATCCCTGGCGCCATGCTCCAACTTGACCGGCCTTCCCGGTGACGCCAAAGGGGACATGTTTAACTGGCACAGGGTGGGGACATTTCTAAATGGCGTTGACA
>NZ_JBMSDZ010000054.1:0-1458 GCF_049445995.1 Dyella sp. KRB-257 | reverse complement strand
CGACGACTTTTTGCGCACACTGCGCAACCCAACGGCTCAACGTGTCGTGCACATCGCCAACTCCGGCGCGAATCAGGCGCTCGATGGTGGTCGGCGCGCTATGCTCGGAGCGCGTCACGGAATCAGGGAGTTGTTAGCCGTCACTGACGACCAGCCTTGGGATCGATGTCTGCGCGAGTTGGCTGCGATGGATCGTAAAAGGTATATGTAAAGAACTGTTCTGGGTCGGTTGGGTACGTGCGTTTGGAGAGAAAAGCCTGTGCAGCAGCGACGTAGGCTTGAGGGATGGGCACGTCGACAGCGTCCGTAGTGCCTGAACTAGGATCGATAACTTTGGAAACCTTGAGCGTGTCGATCTTGCCTGAAGCGTTCACGGTTGCTTGGAACACAACTGCGTAAAGCTTAGTCGGGGTCGAAGGCGAAAGCTGCGCTAGGGCGCTGCCAGCGAAGAGCAGAAATATGGTTGCTATCAGAAGTCGCATCTTCCCTCACCTAAAGGCTAACGCCTGAGTTAAGCGGCGGCGAAGCCGTCCGCCTTGAACGAATTGTTAGGCTCGAGGACCGTGCTTGCCGCACCAACGCCCAACCAAGATCGCGATGACCCCGAGAACAACAGCCAGAAGAGCGGCCCAATAGCTTTGATGTAAAGCCACCACGGCGGCCCGACAATATTGCTCTGGCGACTCAGCGCTGGCTGGCCCACAGCGACCATACCGCAACGATGCGGTGGTCGTGGCGGCTACCCAGAGAAAAGCAGCCCCCAAGCCAGCAAGGGCCGAGGCAGCTCCGAACAGCCAAGCAGCAAGTCGAGGAAGTTTCATCACGGCCTAACGCTGGAGTTAAGCGGCGGCGAAGCCGTCCGCCTTGAACGATTAGTTAGATGATTGCGAAGGCAGTCGCAGCTGGCCGTTGGCGTAGTATTGGCCGAGACACACGATCAGGCGGTCTGTGTCGGAGCGAATTTTCTTTGCCTGCGCATGAGGAAAATCCTCTCGCTCAGTCGGGGCGGCGGCCAAGTAGGCTTTGCCGTTATTTTATTGAAGACGAAATCTCAGCAGCACATACATGCGCGTTTTGAGCAGCATCTATGACCCTGCGGGGGAAAAGTAAAGGAAAGACGAAGAACACTTCACTGTCAGTCCCTCTGCGCATGGCCTCCATGAGAAGCCTAGTTCGGCCATCAGCAGTCGGTTGGTTCATTGCATTGTCTACCGCCGCCTTGAACCCAGCGGAAAATTGAGAGGAATAAGGCTGCGTAGCTTTCGCTGCAGTACCAGGTAGCAGCGTTGCGACAAACAAAAGCACAAAGGTGCGCACGGAACCCTCCACATCTAACGCTTGAGTTAAGCGGCGGCGGAGCCGTCCGCTTGGACGAGAAGTTAGACGGTTGCGACGCGGTGCGCTTGGGCGAGGCTGTTGGCCTGGATGAGCGCAGAACGACGAGCAACCGACCCCCAC
>NZ_JBMSDZ010000053.1:0-1532 GCF_049445995.1 Dyella sp. KRB-257 | reverse complement strand
GCGTTGGAGCACGCTGAAGCGCGCCGCGAAGCCGCCCTCACCCGCATCGGGAGCGCGTCATGAACCGCGCCCAGTGGCACGCTGCGCGCCGCGAGCGCAAGGAGCTGGCCGACTGGCTGGTGACGCATCGGGCACCCAGCACAACCGGCTGCGACTGCAATGCCGCGTCCTATGACCTGTGGCGTCAGAAGCACGGGCGCTGGTGGCAGTTGCAATGCCTGATCGAGTCGGCCGGCACGCGTGACCCGAACGGCTGGCGAATCCTGCGCGAGAACCAGGCGCGACGCCGTGCGCATGTCCGGGCCCGCATCACCCAGCGCAAGCGCGACGAGATGGTGCGCCGGCCGGGTGAGCCGCTGCTGGACTTCATCGACCGCAAGTGCGGCTTCGCGAGGGATGCGGCATGAGCGGCCTCTCCGACCTGATCGACTGCGACCTGACCGACGCCGAGCGGCTGGCGCTGTGCGCCGAGCTGAAGCGGCTGAACCGAGTTTCACCCCCTGACCCGGCGGAGCGCGGCGGACTCGTCCCCTCCCCCTTCGAGAGCGTCGAGCACGCCGGGTTCGGGGACCACGCCGAGGTGACCGCATGAGTAACCACAAAACAGCCGCCGTCATGCCGATGGTTAAGCGCCTGATCAAATCTGATTTGCTTCCGCTAATTGAACAGGTTCTGTGTAAGCGCGCTGAGCAATACCTGGCTGAAATCGAAAGCAGTCCGGTCTCTACCAACAGCGAATCAATTCTTGAGCCCACCTACTACGTCGGCCATCCAGATGGAACCTATTCCGTCGCCTACCCTCAGCCGAGGGTTCGTCATGACTGACTTCGTGAAGATGTGCATCTACGAGCGTAGGCATGGAACGTTCGCGACGCTTGGCAGCCGAGTCCTGTTTGGGCCTTTCGTGTCTCCCACCGGAGCACCGACGCGCGAATACAAGATCAAGCTGAAAGACCTGCGCGAAATCATTGAGCACGCGGAACGTACCGGAGAGCAGGCATGAAGCTCGCCATCTTCCGCACGAAGCCGCACCGCTTCACCGGCTGCACGCCGCTGACCGCCGCCGAGCGCATGGCCCGCTACAGCGCCGCCCACGCCCAGCGCATGCAGGACCGCGAGAACGCCGGAGCTGCGCCGCCGAAGGTTCGCCTCGTCGACGGCCGGCAGGTGCTGGTCGCGCTCGACGGTCGCCCGAACACCCTCCCGAAGGACGCCAAGGCGTCCGCCTGACCCAACACCCACACGCCGCCCGGCGTATCCGGGCAAGGAATCCGACATGACCGAGAACACCACCAAAGACGCCGGCAGCAACATGACGGCGATCGCCGAGTACACCCCGACCGCGGCCGCTTTGGCCGATCTGCGCCAGCGCCATCAGGGCGTGGTGTACGACGTCACGGTGCCCAAGCAGATGAAGGCGGCCAAGGAGGCGCGCGCCGAGCTGCGTACCCTGCGCACCGACCTGGAGAGGAAGCGCGTCGAGATCAAAGCCCCGGCGCTGGAGCGCTGCCGCCTGATCGACGCCGAGGCCA
>NZ_JBMSDZ010000052.1:0-1548 GCF_049445995.1 Dyella sp. KRB-257 | reverse complement strand
TGGCCTCGGCGTCGATCAGGCGGCAGCGCTCCAGCGCCGGGGCTTTGATCTCGACGCGCTTCCTCTCCAGGTCGGTGCGCAGGGTACGCAGCTCGGCGCGCGCCTCCTTGGCCGCCTTCATCTGCTTCGGCACGGTGACGTCGTAGACCACGCCCTGGTGCTTCTGGCGCAGCTCGGCCAGCGCGGCCGCAGTCGGGGTGTATTCGGCGATCGCCGTCATGTTGCTGCCGGCGTCCTTCTCGGTGGTGTTCGTGCTCACGGGAATGGCTCCTTGGCCGCGCTGAGCGGCCTTGTGGGTGTTGGGTCAGACGGACGCCTTGGCGTCCTCGGTGGGATGGGAGTGCGTGACCAGATCCGGATCCGGCGCGATGCGGATGCCCTTGTTCTGCAGCTTGTTCACGATCGCGTCGCGGCGGCGCTGGATCAGGTGGCGCAGCTCGTCGTGAGTGACGTGGATGCCGGCGGCAACCTCCCACTCGGTGCGCGGCTTTTCCGCACAGGCGTCCACCACCAGAAGCTGGTCGACGCGCTCAAGGTCGGCGTCCACATCGACCAGCTGGGTCAGCAGCGTCCGCACTTCGTCGACGGCGGCCCGGCCGCGCAGCGTGGCGGCGATGGTTTCGCGAGTGGCGCTCATGCATTGCTCTCCAGTTGGTCCCCGGGCCCGGCGTGCTCGACTTCGCAGGGGGACGAAGCAAGACCCGCCGGGCCAGGGGGTAAAGTGTTGAGACGCTTAAGCTCGGCGCACAGGGCCAGACGCTCGGCGTCGGTCAGGTCGTAGTCGTGCAGGTCGGAGAGGCCGCTCACGGCGTCACCTCGGACAGTTCGCGCTCCAGCTCGTCGACTTGGTTCTTCAGGTCATCGACTTCGGATTCCAGATCACGGACGCGACCTTGCAGTTCGTCGCGCTCCTCCTCCAGGTCGTTCTTGTCCCTGATGGCGCTGCACAGCGCATCGCGCAGCTTCTCGGTGCCGACGCGCTTCACGGTGTCCCGCAGGTCGTCGAGAATGCTGGCGACATGCGGGCGGTCTTCGCTGCTGATCGAATCCTCCAGCTTCGCGAGCGCATCGCTGAAAGCGCTGTCCACGGCCGGGCAGGTTTCCTCGCAGTACTCGCGCGACTGGCGGTGAAGTCCGGTGCTCACGCCGCATCCCTCCGAAACCCGCACTTGCGGTCGACGAACGCGAACAGCGACTCTCCCGGCTCGCGCACCATCGCGTCGCGCTTGCGCTGGGTGATGCGGGCCCGGACATGCGCACGACGCCACGCCTGGTTCTCGCGCAGAATTCGCCAGCCGTTCGGGTCGCGCGTGCCGGCCGACTCGATCAGGCATTGCAGCTGCCACCACCGGCCGTGCTTCTGGCGCCACACGTCAGCCGCTGCGGCGTTGCAGTCGCAGCCCGTCGTGCTCGGAGCACGGTGCGTCACCAGCCAGTCGGCCAGCTCCTTGCGCTCGCGGCGCGCAGCGTGCCACTGGGCGCGGTTCATGACGCGCTCCCGATGCGGGTGAGGGCGGCTTCGCGGCGCGCTTCAGCGTGCTCCAACGC
>NZ_JBMSDZ010000051.1:0-1575 GCF_049445995.1 Dyella sp. KRB-257 | reverse complement strand
CCCTACGTGTCAACGTATGACCCAACAGCTACCCTCGGTTTTTATCTATAACAAATGGGCTCCGCTGCTGGAGTACACCGATGACCACCAATTCACCCCTCGCCGCCGAGATCACGCCTGACCCGCGGTTGGAAAAACGTACCCGCCGCCGCTTCAGTGCGGCTGAGAAACAGCGCTTGCTGACCGAAGCTGGCGCCCTGGCCCACGGCGAGCAAGGGGCTTGGCTACGCCGCAATGGCCTCTATGCCGCCCAGCTTTCCGATTGGCGTAAGCAGCACGCCGAACACGGTCTGGAGGGTCTGCAATCCCAGGCGCCCGGCCGCAAGGCAGCGGATGCACGTGACCGCCAGATTGCCAGCCTGCAGCGGGAGAACCACCGCTTGAGCCGGCGTGCCGAGGTGGCCGAGCAGCTGGTGGAACTCCAAAAAAAAGTCTTCCAACTGGTCGAGAAGGCCCAGCAGGAGCATCGCTCTTGAGCGTGATCGCAGCAGCCCCCGCGGGACTGAGCAAGCAGCGTATCTGCCAGGCGCTGGGCCAGCCACGGCATCGCTGCTATCCCGATCATCGACGGCGCAGAGTGAGCACCCCCCGGCGCGCACCGGCACGTCGACTGACCGCCGAGCAGGATGAGGCGATCCTGACCACGCTGCACAGCGAGCGCTTCATCGACGCCAGTCCGCGCCAGGTCCATGCGCAGTTGCTCAGCGACGGCATCGTGCTGGCCTCGGTGTCGACCTTCTATCGCCGCCTGCGTGCGCTCGGCCAAACCACGGCACGGCGCCTGCAACGCCCGCCCCAACATCACGTCAGGCCGCAGCTGACCGCCACCGCACCGCAGCAGGTGTGGACCTGGGACATCACCAAGCTGCCGACCTTCTCGCGCGGGGTCTATCTCAACCTCTACCTCATCCTGGACTTGTTCAGCCGCTACGTCGTGGGCTGGATGATCAGCACCAAGGAAAACGCGGGCCTGGCCAAGCACCTGTTCACGCGCACGCTGACCGCCCACGCCATTGCGCGGGAGTCACTCATCGTGCACCAGGATCGCGGCTCGCCGATGACCGCCCACAGCTTCACCGACCTGCTCGGCGCCATGGGCGTGGCACGCAGCTACTCGCGCCCGCGCGTGAGCAATGACAACCCCTTCAGCGAAAGCCACTTCAAGACCCTCAAGTACACCCCCGACTACCCCGGCCGCTTCGAGGACGCCGAGCAGGCGCGCCAATGGGTGCGCCGGTTCGTCCCGCACTACAACGATCGTCCGCACGAAGGGTTGGCGCTGTTCACGCCCGCCGATGTCTTCCATGGCCGCGTACCCACCGTCGCCGCCGTCCGCCAGCAGGCGCTCACCGATCACTACGCACGCCACCCCGAGCGCTACGTCAAAGGTGCGCCCACCGTCGCCCTGCCGCCCGCCGCCGTGCACATCAACCCCGACCTCGCCATGGAGGCCACGCAACTGCTCGACACCGCTGGCGCCCTACGCCTCGTCCCCACCCCGGTCGACACCGGCATCCCCGAGGTTGTTACATAGAAATCTCGCGCCGTGTGTTGGGTTACTGTTGACACGTTCCG
>NZ_JBMSDZ010000050.1:0-1728 GCF_049445995.1 Dyella sp. KRB-257 | reverse complement strand
CGGCTAAATGCGCGACGCGAAGTGCGCGGAATGTCGAAACAGCATCTTCACCCATAGGGTGAACCCGGCATGAGGGCGGAACCCAAGCGCAGCATGGATCCGACCGGGCGAGCTCACGGAATCAGGTCTTTGTAAGCACCTTAATCTCTTCGAGAGACACAAGTTGTAGCCTACGCAAGTGTGCCCGAACGTGATGGTGCCCCGAGCTGTTCCTATTTGAGCGTTCGTGTCCGCTCACCAAGGTGAAGTACCTTGTCTTTATTGCGCCCCATACACGCTCGTGCCCCTTCTCCGGTTCTAGCGCGTGGTGAAAGTCACAAAGCGCGATGAGATTGGATGGCGCGTGTTGCCCACCTTGTGACACGGGTTGTATATGATGAATGTGTAATTCAAGTCTAGACGGACAGCCAGTAACCTGACAGCGAGCACCATCCCTTTTTAGTACGATTTGTCGAAGATACGACCAAAATGGTGGATAGCCAGGCCAATGGTTAAATATGTAAAGAATATTCTGATCTTTGCGTGTTAGTTCCGCAGTCGGATCATGAAAATGTTTTAGAACTGGTGTTGCGGGGCTCGGATTTCTATGCTCCCACGCGTCCTTCTTGCTTAGCCACTCTTGAACTCGGCGTTTGTTAGTCGCATTTTTGGTATAGCCTATAACCAGTAGAATGAATGGCACCACAAGTAACGCGACATTCGCGAATGCCAATAGAGTAGAAAGCCAACCTAACGCAACGAATATACTTTGCTCTGGCTGTACTTCGTACTTGCCTCGGAACCCCTCCCACGCAAGCCTACGCGCCTCCGATGCTATTAGAAACTGCCTACGAATTCTTTCATATTTTTCTGGATAGGAAATTTTGGATACTTCTGCATAGCAGCTATCACACAAGAATGATTTGTCGTTGAGTAGGATTCCGCGTGACCGATTGTTTCCGCACATGACGCAAGGTGTATCCGCATCGTTGGCAGCACCTTGGTTATACGCCTCGTTCCGCTCAATCAGACGCTCCAAATCAACTCGGCTAAGGAATTCTGCCGGGTCGAACTCTGAGTGCCAGCGTTCCTCTGTCATCTTGTACGGCTAACGCTTGAGTTAAGCGGCGGCGGAGCCGTCCGCTTGGACGAGAAGTTAGACGGTTGCGACGAGGTACGCTTGGGCGAGGCTGCTGGCCTGGACGAGCGCAGAACGACGAGCAACCGACCCCCACAAGCTACCAGCTCTGAAAGCGGAGGGCTTGCCGCAATGCCGCGCGAAATGCTGCTGCGGCGAGGGACGACAAGCCAGCGCGAAGCTGGGCGAAACACACGACACGAAAGACCAACACGAGCTACCGACTAACGGCCAAGGTAACCGGCACAAGCCCGCGTAGCGGGCGCAGTGTCCGCGTTGACCGCGTAGTTAGCAGTCGAACACCAGGAACAACAATGGCGAAGTTTGCAACCAATACCAGCGTCAGCACCGAGCGCAGCCGAGCGGAGATCGAAACCGTGTTGCGGCGCTACGGAGCCAGTCATTTTGGCTATGCGAGTTCTCCCGACAAAGCCGTGATCGGCTTTCAGGCAAGCGATAGGCGGGTGAAGTTTATCGTACCAATGCCCGACCCGCATGGGCGCGAGTTTACCCACACTGTGGCGCGTGGAACGCGACGCGATCCGAAGGCTGCCTACGATGAATGGGAGAAGGCTTGCCGCCAACGCTGGCGCTCGCTGGCCCTGTGCATC
>NZ_JBMSDZ010000049.1:0-2094 GCF_049445995.1 Dyella sp. KRB-257 | reverse complement strand
CGAACGGCGCGGCAACGAGATCGAGCCGCAGCATACCCGACAGCGGGCCTCACCCGATGGGTGAGCGGGCGGGCTCGTGCAGGTGGCTGTGTGGTGCGGTTTGGCAGGGAGAGGTCACGGAGTCAGGGAAATGTTAGAGCGAAGGCTCTGATACAAACCGGAGAAATGCGTCTCCAATCTCGGTAGTGCGCTTTGAAGCCAGACCCGATGCGCTCATAGTCACATTCATCCCCTCAGTGTTGACGAGCCCGCGTGAATACAGGTCTTTCCAAACCTGATTGTAGACATGCCCATGTCCACGCAGCTTGGGCATGTTGTACTCAAGTACGCTGCTGAGACCACCCATGCTCATGTTGGGCGGTGGGGTTGGGTTTTGGAATAACTTGAGAATCTGAAGATGCAAAACGGACAGTGAATCGATCCACTCAAAAAACATCTGTTCGAGAGCTTCACCGGGCGATTGGCCAGCAGCCACGTTGAACACTGCATTGCGAAGAGCATCTCTCTTTTCGTTCTGGTGTGTACGTAGGGCGATCTGAGAGGCATGCATTACCGCAGATATGAACTCTTCATTCTGGCCGAGCTCTTCAATGTTGATGCCTTTGCTCTCTAGCTCTTGTAACTTCTCCCCTACTGCGCTCATCCATTCAACGCGTCGACGCTCAAGTGGTGGTTGAACTACGTATTGGAAGAGCTCCACAGCTGGACCGCCGACACCAGGAATTAGTGACAGCCCGGCTTTGGCGATCGCGTGTGCCACATCACCCTTTGTCGCTTTGGGCGGCTCTAGATTGTCTGCTGCCATGATGACTCCCCTGCGGTCTAACACCTGAGTTAAGCCGACTTGCGTAGTGGAGGCAAAGGCATGGCAAGCTTTCTCTGCCATGCCTTTGCCGTAACGAAGCAAGTTCGGCTTGAACGAATTGTTAGGCTGCTGCCCGCGTGCTTGCCCATAATGATAATGGCTCGTTGGCGTGCTGAATGACTTGACCAGTCTCTTTGAGGCCGAGTTTACGCAAGACGGCGATAGATGGGCAATTTGTAGGGGCGACCACAGCGACAAGATGCGCATCTGGCTTGAGAGAAATAATCTCTAGCATTGCTTGAGTTGCGATGCCATGGCCTCTGTGCTCAGGCGCTACCTCGTAGCCGATTTGAACAAACCCATTGTTGTCCGGCCCGGTGAGAAAGCCGCCACTACCAACGATTGTCGATTGATCTGGGTTGGCGAACAAGAAGAAGGGCCAAGCTGGATTAGTTGGTCGCTCAAAGATGTCTGGATAGACCGGCCAGCCAGTTGGCACCATTAAACCTAATAGGCGAGAGAGGGCATCAATGCCAGAGGCAATGGCCGCGCGATGAGCGTCAGAGACTTCGATGAGTTTGACCATGGCCACGAAAATTGCTGCTGCAGCCTAACGCTTGAGTTAAGCGGCGGCGGAGCCGTCCGCTTGGACGAGAAGTTAGACGGTTGCGACGCGGTGCGCTTGGGCGAGGCTGTTGGCCTGGATGAGCGCAGAACGACGAGCAACCGACCCCCACAAGCTACCAGCTTTGAAAGCGGAGGGCATTGCCGCAATGCCGCGCGAAATGCTGCTGCGGCGAGAGACGACAAGCCAGCGCGAAGCTGGGCGAAACACACGCAACGAGGAAACAACACGAGCTACCGACTAACGCAGAGTTAAGCGGCGCGCGCTTTTTGCGCGTCCGCTTGGACGCCGTGTTAGACGGCGGTGCCCGCACGATACACGAGGCTGACCGAAGCCGAGATGCATGGAGCTTGACCACCCCGACCGCCAAACACTTGAACTTGCGCGTGCGCGCAACGAAGCCATGACACGGGTGCTGCCGCAAGCCGAGCGCATAACGATTGTGCCGACGCCGGCCGAAGCTGCTCTGGTGCTGGTGCGTGCGATGCGCTGCATGTTGCGACGAGCTACCCCTGAAATGACAAATGCGACACCGCCCTCTAACGCTTGAGTTAAGCGGCGGCGGAGCCGTCCGCTTGGACGAGAAGTTAGACGGTTGCGACGAGGTACGCTTGGGCGAGGCTGCTGGCCTGGACGAGCGCAGAACGACGAGCAACCGACCCCC
>NZ_JBMSDZ010000048.1:0-2683 GCF_049445995.1 Dyella sp. KRB-257 | reverse complement strand
CGCCTTGTTGACCCCCTCATGCGGCGTTTCGCCCCGCGAAATCACCACAGCGAAGCACTATGCGCGGCACGGACGTATAGACGTCCGTAAGCCGGCACGGGCATGGTGAGGTGGTCACGGAATCAGGTTTGCGTTAGAGGGCGGTGTCGCATTTGTCATTTCAGGGGTAGCTCGTCGCAACATGCAGCGCATCGCACGCACCAGCACCAGAGCAGCTTCGGCCGGCATCGGCACAATCGTTATGCGCTCGGCTTGCGGCAGCACCCGTGTCATGGCTTCGTTGCGCGCACGCGCAAGTTCAAGTGTTTGGCGGTCGGGGTGGTCAAGCTCCATGCATCTCAGCTTCGGTCAGCCTCGTGTATCGTGCGGGCACCGCCGTCTAACACGGCGTCCAAGCGGACGCGCAAAAAGCGCGCGCCGCTTAACTCTGCGTTAGGCTTCAAACCCATGATCAAGCGCATCATGTTGGCAATCGCACTGGGCATTCTGGCAACGGCTGTACTCATTGCTTTGTCGTTTGCTGCTGATTCGTATGGGTTCACGTCGTTAGCAAGCGGACTGTTTTGGCAAAACTCACTTCTACAAAGTTTCGCGCCGCTGGGTAACGTGGGCACGTCGGCGCATCCAATCCACGAGGGCTCGCCGCTCAACTTCCTTGCGTTCCTTGCTAGCATCCCTGTTGGCGTCGTCTTTTACAGTCTGGTGGCATACGTTGCGCTCTCCGTAGCGAGGCAGCGCGCCTAACCAGTCGTCCAAGCGGACGCGCGAAAAGCGCGCGCCGCTTAACTCAAGCGTTAGTCGGTAGCTCGTGCTGGTCTTTCGTGTCGTGTGTTTCGCCCAGCTTCGCGCTGGCTTGCCGTCCCTCGCCGCAACAGCATTTCGCGCGGCATTGCGGCAATGCCCTCCGCTTTCAAAGCTGGTAGCTTGTGGGGGTCGGTTGCTCGTCGTTCTGCGCTCGTCCAGGCCAGCAGCCTCGCCCAAGCGCACCGCGTCGCAACCGTCTAACTTCTCGTCCAAGCGGACGGCTCCGCCGCCGCTTAACTCAAGCGTTAGTCGGTAGCTCGTGTTGGTCTTTCGTGTCGTGTGTTTCGCCCAGCTTCGCGCTGGCTTGTCGTCCCTCGCCGCCGCAGCATTTCGCGCGGCATTGCGGCAAGCCCTCCGCTTTCAGAGCTGGTAGCTTGTGGGGGTCGGTTGCTCGTCGTTCTGCGCTCGTCCAGGCCAGCAGCCTCGCCCAAGCGTACCTCGTCGCAACCGTCTAACTTCTCGTCCAAGCGGACGGCTCCGCCGCCGCTTAACTCAAGCGTTAGAGCCCAAAGGGGGGTATTCATGAAGTTCCAAGTTCACGGGCCATTTGACGTCCCACGGTCGAACGGGCTGATCGACAATTCCGCAGCATCGCAAAGAAAATTCTGGGCCACCATCCGCAGCAGCGCTCCCAAACTGTCGGAAGCATGTGGGTGTTATATCTTCGTCATAAAAGCTAGGCGCGGCTCACTTCCTTGGTACGTGGGTCGCACTACCAAGCGAACGTTCAAAGGCGAGGCGCTTGGTGCACATCAGGTCAATCACTACAATCAGGCGCTCGGCAAAAAGGTCGGGGTCACGCCGCAACTGTTCTTCGTTTCAAAGCTCACGCCGTCGGGGCGGCTTGCTAAGCCTTCGAGCAATTCACACAAGGATATCGAGTTCCTCGAAACGTTTCTCTTCGGGGTCGCGCTCAAACGCAATCCAAACCTTCGCAACGCAAAGAGCACAACATTTCTAAAGCGGCTTGTCGTGCCTGGTGTCATCAATTCGCCACAGCGCCCGCCAACAACGGCAGAGCGCGCAATGAAGGTAGCGTTTGGGCTCTAACTATTCGCTCAACCGGACGCAAATCCCGCTACGCGGTCTTTGCGCCGGTTAGCTCAAGCGTTAGTCGGCAGTGCAGCAGTCATGATTTCAGGGGGCGTTCGTCGCAAAATGGAGCTGATCTCACGCGCCAGCATCAGAGCCGCTTCGGCCAGCGCCGTCGCAACGGTTTCGGGTGCGGCTTGCGGGGATGCTTCTGCCGCTCCGGCGAGCATCGCCGCCAGTGCCAGGCTCAACGCATCCGTTGCGTTCGCGGCATGGGCGTCGTCGCTTCGTTTAACATCGGGCGTTGCCGTGGTGGCACCGCCGTCTAACACGGCGGTCAAGCGGACGGCGTACCGCCGCCGCTTACCTTTGCGTTAGACCTTAGTCACACATCAAGGGAATTTATCTATGGGCGACCGTATTACCGCGAGCTTTGACACTTTGCTTAGCCAAGCATCAATGACGGCTGGCGCCTACATGTCTAGCGCAGTTCGCGAAATTGATGAGACGTTCGGCAGCGGATTCGCCAAGGCAAACCCTGCGTTGGTTGCGGCATTTATGCAGGTGGCCTCCGCAGATTTCGCCACAGCGTCAAACGGGAAAATTCTTGGCTCGGCCCTTGATCGTATCTCGGGCGCGCTCAGCGACGTTGCCGAGGCGCTGCGCGATCAGGGTTGAGGTCTAACAAATCGTTCAAGGCGGACGGCTTCGCCGCCGCTTAACTCAAGCGTTAGTCGGCAGTGCGGCAGTCACGATTTCAGGGGGAGTTCCTCGCAACATGGAGCTGATCGCACGCACCAGCATCAGAGCCGCTTCGGCCAGCACCGTCGCAACGGTCTCGCGTGCG
>NZ_JBMSDZ010000047.1:0-3471 GCF_049445995.1 Dyella sp. KRB-257 | reverse complement strand
CCGGGAGCCACGATCGGCAACTGCCTGATCGCCGCCAGCGAGTCGCGCTCCGCGCGCGGATAACGCAGCACGATCGGAAAGCGCTCGCGGCCCTGCACCGTCTGTCCGATCGGCGCGCCGCCGACCACGGTGGCGATCAGCCGCTGCACGTCGCGCTGGGTCAGGCCGTAGCGGGCGGCGGCGTCCGGCCTGACGTGGACATCCACATAGCGACCGCTGGCGGGGCGCTCGGCGATCGCCGAGGCGACCCCGGGTACCTTGGCCGCCACCGCCTCGACGCGATCGGCGACGGCCTGCAGCGTGTCCAGGTCGTTGCCGAGCACCTTGATGCCGATCGGGCTCTTGATGCCGGTGGAAAGCATGTCGATGCGGTTGCGGATCGGCGGCACGAACAGGTTGCTCAGTCCGGGCACCTTCACTGCGCGATCCAGCTCGGCCTTGAGCTTGTCCATGGTCATGCCCGGCCGCCACTGCGCCTTCGGCTTGAAGGTGATGGTGGTCTCGAACATCTCCAGCGGCGCGGGATCGGTGGCGCTGTCGGCACGCCCGGCCTTGCCGAACACGTGCGCCACCTCGGGCACGGTCTTGATCATGCGGTCGGTCAGCTGCAGCAGTTGCGCGGCCTTGCCGGCGGACAGGCCGGGCAGCGCGGTGGGCATGTACAGCAGCGTGCCTTCGTCCATGGCCGGCATGAATTCGCTGCCGAGCTGGCGGATCGGCACGATCGCGCTGAGCATGACCAGCGCGGCGATCAGCAGCGTCGCCCGGGGGAAGCGCAGCACCGCGTCCAGGATCGGACGGTAGGCGCGCATCAGCATGCGGTTGAGCGGATGGTCGTGCTCGGCGCGGATGCGCCCGCGCACCAGGTAACCCATCAGCACCGGCACCAGGGTCACCGCCAGACCGGCCGCAGCGGCCATCGCGTAGGTCTTGGTGAACGCCAGCGGCTTGAACAGCTTGCCCTCCTGGCCCTGCAGCGCGAACACCGGCACGAACGAGAGCGCGATGATCAGCAGGCTCACGAACAGCGCCGGCCCGACCTCGGCCGCCGCCTCGCCGATCAAGCTCCAGCGCAGGGCACCGCGCGGGTCCTCGCCGCCATGCGCGGCACGCCAGTGCTCCAGATGTTTGTGCGCGTTCTCGATCATCACGATGGCCGCGTCGACCATGGCGCCGATGGCGATGGCGATGCCGCCGAGCGACATCAGGTTGGCCGACACACCCTGCAGCTGCATCACGATGAAGGCCGCCAGCACGCCCAGCGGCAGCGTCACCACCGCCACCAGCGCCGAACGCAGGTGGCCCAGGAACAGCGCGCAGACCAGCGCCACCACCACGAACTCCTCCAGCAGCTTGCCGCGCACGTTGTCCACCGCCGCGTCGATCAGTCGCGAGCGGTCGTAGGTCGGCACGATCTTCACGCCCGGTGGCAGGCTGCGCCGGATCTCGCCCAGGCGGCGCTTGACCGCAACGATCGCCGCGCGGGCATTCTTGCCGCTGCGCAGCAGTACCACGCCGCCGGCCACCTCGCCCTGACCGTCGAGTTCGGTGATGCCGCGGCGGAACGTCGGTCCGCGGCGCACCGTGGCCACGTCGCGCAGCAGCACCGGCACGCCGTCGGCGCCGGTGCCGAGCGGAATCCGCTCGAACTCGGCGCGGGTCGTGAGGTAGCCCTCGCTGCGCACCATCAGCTCGGCCTCGCCCTGCTCGATCACCGAGCCGCCGTCGGCCCCGTTGGCTGCCTGCACCGCCGCCACCAGTTGCGCCACGGTGAGGCCGCGCGCGGCCAGCGCGGCCGGATCGGGCACGATCTGCCACGCCCGCACCATCCCGCCGAGGCTGGCCACTTCGGCGACATCCGGCACGGTCTTGAGCTGGTAGCGCACGAACCAGTCCTGCAGCGCGCGCAGCTGGCCGAGGTCGTGCCGGCCGCTGCGGTCGACCAGCGCGTACTCGTAGATCCAGCCCAGCCCGGTGGCATCCGGCCCCAGCGTGGGATCTACGCCGTCCGGCAGCTGGCTGCGCGCCTGGCTGAGGTACTCCAGCACCCGCGAGCGCGCCCAGTACAGGTCGGTGGCATCGTCGAACAGGATGTAGACGTAGGAGTCGCCGAAGAACGAGTAGCCGCGCACCACCTTCGCCCCCGGCACCGACAGCATGGTGGCGACCAGCGGATAGGTGATCTGGTCCTCGACCACTTGCGGCGACTGCCCCGGCCAGGAGGTGCGGATGATCACCTGGGTGTCGGAGAGGTCGGGCAGGGCGTCCAGCGGCGTGCTGCGCACCGCCAGCACGCCGGCGATGGCCAGCACGAGCGCGCCCAGCAGCACCACGACGCGGTGGGCGATGGACCAGTGGATCAGCCGCGCGATCATCGCGCGTGCTCCGGCGCGCGGGCGCTGCTCGCCGGCATGGCCATGTCCGGCATGGCGTCTGGCCGGGCGGACGTGCCCTTCATGATCGACCTGCCATCCATCTGCCCGGACGCATCGTTCCCGGGCCTCGCCCGCGGCGGTTCGGCATCCGCGCCGGGACGCACTTCCATCACCTCGGCCGGCGCGGTCGAGGACGCCGCCGGGGCTGGCCGGGGCGTCCCGGGCATGGCGCTCGCGTCCATCCGCTGCAGCGCACCGGACAGGCTGGCCTCCGAGTCGATCAGGAACTGGCCGGAAACCACCACCCGCTCGCCGCCCTGCAGGCCGGCGAGTATCTCGGTCATGCCGCCGGCCGAGCGTCCGGGGCGGACCGCGACCGGGTGGAAGCGGCCCTTGCCGTCGGCGACGATGACCCGCGTACCGGTGCCGGTATCGATCAACGCCTGGTCCGGGACCAGCGGGTGGATGGCGCTGTCGGCCGGTCCGCGGAAACTCACCTCGGCGAACATGCCCGGCGCCAGCCGGTGACCGGGATTGTCCAGCACGATGCGGGCGCGTTGCGTGCGCGTGCTCCGATCCACCTGCGGCAGCAGCGATTCGACCCGACCCCGGAGGGTGGTGCCGGGCAGTGCGCTGACCCGCGCCCGCACCGGCGTGCCGGCGGCGATGCCCGCGCCCTGCGACTGCGGCAGCGCCGCCTCCAGCCACACCGTGTCGAGGCCGTTGATGGTCATCAATGGCATGCCGCTGGCGACCTGCTGCCCCTCGCGCACATCGAGCGCACTCACTACGCCGTCGATCGGCGCGCGGATCACCACCCGGAGCGCGTGGCCGTGCAGCGAACGGATCTGCCGGTCGTCCATGCCCAGCGCGCGCAGCCGCGTGCGGGCGGCATCGCGCAATGCGCGGGCATCGGCGGAGGTTGCGCCGGCCAGTGCCAGATATTCCTGCGCGGCCGCGTTCCACTGCGGCGAGATCAGTGCAGCGAGAGGCTGGCCGGCCTTCACCGGCTGGTACGGCGCGCGGACGAACAGCCGGTCGATCACGCCGCCCGTGCGGGCGCTGACGGTCTGCGCCTGCCGCAGATCCCAGCCCA
>NZ_JBMSDZ010000046.1:0-4115 GCF_049445995.1 Dyella sp. KRB-257 | reverse complement strand
GCCCATCGGGGCATGAAGCGCGCGTGCCGGTAGCGGCCAGGAACCGATGTCGATGGGTGCGGACCGAACTCGCGCCAGTCTCTCTCGCTCGTGCGCGCGCCGTCCGCTTCGTATTGCGTCGGACACCACGGATGCCGGTATCCAGCATTGAGGCACTTCTCGGCTATCTGCTTGCCGGAAAGATCGTCGAGGCTGACCGGCACGCGCCATGCCTCGCGCACCCACAGCCGATCGCCTTCTTTGCGAAAAGGGTTCGCGGCTGCGCCGAACGGGCACAGAAGCCCGCTCTCGGCGGCGAACATGTCGCAGGTGAAGCCATCCGAGTCGCCGCCTGGCCAGAGAATATCTTCCTCCTGGTCCGGATCGTGATCGGGCCGCTCAAGGTAGGCATCCCGCGCATCTTGGTCTTCGAAACGACCCCAGAAGAAGTAGGGACGCACCGCTCCGGAATAGGAACCGATGGTCCCGCGGAAGTGCGGCGTCTCAGCGGGTGGCTGCGGCTTCACCATTCGCCGTGTCATCGTCTTGCGGCCGTCGAGGATCGCGCGGACCATGGGCGCGGAGAAAAGAATCGGGCGCTCTTTCACTGCGTCACTCCCATGATTTCCAGGTCGATCTCGTCGACCGTGTTGCGCAGCTGGTGCCGCGCAGCGGGTACTCGCTGACCACTTCGATGCCGTGGGGAAGCACATAGAGCGGCTTCTTCATGGTGTCGTTTTCCAAGTAGCGAATGAGGTGCCCGGTTGCCTTCCGGGGCCGGTCGCTATGCCGGCGGCTTACCCTGCGGCGGGTGATCGGTCAGGCGGCGAGGTCGCGCTGTTCCTGTTTCGCTTCCGTGCTCGGCGGCGTCAGGCTCAGAGCGACGGTGTCCTGAATCAGCTGGCAGAGCTTTCCGCTCGTGCGGCCGTCCATGCGGAAGTTGAGGGTGTAGGAGACGGTCACGCTGCCGCCGTCGAGCGGCTCGAACTGGAAGCCATGCACCTCGACGTCCTTCAGCTTCAGCGTCTCGTCGAGCGCGAGGCCGGATTCGATCTCGACCGCGTAGCCGGGGAAGTCCTCGTCCCACTTCAGGGGCGCGAGACAGGGCAGCTTCTTGGCCGTGAGGCCGTCGCTGGTATCTCCCAGCGGAAGCTCCGACTGTTCGCCCGGGGCCGGCTTGCGGTAGAGCAGCTTGCGCAGCCCCTTGTCGAACACGTCGAGGATGCTGGAGTGCATCGTGGTCTCGCACTTCATCGTGCCAGCGAGCACGTTCTCGTCGCCGTGCTTCTCCATGCGCGGCGTGAAGCTCTTGATCTTGGTCTGCTGCTGGTGCTGCTGGAACATGGTGACGGTCTCCGTCGTGGGTGATGGGTGCCGGTTACTCCCGTCCGGCGATGGCGTCTTCGGTGGCCACCAGGTGAGCGCCTTTCCGCACTGTCCGCTGACGCACGGGGTCAGCCCCTGCCACCACATGCCGCGCTCGGGTCCCGGGTGGCAGGGAGTCCTCCGCGCCGCCCTCTCGGGCGCTTCGGGATGCGTGAAACTCAGCCGGCTGCCAGCTCGTCGCTGCGCTTCTGCCAGATCTCGTTGAGCGGCGCGCGCTCTGCCTCGGGCAGCATGCGGATCAGGTCGCCGGCGGCGTCGAGGTTGTCCTGGTCCTTCGCCGCGGTGAGCGCGTCGTGGATCTCCTGCGCGGTGATCGTCGAGCCGCCGCCCTGCTGCTGGTCTTCGGGCGCGTCGTCCTGACCGGCGGCGACCGAATAATCGCCGTCGATGACCATGGCGTTGTGCTGGTTGATGCCGGCGTCGGCCTGCTCGTCCAGGCTCACCGCCTGCTGGATCTCGATCGAGACCGGCAGGTACTTGAACAGGTGGCGGATCACGGTCTTCTTCGCCATCTCGTCGAAGTGGTTCGCCCACGGGCTGTCGACCGGCTTCTTGTACTTCTCGGCGGCCGCGACCGCGGCCTTGTAGCCCTGACTGGCATCGCGGATCGCTTCAATCTTGGCGCGGCTCATGACCTCGAACTGCACGCCACCACCGACCAGCTTGGCGACCGCATAGACGTGGGTCATTTCGCCCGGATCGGTGCCCTCGTACGGGACGTGTTCCAGCGACTCGTCCATGCCGTAGGCATAGGAGAACTTGTCCTTCTGGTAGACCACGCGGGCCGACAGGCTCACGATCTGGCCGGAGCGGCGGGCCAGGTCGATCATGCCGCGGTAGCCGATGATCAGCTGCACATCGGTACCGACCACACCCCACTGGCCGCTGGCCAGCTTGCCGCGCTTGTCGAAGGGGATCAGGTAAGCATGCCCGAGCGCGCCGCCGGGCTCCAGGCCGAGCGCGGCCACCTGCATGATCGCGCCCAGGAAGCTGGTCTGGCTGCACTGCGCCAGCTTCGGCACCTTGCGGATCTCCGTCAGCGCGATGCGCGCGAGCCGGTCGGCCGTCATGTGCTTGGGCAGCGCCAGGGCGATCTGCTGCTTGATCTTCGGGTCGGTCAGCAGATGCGCCAGCGACTTGTGTTCGGCCGGCTTGGCGACCTCGGTGCTGGTGCTGCCTGCCATGTGTTCCTGCAATGCGTTGGCCTTGGCCATGGGTGGTTCTCCTCGGGGTAATTCAGCGGATGCGGAACACGCGCACGCCGTCAGTGCGCGCCTTCCAAGAAGCGACGGGCTTGGCAGCGACCGTCAGGGTGGTGGCGTCTCGCATGAACGCCTTGATGCGGAACTCCGCGGCCTCGCGCTGGGCCTGCAGCAGGTCTTGCTGGCTGCGCACGCGCACCAGGTCGGTCAGCGCGTCGCGGATGGATTCGTCGGCCTCCACAGCCCGGCCGCTGTCGCGCTCGTAGAGCTTCAGCACGTCGGCCGCGTTGGTCGGCTGCGGCGGCCGGCGCGTCTCGATGTGCCAGCGCCAGAAGTCGGCGGCGCGGCGGCGGATCTCCGCGATCGTCGGCTCGTCGCGCTCGATGCGGTACACGCGATCGTCGTCCAGGCCGATCAGGGCATGCACATAGGCGTGCGATCGGCCGGTCACACCGAGTCCCCACATCACCTGCGCGGTGACGTATATCGGCGGCTCCTCGCCTGCGTCCGGGTCGCCCCAGTCGCGCACGGCGTTTGGGTGAACGGTCTTGCATTCGCCGCTGGCACCGTCTTCGGTCTCGAAATCAAGCTCCGCGCGGGCCCACCAGAATTCCTTGTCCTGGTAGCGCTCGTTCCTTCGGACGATGCGCATGCCGGTGACTTGCTCAAAGCACTCAGCAGCGAAAGGCTCAAGCGCTTTGCGGCGGCTAAAGAACCGCTGCTTCTCAGGCGTTTCCTCGTCCTGCTTTTCGTTGGTGATCAGCAGATACTCATCGAGCGCGGTCTTGAATGGAGACACCCCCAGCACGCCAGCGATATTCCCGCCGCCCAGATAGCCCCGAGTCGGGTGAAGTTGCGCGTTCATGCGGCCGCGCCTGCGGACGTGGAGAACTCACCGTGGTGTTTCGCAGCTGCGGCCATGTAGGCAGCGGAGGCCTTCTCGACCGTGTCGAAACGACCGAGGTTCACGGTCCTGCCGCGTAGCGTGATCTTTGCCATGTAGCGGCCGGTGTGGCGATCTAGAGACACGCCCTTTGCGCCGGTTCGGCTTGTGCTGTTGGCGGCCCGGTTGAACTGGTTTTGCTGCAGCGTGCATTCGCGCAGGTTCGCAAACGAGTTGTTCGCGTGGTCGCGGTCGATGTGATCGATTGCCAGCGCCGGCCATGCGCCAGTCTGGATCGCCCACGCAACCCGGTGCGCCAGCCACTTTCCCTTGTCCAGGTTGATGACGATGCGACCATCCACCATCGGAACACCCGCAGGCTTGCCAGCGTGCAAGCTGTTCCACGCGCGCCAGTAACGTTCCGACTTGAAGTGCGAAAGCGGCCGGAGCTTCCAAGTGAAGCTACCGCTCTCCGGCGCGTAGAAAAGGCACTCGCGAAGACGCAACACCGGCATGGCCGCCTCGCGCTCCGCCGCAGTCCGGTGCTCGCTCACGCCGCCGCCCTCTTGCCGCGCGCCGGCTTGGCGCTGTCGGAAAGCACCTTGGCGTCGTGGACGATCTGGGCCGCGTCGTTCTCCAGCGCCGCGGCCAGGTCGCGCACCACG
>NZ_JBMSDZ010000045.1:0-4387 GCF_049445995.1 Dyella sp. KRB-257 | reverse complement strand
GCGGGTCAGGCGTGATCTCGGCGGCGAGGGGTGAATTGGTGGTCATCGGTGTACTCCAGCAGCGGAGCCCATTTGTTATAGATAAAAACCGAGGGTAGCTGTTGGGTCATACGTTGACACGTAGGGCGGCGGCAAGGGCCGCCTTGTTGACCCCCCTCATGCGGCGTTTCGCCCCGCGAAATCACCACAGCGAAGCACTATGCGCGGCACGGACGTATAGACGTCCGTAAGCCGGCTCGGGCATGGTGAGGTGGTCACGGAATCAGGTTGGTGTGTTGCCAACGTTCTCGCCGATGTGCGTCTGCGCAGGTGACCAGATCACATCGCCGGCTTTGAACGATCGCTTGATGTTCTTGCCATTTGGAAGGTGAATAATTCGCTCGAACGGCCCGAGCGCGTACAGAACGAAAGCCGGATGGCGATGTTGATGGGTCTTCTCACCAGGCCGGTCTCTGTAATCGAGAACGCGAACACAGGCGTTTTCCATCAGTGTCTTGTATTTGTCACCATCGGTCTTGACCGGATCTTGGGCAAGGGTAGGGGTACAAGCCGAAAGCAACACCAGAAATGCTAACAAGCGCGACATCTCGATCTCCTATTTGGGTTCACGATGATCTTTCTGTGACGCCTAACGCAAAGCTAAGGAGCGGCCGCGCAGCGGCCGTCCCGCTTGAGCGCGTTGTTAGGCACCGCTCGCGGACTCTGAACTTGGATCATGAACTGCGGTTGCGCCCGCGCAGCTGCATCATTGCGTTTGGTTCCATTGCGGATTTCTGGATGATTGCACGCTTGATCATGGGAACGTCAATGTTGTTTGGCGCCACGTCGTTGTCCAGAAGCTGCGACCCCCAGACTGCGTTGTCTTGAATGGCTTGGTTGAGTTCGTCGAACTGGGCTTGAAGCCAAACAGCAATGTGTGGCGCGCTGGTCAGAAACGCTCGAAACTCCTCGACTTCGTCAGCACTCCAATCCGAGCGCCCTTCCAACACATCGGCCACGCAATAGCCAGAATTGTAGGATGGCGCGTTGGGTGGTGTGCCTTCGCCTTCGACGAAGTAGCCAACGACGAGATGATCCCGCAGAGCTTCCGGTGTAGTGATGTTCAACCGTAGGGCGACGATGGCGAAATACTTCGATTCATCCGGGCCGGTGGTAAGCGCTTCTAGATACGGACTGGCGCTCAGCGCTACATGACGGCCGCTTTTGAGTTGCGGCATTCGTTACTCTCCTGGGGAAGGTGCCTAACGCTGGAAGTAAGCGGCGGCGGGTCTTTTCCGCCGTCCGCTTGACTGACTTGTTAGGTGCCAGCCGGCACGAGTACGAACATGAAGTACGCACAAACCGGCCAGCCCACAAAACCCGCGATGCTGAGTGTGAATGCCCCAACAGCGCGCTCTACTATGAAGCCGAGCAGCGATGCTACAAGGCCAATGACGAATATGACGAACGGCACCCACCAGACGACGGCCCAGCCGTAGTAGATGAGATAGGCGAAGCCTGCAAGCATGCCAAGGAATGCAGACAGGCTCAGGATGAGGCCAAACACTTGGCTCGCACCGCGGAAACGCCTTGCGTGCAGTTGTTGGTAGAAAACAAAAATGCCGAATAGGCAGTAAAAGCCAATGGAAGGCCAAGCAAACATACCTTGATTCCCCCTGTGGTAGCAACGCGATGCGCGAGACCGACGTAAGACCTACAGATCTTCAGCTTTTATCCCAAGCCTCAAGCATTAATTGGTCGTTGGCGCTACAGGCCATGACCTCCCGCTTGTTCCAAGTTACTTTGCTGCTCCAGCCTTGCGGAAGCACGTAATCGTCGCCTATGACCAGCGGACTATCGTGTGCCGGCGGGCCGGCTTTTATGATTGGAAGCAGAACGCGGGCTGTGGACGCGTACTTATTCGGGTACCCGCCACCGCCGAGGTCAACTACCTTGTTGTCTTTGACAAGCTGGTCGAGCCAGTCCAAGCCGAATACGCTGGTCATCCAACGCGCAATGAAGATGTCTGGCGCAGTGGGGCGATATACGAAGATTTCCCATCCGAGCACCTTGAACCTCCTACTGGCACCTAACGCAAAGGTAAGCGGCGGCGGTACGCCGTCCGCTTGACCGCCGTGTTAGACGGCGGTGCCACCACGGCAACGCCCGATGTTAAACGAAGCGACGACGCCCATGCCGCGAACGCAACGGATGGGTTGAACCTGGCACTGGCGGCGATGCTCGCCGGAGCCACAGAAACATTCCCGCAAGCCGCACGCGAAACCGTTGCGACGGCGCTGGCCGAAGCGGCTCTGATGCTGGCGCGTGCGATCAGCTCCATGTTGCGGCGAACTCCCCCTGAAAATAATGGCTGCTGCACTGCCGACTAACGCTGGAGTTAAGCGGCACGCGGCTTTTCGCGCGTCCGCTTGGACGAATGGTTAGGGCGGATTACCGACCGCAACAAGGGCAAGAGCCGCCGTGCGGGCCTGTCTGCATTTTGGTGACTGAAGCGTTGACGCTTTCGCGGAATACACGTTTGGTATAGTCGCCCCCTTGGCTGAACCCCTGAAGCTCCTTTTGAAACTCGGCTTTCTGAGCATCGGTGAGCTGCAGAAAACCTTGAAGAACCTGCGCAACTTTATTGTCCATTTTAGAATCTCCCACAAACGTTACAGTCGGTTGAAATTATGTCACGTGGTACTTGTTTACATTCTACGCAAGCTCGCTGGAAGTAGCGTAGACCATGCCTATGGCCCTTTCGTAGCTCTTTGTCCGTTACCGTCTTTTTAATGTCCTGTTGCCTGCGTGCCTCATCTTTGGCGATTAACTCATTTGATTTTGCCTGAAGGTCAGGGGACGGACTTGTTGCAGTTGACCCCAGCCTCTTGAACTCCTCAGACAGGAAGAAATTAGCACTGGCGGATTCGTGCGCATACTCCAACTCTGAAGGCCAGGACCGGACGACGGAGGCAATGCTGAGAAGCAGTTGAGCCAGCCCCAAGAGACCTGCAGCGAAGAAAATTAGTGGGAGATAGCTCGCGTGCGCTCCATAGGCAAGAACAATACCACCCACAAGTGCTGGCACAGCGATGCCAAGATAAGAAATGAAATCTAGAAGCTTCCTGTAGCGATTTGCCCGCTCAATGAATATTTTTCCCGTGCCGTAGCAATCTATTGCTCGGTTCCAGCATTCGGCGCAGATCTTGTCAGTCAGTTGAGTTCTTGCCATGTCGTTTCGGGAGCCCTAACGCTTGAGTTAAGCGGCGGCGCAGCCGTCCGCTTGGACGAGAAGTTAGACGGTTGCGACGAGGTACGCTTGGGCGAGGCTGCTGGCCTGGACGAGCGCAGAACGACGAGCAACCGACCCCCCACAAGCTACCAGCTTTGAAAGCGGAGGGCTTGCCGCAATGCCGCGCGAAATGCTGCTGCGGCGAGAGACGACAAGCCAGCGCGAAGCTGGGCGAAACACACGCAACGAAGAAACAACACGAGCTACCGACTAACGCTTGAGTTAAGCGGCGGCGAAGCCGTCCGCCTTGAACGAACTGTTAGCCAGCATCTGCCAATGCGTCCAGCTCACGGATGACGGCAGCAAGATACTGAGCGAGGTTGAATACATCAGTGCCAGCGTCGCCACACTTCTCAAGTGCGATTTGCTTCAGGTCACGGGTAACAATCTGCGAATTTTCAACAAGTTTCTTCCGACGCTCAACGGGATCTGCGACGTTCTTGAAAAGCGGATCATTGCTCATGTGTTTCTCCTTGCTTCGACGATTGGTGCTGGCTAACGCTTGAGTTGAGCGGCGGCGTAGCCGGCCGCCTCGAACGAACTGTTAGCCGTCGCCTCAGATGTCGGGACAAAATGAATTGTCGCCTTGCGCCCAAAGCTCTGTTGCTTTGGCGGACTTTTCCCACATGTGGAAGACGTTGAAGGCGTAGCTTGACGTAACCGACGTGCCGGTCGGCGCAGCTTTGATGTCAACGACGAGTGGCATGGCAGCGGTACCGACAAGATTGAACATGACCTCCGCTGTTTTGTTATCCGGAAACATGGTGCCGCGGACTACGCTCGCTGAGCCTGAGTCCAAGCACCGCTGTGCGTTCTTGTAGATGAGCCGGTAAACGTCCTGGTAATTCGAAGCAACTTGAAACTGCACGACACCCTTCGGTTGTGTGCGGGTTCCGCTAGCAGTGAGGTTTGCGCAACCCGCAACCAACAGTGCCAACGCCAGCAAGAAAGTAAACTTTGACCATTGCTTCATCGGGTACTTCCCCATAACGGCTAACGCTTGAGTTAAGCGGCGGCGGAGCCGTCCGCTTGGACGAGAAGTTAGACGGTTGCGACGAGGTACGCTTGGGCGAGGCTGCTGGCCTGGACGAGCGCAGAACGACGAGCAACCGACCC
>NZ_JBMSDZ010000044.1:0-5332 GCF_049445995.1 Dyella sp. KRB-257 | reverse complement strand
CACAGCGAAGCGTCTTGGGGTTATATGGTCAAGCCGCACGGCGCATTAGTACGCGTAAGCTCAATGCATTGCTGCACGTCCACATCGCGCCTATCAACCACCTGGTCTTGATGGTGCCTTGAGGAGAGTCGAGCTCTCGGGAGATCTCATCTTGGGGCGTGCTTCCCGCTTAGATGCTTTCAGCGGTTATCACTTCCGTTCATAGCTACCGGGCAATGCCTCTGGCGAGACAACCCGAACACCAGCGGAACGTCCACTCCGGTCCTCTCGTACTAGGAGCAGCCCCCCTCAAATCTCCAACGCCCACGACAGATAGGGACCGAACTGTCTCACGACGTTCTGAACCCAGCTCGCGTACCACTTTAAATGGCGAACAGCCATACCCTTGGGACCGGCTACAGCCCCAGGATGTGATGAGCCGACATCGAGGTGCCAAACACCGCCGTCGATATGAACTCTTGGGCGGTATCAGCCTGTTATCCCCGGAGTACCTTTTATCCGTTGAGCGATGGCCCTTCCATACAGAACCACCGGATCACTAAGACCTACTTTCGTACCTGCTTGATCCGTCGATCTCGCAGTCAAGCACGCTTATGCCTTTGCACACAGTGCGCGATGTCCGACCGCGCTGAGCGTACCTTCGTGCTCCTCCGTTACTCTTTGGGAGGAGACCGCCCCAGTCAAACTACCCACCATACACGGTCCCTGACCCGGATCACGGGCCGAGGTTAGAACGTCAAGCACTTCAGGGTGGTATTTCAAGGATGGCTCCACGCAAACTGGCGTCTGCGCTTCAAAGCCTCCCACCTATCCTACACAGAAGAACTCAACGTTCAGTGTAAAGCTATAGTAAAGGTTCACGGGGTCTTTCCGTCTTGCCGCGGGAACGCTGCATCTTCACAGCGATTTCAATTTCACTGAGTCTCGGGTGGAGACAGCGCCGCTGTCGTTACGCCATTCGTGCAGGTCGGAACTTACCCGACAAGGAATTTCGCTACCTTAGGACCGTTATAGTTACGGCCGCCGTTTACTGGGGCTTCGATCAAGAGCTTCGCCTTGCGGCTGACCCCATCAATTAACCTTCCAGCACCGGGCAGGCGTCACACCCTATACGTCCACTTTCGTGTTTGCAGAGTGCTGTGTTTTTGATAAACAGTCGCAGCGGCCAGGTTACTGCGACCCTTCGATGCTCAGTCACGCACGTGACCACACCAAAGGGCGCACCTTCTCCCGAAGTTACGGTGCCATTTTGCCTAGTTCCTTCACCCGAGTTCTCTCAAGCGCCTTGGGATTCTCACCCTGCCTACCAGTGTCGGTTTACGGTACGGTTTCTCTCAAGCTGAAGCTTAGTGGCTTTTCCTGGAAGCGTGGTCTCAGTCACTTCGTCCCATAGGACTCGTCTCGGTGCTCGGCATAAAGGGTCCCGGATTTGCCTAAGACCCATGCCTACCGCCTTTCCCCGGGACAACCAACGCCCGGTAGACCTAACCTTCTCCGTCCCCACATCGCACTTGAGAAAAGTGCAGGAATATTAACCTGCTTCCCATCGACTACGCATTTCTGCCTCGCCTTAGGGGCCGACTCACCCTGCGCCGATGAACGTTGCGCGAGGAAACCTTGGGCTTTCGGCGTGGGGGCTTTTCACCCCCATTATCGTTACTCATGTCAGCATTCGCACTTCCGATACCTCCAGCAGACCTCTCGATCCACCTTCGCAGGCGTACGGAACGCTCCTCTACCGCGCACATTGCTGTGCACCCCGAGCTTCGGTGTAGTGCTTAGCCCCGTTAAATCTTCCGCGCAGACCGACTCGACCAGTGAGCTATTACGCTTTCTTTAAAGGGTGGCTGCTTCTAAGCCAACCTCCTGGCTGTCTATGCCTTTCCACATCGTTTTCCACTTAGCACTAACTTGGGGACCTTAGCTGCGGGTCTGGGTTGTTTCCCTTTTCACGACGGACGTTAGCACCCGCCGTGTGTCTCCCGGATAGTCTGTCCTGGTATTCGGAGTTTGCCATGGTTTGCTAAGTCGCGATGACCCGCTAGCCATAACAGTGCTCTACCCCCAGGAAGATTCGTCCGAGGCGCTACCTAAATAGCTTTCGAGGAGAACCAGCTATCTCCGAGTTTGTTTAGCCTTTCACTCCTATCCTCAGCTCATCCCCATCTATTGCAACAGATGTGGGTTCGGTCCTCCAGTGCGTGTTACCGCACCTTCAACCTGGCCAAGGATAGATCACTCGGTTTCGGGTCTACTGCCAGAGACTATGCGCCCTATTCAGACTCGGTTTCCCTTCGCCTCCCCTAGACGGTTAAGCTCGCCACTGACAGTAAGTCGCTGACCCATTATACAAAAGGTACGCAGTCACCCGGAACTTTTAAGGGTCCGCGGGCTTCCACTGCTTGTACGTATACGGTTTCAGGGTCTATTTCACTCCCCTCTCCGGGGTTCTTTTCGCCTTTCCCTCACGGTACTAGTTCGCTATCGGTCAGTCAGGAGTATTTAGCCTTGGAGGATGGTCCCCCCATGTTCAGACAGGGTTTCTCGTGCCCCGCCTTACTCAATTTCACACACCATGCCCTTTCGTCGACTGGGCTATCACCATCTATGGCCGGCCTTTCCAGACCGTTTGACTAGAACAAAGTGTGCTTTTGGGCTGCTCCGCGTTCGCTCGTCGCTACTGACGGAATCTCGGTTGATTTCTTTTCCTCCGGGTACTTAGATATTTCAGTTCCCCGGGTTCGCCCTGCATGGCTATGTATTCACCATGCAGTACTGCTTGCGCAGTGGGTTTCCCCATTCGGACATTGCCGGATCAAAGCTTGTTGCCAGCTCCCCGACACTTTTCGCAGGCTGCCACGTCCTTCATCGCCTCTGACTGCCAAGGCATCCACCGTATACGCTTGGTTCGCTTGACCATATAACCCCAAGTCGCCTCGGGGCCGTCCCGTCGCCAGGACCTGCCAAAGAACCGTTTCGCTACATTTGCCTCAACGACACATCTCGGTTCGGTTTCGAACCAAAACGCTTGTCACTCGTTTACGTTTTCAAAGAACACCACGCCGGCCTCAACGCCGGTGGGCTTCAAAATCTTTTGTGTGCGCTACACATCCATCGGAAGGTCGTTCAACACTGGTGGAGCCAGTCGGGATCGAACCGACGACCCCCTGCTTGCAAAGCAGGTGCTCTCCCAGCTGAGCTATGGCCCCAAAACTCGGGAGTACGCATCCCGACTTCCTCAACACCCATCGAAGCGATGGTTTTCTTGAAGAGTCCGCACAGGGAGGTGCGGGATTTTGCGCGGGAAGCGCATCTGGTGGTGGTGGGTCTGGGAGGACTCGAACCACCGGCCTCACCCTTATCAGGGGTGCGCTCTAACCACCTGAGCTACAGACCCATAAAGCTTCCGGTCAAAACGACCAAACACGCCGACGTGGCGTGCGGATGTGCAGGTGAATTGTGTGGAAGCCTTGCAGCAGCGAACGCTGCCTGTCTCGAAAGGAGGTGATCCAGCCGCACCTTCCGATACGGCTACCTTGTTACGACTTCACCCCAGTCATGAACCACTCCGTGGTCGTCGTCCCCCTTGCGGTTAGACTAACGGCTTCTGGAGCAACTCACTCCCATGGTGTGACGGGCGGTGTGTACAAGGCCCGGGAACGTATTCACCGCAGCATAGCTGATCTGCGATTACTAGCGATTCCGACTTCACGAAGTCGAGTTGCAGACTTCGATCCGGACTGGGATCGGCTTTCTGGGATTGGCTCCACCTCGCGGTATGGCAACCCTCTGTACCGACCATTGTAGTACGTGTGTAGCCCTGGCCGTAAGGGCCATGATGACTTGACGTCATCCCCACCTTCCTCCGGTTTGTCACCGGCAGTCTCCTTAGAGTTCCCACCTTTACGTGCTGGCAACTAAGGACAAGGGTTGCGCTCGTTGCGGGACTTAACCCAACATCTCACGACACGAGCTGACGACAGCCATGCAGCACCTGTGTTCGCATTCCCGAAGGCACTCCCGCATCTCTGCAGGATTCGCGACATGTCAAGGCCAGGTAAGGTTCTTCGCGTTGCATCGAATTAAACCACATACTCCACCGCTTGTGCGGGCCCCCGTCAATTCCTTTGAGTTTCAGTCTTGCGACCGTACTCCCCAGGCGGCGAACTTAACGCGTTAGCTTCGACACTGATCTCCGAGTTGAGACCAACATCCAGTTCGCATCGTTTAGGGCGTGGACTACCAGGGTATCTAATCCTGTTTGCTCCCCACGCTTTCGTGCCTCAGCGTCAGTGTTGTCCCAGATGGCCGCCTTCGCCACTGATGTTCCTCCCGATCTCTACGCATTTCACCGCTACACCGGGAATTCCACCATCCTCTGACACACTCTAGCCTGCCAGTATCCACTGCCATTCCCAGGTTGAGCCCGGGGATTTCACAGCAGACTTAACAAACCGCCTACGCACGCTTTACGCCCAGTAATTCCGATTAACGCTTGCACCCTTCGTATTACCGCGGCTGCTGGCACGAAGTTAGCCGGTGCTTATTCCTCAGGTACCGTCAGCCCCACCGGGTATTCGCCGGTGGTATTTCGCTCCTGATAAAAGTGCTTTACAACCCGAAGGCCTTCTTCACACACGCGGCATTGCTGGATCAGGCTTGCGCCCATTGTCCAATATTCCCCACTGCTGCCTCCCGTAGGAGTCTGGACCGTGTCTCAGTTCCAGTGTGGCTGATCATCCTCTCAGACCAGCTATCGATCGTCGCCTTGGTGAGCCGTTACCTCACCAACCAGCTAATCGAACATCGGTCCGTCCAACCGCGCAAGGCCCGAAGGTCCCCTGCTTTCTCCCGTAGGACGTATGCGGTATTAGCGTAAGTTTCCCTACGTTATCCCCCACGTCTGGGTAGGTCCCGATGCATTACTCACCCGTCCGCCACTCGCCACCCAGGGAGCAAGCTCCCCTGTGCTGCCGTTCGACTTGCATGTGTTAGGCATGCCGCCAGCGTTCAATCTGAGCCAGGATCAAACTCTTCACTTAAGTTGTCGACAACTTCGTCCTTGCGAACGAAAGCCGTCTATCTTTCCGAAGGGTGATCCCAACATAAAACGTCATTGCTGACTTGTATGTCGGACCCTTGCATTGCTTGGACAGTCATTCCGTCCGCTGCAAGGCGTCCACACAAGTCACCTGCGCACACTGTCAAAGATCAACCACTTGCAGTCCGTTTCTCGAACCGCTCCGAAGCATTTCGCCCCGGGTGAGCCGCACATTCTACATCGATCTTCCACCTCGTCAACACCTGCGCGAATTGTTTTTTCGCTTCGTCG
>NZ_JBMSDZ010000043.1:0-5531 GCF_049445995.1 Dyella sp. KRB-257 | reverse complement strand
CCCGAACCGCCCGAAGCCCTGGGGCTTGCTCGGTTGGTCGTCGACCGGCAGGTCGATGGCGGTGAACCGCTGGTGGCGGTAGTTGGAGTCGAGCCAGATGTCGCCGGTCTCGCCGTCGCGCTGCTTCCCGACGATTAACAGCAGGCGGTCGCGACGGTTCGCATCGGGCGGGTGAAGGAAAATCACGACGTCGGCGTCCTGCTCGATGGCACCGGAGTCGCGCAGGGCCTTCAGCGTGGGTCGGTGGCCTTCGCCGTCGCGGTTGAGCTGCGAGAGCAGGATCACCGGCACGTTCAGCTCCTTGGCCAGGCCCTTCAGGGCCCGAGTGATGATCTGCAGGGCGTCGGCGGTGCTGAGCTTTGGGCCGCCGGGCGGGGTCATCTGCGTCAGGTAGTCGATCGCGATCAGGTCGCAGCCGGTGGTGGCGTGGATCTGGCGGGCACGGGCACACAGCGCCTCAACGGTGAGCGCAGGCGTCTCGTCGATGTACAGCGGCAGGTCGGCGATCTCGGACGCAGCGTTGAACAGCGCGCCGAAGTCGGCGTCGTCGAACAACACCGGGCGCTTCATGCCCGCGGCGTTGACCTGAGCGACGTGCGCCTGGATGCGGTCGGCGATCTTCACGCCAGTCATCTCGAGGCTGAAGAACAGGGTGCGCTTGCCGTGGCGCGCGGCGTTCACCAGCGACTGGATCGTGAACGCGGTTTTGCCGACTGAGGGTCGAGCGGCCAGCACGATCAGGTCGCCGGGCTGGTAGCCGCACAGCATCTCGTCGAGCGGCTGCAGGCTGGTCGGGATGCCGGTCAGCTCCTCCTTCGAGTTCACCCGCCGCTGCAGCTCGGCGACCGAGGCGCGCAGGTACTCGCGGATGTGCTTCACCTGGCCGGCGTGCCGCGGTAGGCAGGCGCCGATCAGCTGCTGGGCCTGGCCGAGCACGTCGGGTCCGTCCAGCTTCGCGATCTGCGCGCCGGCGGCGTGGATGCGCCGGGTCATGGCAGCACGGGAGACCAGCTCAGCGTAGCTGCGCACGTTGGCGTGGCGCCAGCCGTCGCTGTTGGCCATTTCGACGGCGAGGATCGCCAAGTTCTGGTCGACCTCGCCGATCGTCACCGCGTCGAACGGCTCGTTCGCGTTGGCGCGGTCGCGGATCAGCCCGTACAGCTTCCGGTTGGCGCCCGCGGCGAAGTCGTCGACCACCAGCAGGTCGGCCACGCGCCAGTAGGCCTTCGGGTCGGTCAGGCAGGCGCCCAGCACGGCGATCTCGGCGTTCATGCGGCCCTCCGCTGCATTGCGCTGATGGCCTGGTCCATGACCTTCGCGAACTGGTCCTCGCGCAGCAGCACGTCGATCGACTGCTTCCAGCTCGGGTTCGATGGGTTCGGCTTGCGGCCGGCGCGCCAGTCATCGAGCGCGCACTCGGCCCAGTAGGCGTCCCAGAACTCCTGCGGGTCGTAGGGCCAGCCCTGCTGCTTGCAGACCTTCCGGGCGAGCTTGCAGGCGGCCAGGATGGCGCGGCGGCGCTTGTCGCCGATGACGTGGGGCGACTCGCAGTCGGGTAGCAGGCGCTTGAACGATTCGACCACGACAGTCACCTCGTCGAGTTTGGGGGGAAGCCCCTCCCCTAGCAGATCGCCATTCCTCCCTGCACCCTCCTGCTCCTGCTCCTGCTCTTGCTCCTGCTCTTGCTCCTGCTCTTGCTCCTGCTCTTGGCTTCGTAGGGGCTTGGAAGGGGCTTGCTCTATTCCGCGAGGCTTCGTCATGTGGAAGCTGTCGCTGTAGCGCTGGAAGAACTTCCCGAGGAATGGGTTGTCGGGCAGCTGGTCGTACTCGCGCTGCACCCCCTTGCACTGGTTGTCCTTGGCCTTTAATTCCTCGCCGATCTGATACTTAGCCATCTCGTAGACCCAGACCATTTCGGTCTCTTGGTCGTACGCACACAGGCCGCTTTCGATGGCACCCTGTAGCCCCTTAGAAGCCCCTTCCAAGCCCAGCCCAGTTTCGTGCGCCATGTACAGCATGGGTTGGTAGTACAGGCCGAGCATGTTCGAATGGGGCGAGGTCATCAGGTAGAAGCCCACGACAAGGGCCTCCGTGCCGGCCTTGCGAAGGGCCTTCCCTGTTTCACCGGTCCAGAAACGACCGTTGACCTTCGAGTAATCACGCATGCTTTTTCTCCCGCGCCATCAGCGGCAGCGGCTCTTGTGGGTGCTGACTGGAAGCCGCCAGCGCAGCCTCAGCCGCGGCGACCTCCTCGGGGGTATGGGTGCGCTCGGCCTCGGCCAGCGCGCGGGCGCACAGCGACTCCTGGCGGGCGAACCACGCCTCTGACCGGCGCTTCATGCCGCCACCTGCTGCTGACGCTGCTCGCGCGCCGCGGCCTTGCGGGCCAGGCCACGCTCGGACACGCAGGCCTTGCACTCGCTCGACCACTGCGTGACGCGCGTTCCCGTGTCGCGCCGGTACCAGAATTCATCGGTCACCGGCCACCAGCACTCCTCGTCGGGGTAGCCGCGCGCCTTGCAGCGGCGGCAGAACTGCTCGGTCCCGTAGGGCGTCATGCGGATCACGGGGTGTCCCTCCCCTGCTGCGCCTTGTCGGCCTGCTCGCGGATCGCGTCGGTGTGCGGCCGGATGTACTCGACCAGCGCCTCGGCGCCCGTCAGGTCGAACTCAAGCGGCGGCAGCTCGCGCGGCTTGTCGGCCAGGGCGCGGCGCAGGTCCAGGGTCGTGGTCGCCGTCATGGCGTGTTCCCTCGCAGGGCTTCAGTGAGCACGCGCACCTTCATGCGCTCCGCGTCGAGCTGCTCGCGGGCTTCGCGCAGGGCGCGTTCGGTTTCGGTCTCGCGCTTGCGCAGGCTGGCCGGGTCATAGCCGCGGGCATGCGTCAGCCAGATCAGCGGCGCCTCGTTGCCGCACAGGTCCATCAGGTCGCCGAGCTTGTCGACGGGGAAATGGGCCTCGCCGCGCGTGATGCGCGTCCAGTGGCTCGCGTCGATGTCCAAGGCGCGGTAGACCTGCTTGTCGGCCTCGAAGCCGCCCAGCGACACACACAGCTTGATCGCGCCAAGCAGCGTGGGTTGAGCCAGCACGATCGCTGGGTCAACGGCCTGGATGGCGCGCGCCAGGCGCAGCGGGATCTGGGGTCCGTCCATCGCCGGCAACACGTTGGACTTCATTGGACGGTCCTCGCGCAGGCACGCTGAAAGGCATGAGCGCAGAGCACAGACAGGGCGGACCCTCCCCGGCGGTAAGCTGGATCTGCCAAGCCACCAGCCACCACCGAGGAGAGGTCCATGGGCGTTTTGGAAGACGTGATGAAGGCGCTGGAGCGCGTTCCCGGGTGGAAGCGCATCGCCGCACTGCCGAAGGAAGTCGACGAGCTACGGGCGCGAGTCGAAGCGCTCGAAAAGCGCCTCCAGCCAGCGACGGGCGACCAGTGCCCCAAGTGCAGGGAAATGCACTTCATGCTGGTCCAGTCCCATCCCGATCCGTACATGCTGGAGCTGGGCGTGATGCGAGATCACTACCAATGCTCGGCATGCGGCTATCAGGACCAGCGAACGCGGACATAGCCACCGCCAGCGTCTGCAAAGCCGCCATGGCGTGCGGGCCATCGGCCACGATCTCGGCCTTGCCCAGCTTGGCGTTGATGACCTGGAACGTCAGGTGGACCCGTGTCGGCTCCATCTCACGCCACCTGCCCTTCGGCGGGCGCGGTCTGCGAAGATGGGCCGAAGATGTCGAGGTTTTCCAACCGCACCGCAGGCGGGATGCCGCGCGTGGTCCAGTTGTGTACCCGCTGCACGCCATTCTTCGGGTCGAGGTTGAGTCTGCGGGCCACTTCAGCCGGCCCACCCAGTGCGTCGATGACGGCTTTATCGGGATGCGGTGTGTTCATGGCGCCGATTAAACGCCATGTTTAGCGTCCAAGTCAACGCAGTGTGTAACAACAGCTTGTTTAGTCGGCGAACAATCGCCGCCATGGACATGCACCCATCAATGCGCCGGCTCTACGAAGCGGCGAAGGAGCGCGGAGACAACGCGCCAGCGAAGGTCGCTCGAAGACTCAATGTTTCACCGCAGCGCCTGCAAAACTGGGAAAGCAGAGGCATTTCTCGTGAGGGAGCCCTCACTGCTCAACAGGCCTATGGGGTTGACGCCAACGAATTGCGCGAGGGGCACAAGGCCTCAAAGGCCAATCTGGCATCCGATGACCAGGAGTGGGAGAGCGTCAAGGGCTACGCCCAGGCCGTGGGCCTGGGCGACGGAGCCGAGGCTTCCGAGTACGAGGAGACGCACTCGCTCAAGTTCAAGCGGTCATCGCTGGCCCGCAAGCGGCTCAACCCGCACCGGCTGGCCGTGATCTACGGCAAGGGCGAGTCGATGCTGCCGCGCATTCACGACGGCGACGCCATCCTGTTCGACACGCAGGACACGCGCCCGGCCGACGGGCAGCTGTTCGTGATCGCCACCGACGGGGTGGCGGCGCCCGAGTACAACGTGAAGCGCTGCAAGGTGGTCGACGACCTGGTGCTGTTCGAGGCCGACAACCCGACGGGCGACCACAACTGGCGCCAGGCCCGGCGCATGGACAACAAGCGCGCACCTATCCGGATCATCGGGCGGGTGCGCTGGATCGGCAGCTGGGAAGATTGATCGCTGGAGTAGCGAGATGAACAGAATTGCCTTAGCCGGAATCGTTGGCGCGTGCTTCGTGCTCAGTGCTGCATCTCATGCTCAGTCCAACGGATGGAGCCGACTTGGAGCGGCTCTTGGTGGGCAAGGGAAAATGGATGCTCAAGAGGCCTACCGACGAGCCTACATGCAAGGTCTCGAAACCAGGGCTTTGACCGAGGAATTGAAAAACGATCGCTTGCAAAACGACTTGGCTGAGCGCCAGGCGGACCTGCAAGAAGAGGTCTACAAGACCTGGTTGAGCGCAGGCCTCAGCAACCAGGAAGCCCTCGCTCTCGCGAATGCTTACCGGCTTCAGCCAACGCTTTCAGCGATCATCATTCGAGCTCGGCGAGAAGGAGCAAAAAGTACCTTTGAGCATGCTGTTCAGGCCTACCAAAACTACAACTATCAACTTGCCGATGAACTTGTGATTGCTGGCAATGTGGCCCTGAGAGAGTCACCACAAGTACCAGCAGCATCAGCTTCGTCAGGACCGTAGCCACCACAAAAGCACGCGTGTTGGAACAGCCCGCCATCGCGGGCTTTTTCATGCCTGCGATGCGGGACTAAACATAGTGTTGACACAAGGCTAAACGCGGTGTTTAATCGTCTCCAACAGGCCACCACGGCCCGCTGGAGACGACCATGGACAAGTACATCGTTCAGTACCTGACGCAGGAATACGGCGCGCTCGATGACCGCGAGGTCGAGGTGGAAGCCGCAAGCCGTCAGGAAGCCATCGCCAAGGTCAGCAACGGCCAGCGCCACGCCTACTACGCCGAGCGCGTGGAGGTTGTGGCATGAACAAGCAGCCCATCTTCATCGCCGAGCGGTTCGGCAACGCCTTCCGCGGCGA
>NZ_JBMSDZ010000042.1:0-5970 GCF_049445995.1 Dyella sp. KRB-257 | reverse complement strand
CAACGTCAGAAAACCCGCCGGCAACCATCCCTGGCGCCATGCTCCAACTTGACCGGCCTTCCCGGTGACGCCAAAGGGGACATGTTTAACTGGCACAGGGTGGGGACATTTCTAAATGGCGTTGACAGCATCGAAGTCGGGCAAGCGCCTGCGGCGAAAGGCTGCGGTCGCCACGTACGTGGCGCACATGAAAAGGGCCGGACGCATGTCCGGCCCTTGGCATCGCTGGCGTTCCCGCCGGCGTGGCTCTTACTTGGAAGCAGCCTTCTTCGACGCCGCCTGCACCGGGGCCGTCACGGCCTCGTTGGCGGCCTGCTGCTGTTCCTGCAGGATCGCGCCGAGCGACTCGACGGTCTTCTGCGACACCGCGAAGATTTCCTGGCTGACCGAAACGGCGCGCTCGGCGTTGTCGCGGCTCAGGCTGGCACCCTTCTCCCACAGGGAGCGGAAGCCGTCGACATCACGCGCCTCCATCGCCTCGGCGAGGAAGTCGGCGGAAGCCTGGGCCTGCTTCTCAAGGGCCTTGAACTGCAGGCCGGCAACAGCCTCGAAACCCTTCAGGGCCAGCGACTGGGCCTTGAAGGCGCTGTCGGCGAACTGCTTGGCATAGGCAAAAGCGTGATTGGTGAACTGCTGATTCATGGCGATCTCCCCCGATGGGGTGGCTGGTAGTGGAGCTACCTTACCAAGAACTTTGTTGCAGTGCAATATATTTTTTGTGTCAGGCCAAACCGTTTAACAAAAAGTCATGCTTTTCAGCTGGATGGCATAGGCCCGGCACACAGTGCATCGCATCAAAAGCTGCGCGCCGAACACTCCGCGCCGGAGGTGCAGGTCTCATGCACCACCACCCGGTCCAGCCCCGCCAGGCGCGGCGCGAGGCGCTGCCAGATCCAGCGCGCGAGCATCTCGCTGGTCGGATTCTCCAGCCCTTCGATATCGTTGAGGTAGTGATGGTCCAGCTGTTCGTGGAGCGGCGCAAAGGCCGCCTTGACGTCAGCGAAATCCATCACCCAGCCCAGCTGCGGATCGGGCTCGCCCTGCACGTGGATCTCGACGCGGAACGAATGCCCATGCAGGCGCGCGCACTTGTGCCCGGGTGGCACGTTGGGCAGACGATGCGCTGCTTCGAGCTGGAAGACCTTGAAGATGTGCATGCGTCTCGCCGGAATCAGGTAGGCCCGCGCAGGGCGCGGAAACGTCGGCAGGACTTTGGTGGCTATGGGTGGACTCGAACCACCGACCCCAGCATTATGAGTGCTGTGCTCTAACCGGCTGAGCTACATAGCCATGATCTGACGCCGCCGCCGACCGTTCCGGCAAGCGGGGCGCGGCAGTGTAATGGCCGGGCGTATGCGGTTCAAGTCTCGGCTTGCCGCCGGTTTGGCCACCATGGTTGAATCGCCCACGGATGCGCCGGCTCCGCATGCCGTGCAGCGGCTGGCTCCGGCTTTCTCCAGGAGGCGACATGATCGATGTTGATGGCTACCGCCCGAACGTGGGCATCGTGCTGCTGAATGGCGATGGTCGACTGTTCTGGGCGCGTCGCGTCAACCGCGATGGATGGCAGTTTCCGCAGGGCGGCATGCGCAGCGACGAGACGCCGCTGGAGGCCATGTACCGCGAGCTGCACGAGGAAACCGGCCTATCGCCCGAACACGTCGAGGTGATCGGCGCCACCCGCGGCTGGCTGCGTTACCGGTTGCCGCATCGCTATGTCCGTCACCATCAGCACCCGACCTGCATCGGGCAGAAGCAGGTGTGGTTCCTGCTGCGCCTGGTCGGCGCCGAGCAGGCGCTGAAGCTCGACGCCTGCGAGAAACCCGAGTTCGACCTGTGGCGCTGGGTCGACTTCTGGTACCCCGCGGCGCACGTGGTGAACTTCAAGCGCCAGGTGTACGAACGCGCGCTGCGCCAGTTCGCGCCCCTGGTGGAAGGGCTGCTCAGTGTGCAGATCGGCTCGCCGCCGCGCGCGAGCGGCGGCTCCGGCAAGGGGCGCGAGGCGGCCTGAGCCAGCGTCCCGGATGAGACCGCGATGAACCTGCGGCGACACGCGCAGCCCTGAGGTGCGCTTGGCAGAATCCCGCGGCGTTCCTTGACGCTCCCGTCACCCGGCGGCTATACGTTCCCTCTTTAGTCCGGAAGGGTCGGATGCCGCCTCGTCCACCACCGCGCTTCGTCGTGCAGACGCAGGACATGGCCAGTCGTCGCCGCCACCGGCTGTGGCTGATCGTGGCGTGGCCGCTGAGCCTGGTCGCGGTGGCGGCCATCGCGCTGTGGCTGCCGCAGTCGCCGGTGCCGCTGGTGCGCGGCAACCGCGCGGCGCTCAGGCAGTTGCAGGTGGAGAACGAGCAGCTCAAGCAGCAACTCGCCATGCTGCAGCGCTCGCTGCAGGTCAACGAGGTGGCGATGCACTCGCTGCAGGGCACCCTGACCGAGCGCGAGGAGCAGATCAGCGGCCTGCGGGCGGACCTGGGATTCTATTCGCGCCTGGTCGGCGGCGACGGCCAGCGGCAGGGCCTGCGCGTGCAGGAGGTGCGCGTGCAGCCGGTGCCGCGGTCGCGGGCATGGAACCTCACCCTCAGCCTCACCCAGAACGTGCGTCGCGGCGACCAGGTCAGCGGCAAGGCCACCATGACGGTGGAAGGGCTGCGCGGCGACAAGGTGGAGCAACTCGGCTGGGACGCCCTGGGCGACGCGGCGCAGAAGGACGGCCTGCCGTTTGCCTTCAAGTATTTCCAGCAATTGCACGCCACCTTCGTGCTGCCGGTCGATTTCCGGCCCACGCGGTTGCGTATCCACACCACGCCGGACAGCGGCACCGCCGCCGATCGCACGGTCGCCTGGAGCGATGCGCTCAACGGCACCATCACCCATGCCCAAGGGGACAACGATGTTCAACCGTAAACGCGCCGGGCGCGAGTCGCCCAGCCATGACACCAGCCTGATCGCCCGCGGCACCATCCTTCGCGGCGACGTGCACTTCACCGGGGCGCTGCACCTGGACGGCTGCATCGAAGGTGCGGTCATCGCCGAGGCGGAGGATGCGGTGCTGACCGTGAGCGAGCACGGCCAGGTGATCGGCGAGGTCCGCGTGCCGCATGCCGTCGTCAACGGCCGCATCGACGGCAACATGCTCAGCGACGCGCGGCTCGAGCTGGCCGCACAGGCGTGCATTTCCGGCGATGTGCACTACCGCGTGCTGGAAATGGCCGCCGGCGCGCAGGTGAACGGGCGCATGGTCCACGTGGTCGCCGAAACCCCCCGCGGGCTCGCCGGCCCAAAGGCGCTCGCCAGCCAGCCGGCGGACAACATGGCGGACAACATGGCGGAATCGGCGTCGGCCTGAACGCGCTATGCTTGAGGTCGGGCATTCGCCACCTCATATGTAGCCGTCATGGAAACCATCGTCGCCTTCCCCGATTACCGCAGCGCGCAGGCGCCGCTCGTCTTCACCGACGCGGCCGCGCGCAAGGTGCATGAACTGATCCAGGAAGAGGGCAATCCCGAGCTCAAGCTGCGCGTGTACATCACCGGCGGCGGCTGCTCGGGCTTCCAGTACGGCTTCACCTTCGACGAGACGCGCGCCGAGGACGACCTGGCACTGGAGCGCGAGGGCGTTACGCTGCTGGTCGATCCGCTGTCGCTGCAGTACCTCGGCGGCGCCGAGATCGACTACGCCGAGAACCTTTCCGGCTCGCAGTTCGTGATCCGCAATCCGAACGCCAAGACCACCTGCGGCTGCGGCTCCTCCTTCTCCACCTGAGCCGGACCCGCGCTGCGTGCAGCGACAGAACACCTTCAGCGGCCTCAGTCTTCGCCTCGACCGCGCCGCGGAACGCCGCGACGAACGCGAGTGGGTCGATGCCCGCGCCGCCGACGTCGGTGCGCGCTTCTTGGTGCTGGACGGCGAAGATCTGGCTTATGCCCAGCGCGACGCCGAATCGCTGCGCTGGCTCGGTCCCGGCGAGCGCGCCCGCTGGCTGCCGGATGCCGACGCCACGTTGCTGGGCACCGATGACCGGCACGCCTATTTCCTGCTGCGGCTGGACGCGGCCGGATCGCCTGCGCCGGATGCCGCCGCGCTCGAACAGGCGCTGGACGCGCGCCGGATGCACCTGCGCCAGGCCGGCCTGCTGCTGGACGCCCACGAAGCGGCGCTGTTCGCCTATGCCAAGGGCCTGGCGCACTGGCAGCGCGAGATGCGCCACTGCAGCGGATGCGGCGCCCGCGTGGCCCTGGTCGCCTCGGGCCACCGCGCCCGGTGCACCAACGCCGACTGCGGCAAGCTGCATTTCCCGCGCACCGATGCGGCGGTCATCGTGATCGTCGAGCACGACGACGCCTGCCTGCTCGGTCGCCAGGCCGGCTGGCCGGCCGGCCGCTATTCCACGCTGGCCGGCTTCGTGGAGCCGGGCGAATCGCTGGAGGACGCCGTGCGCCGCGAAGTGGCCGAAGAAGCCGGGGTGCGCGTGGATGAAGTGCATTACCACTCCTCGCAGCCGTGGCCGCTGCCCGCCTCGCTGATGATCGGCTTCACCGCCACCGCGCACGACCGCGCGATCCGCCTGCGCGACGGCGAGCTGGAGGACGCGCGCTGGTTCACCCCCGCGCAGATCGAGGCCGGCCTGGCGGACGGCAGTTTCGCCGCGCCGCCGAAGCTGTCGGTGTCCTATCAGTTGCTCGCGCACTGGCTGCACGAACGCGCCGGCCTGGCGCTGGACGCCCTGATCGCCCGCGCACGCTGAGTCGCTCGCTTACAATACGCACTCCCGTCCCTGGAGTTTCCGCATGGCCATCCGCCTGCTCGCAGCCCTGGTCGCCCTCGGCCTGCTGCACTTGCTGCCGCAACTGGCCCGCTGGCATGTCGATGGGCTGCAGCGCCGCTGGGCGGCCGCGCTGCGCGACCTGCACGGCGCGGTGCGGATCGGGGTGATCGTCGGCGTGCCAGCCGTGCTGTGCCTGCTGCTCGCCGCACTGCTGCATCACGCGTTCCTGGGTGATCTGGCCTTGCTCGCGCTCGACGTGCTGGTGCTGCTGTTCTGTTTCGGTCCGCGCGTGTTCGAGGCCGACCTGGAAGCGATCCTCGCCGCCACCGATCGCCCCGGCCGCGAGTCCGCCGCCCAGCAGCTGGCCGACGGCGGCAAGCGTGTGGCATGGACCGCCCACGCGCTGGGCGAGGCGATCGCCTATGCCGCGCTGCGCCGGCGCTTCGGTGCGCTGCTGTGGTTCTTCGTGCTCGGTCCGGCCGGGGCGCTGGCCTACCGGCTGGTGCAGACGCTGGGCCGCGACGAATCGCTGCCGCTCGACGGCGCCAGCCGCGACGCCGCGCGGCACGCCGCCAACGCACTGGACTGGGTGCCGGCGCAGCTGCTGGTGTTCACCCTGGCCGTGGTCGGCCACTGGGACGCGGTGATCGCCTCATGGACGCGCTGGCGCCAGCAGGCCGGCGCCGGCCACTGGTATCGCGACGAACCCGGCTTCCTGGCCGATGCAGCCTGCGCCGACATCGACGTGGAGATCGAGGCCGGCGACGGCTACGTGGAAGAACGCAGCGATCCGCTGCTGGAACTGGTGCGCATGCGCAGCGCCTTCCTGCGTGCGCTGGTGGCGTGGATGAGCGTGGTCGCGCTGGTGGTGATGGGTAGCTGGCTGGCCTGAGAGGCTGAGAAAAATCGCCCGCCTGCTGCGACCGCCGCCAAACGCCCGTGCCGGCGGCGCCCAGCGCACCTTGTCACGAACGCTTGGCGGCGCTCTCGCTACGGCGGTCGAATTTTTCTCAGTCTCCGAGCCCGCAGGCCGCAACCGGCCAGGAGCGTGGGCCGTAGAAACTTTGGATAGCGAGATGGGGCTATCGCCATGGGATGCGTCTATCGGAGGGTGCGCATAGTCACCCTATGCAAGCCCGACGAGAGGCGCAGCCCATGGATGAGAGCACAATCGCAGCCCAAAGATTTCTACGGCCCACGC
>NZ_JBMSDZ010000041.1:0-6000 GCF_049445995.1 Dyella sp. KRB-257 | reverse complement strand
CGCCCGGCCGCACGGACACCGCCTCGACGGCGGCGAAGACGTGGGCGCCCGGGTGACGCTGCAGCACGCCACGCAGCAGCGCGGCCAGGCGGAAGGCGTCCACCTCGTTTCCCGTGGTCGGCCGCGGAACCGTGGGCATGTCGATGAACTGGTCGGGGATGCCGTCGGCCAGCACCACCAGTGCGCCGAGCATGCCGGGGTCGACGCCGATGGTCAGGCGCAGGGCAGTGCCGGTCCGGCCCAGGTTCTGGGTGCGTAGCAGGTCACCCGGCTCGCGCTGATCTTCGGGTTGTTCGCGCGCGAGGCTGGCGTGATCAGCGGAAATCTGTTCAGTCCTGGTAGCCATTCCACCCTCCCTGCTGCTTGCGTTGCCCGAACCGCCCGAAGCCCTGGGGCTTGCTCGGTTGGTCGTCGACCGGCAGGTCGATGGCGGTGAACCGCTGGTGGCGGTAGTTGGAGTCGAGCCAGATGTCGCCGGTCTCGCCGTCGCGCTGCTTCTCCACGATCAGCACCAGGCGGTCGCGCCGGTTCGGATCGGGACGGTGCAGGAAGATGACGACGTCGGCGTCCTGCTCGATGGCGCCGGAGTCGCGCAGGGCCTTGAGCGTGGGGCGATGGCCTTCGCCGTCGCGGTTGAGCTGCGAGAGCAGGATCACCGGCACGTTGAGCTCCTTGGCCAGACCCTTCAGCGCCCGGGTGATGATCTGCAGCGCATCGGCGGTGCTGAGCTTCGGTCCACCGGGCGGCGTCATCTGCGTCAGGTAGTCGATCGCGATCAGGTCGCAGCCGGTGGTGGCGTGGATCTGCCGGGCACGAGCACACAGGGCCTCGACGGTGAGCGCCGGCGTCTCGTCGATGTACAGCGGCATGTCGGCAATCTCGGCGGCGGCGTTGAACAGCGCGCCGAAGTCGGCGTCGTCGAAGATGGCCGGGCGCTTCATGCCGGCGGCGTTGACCTGGGCGATGTGCGCCTGGATGCGGTCGGCGATCTTCACGCCGGTCATTTCCAGGCTGAAGAACAGAACACGCTTGCCGTGCCGCGCAGCGTTCACCAGCGACTGAATCGCGAACGCGGTCTTGCCCACCGAGGGACGTGCGGCCAGCACGATCAGGTCGCCGGGCTGATAGCCGCAGAGCATCTCGTCGAGCGCCGGGAGGCTGGTCGGCAGGCCGGTGATCGCCTCCTTCGCGTTGACCCGGCGCTGCAGCTCAGCCACCGAGGCTCGCAGGTACTCGCGAATGTGCTTCACCTCGCCGGCGTGGCGCGGCAGGCAGGCGCCGAGCAGCTGCTGGGCCTGGCCGAGCACGTCGGATCCCTCCAGTCGAGCGATTTGCGCACCGGCAGCATGGATGCGACGAGTCATCGCGGCCTGCGTGACCATCTGGGCGTAGGCCCGCACGTTGCCGTGGCGCCATCCTTCGCTGCTTGCCAGCTCGAGCGCAAGATTCCCGAGATGCGCGTCGGCCTCGTGGATCGTCACCGCGTCGAACGGCTCGCTTGCGTTGGCCCGGTCGCGGATCAGGGCGTACAGCTTCCGGTGGGCACCTGCGGCGAAGTCGTCGGCCACCAGCAGGTCAGCGACGCGCCAGTAGGCCTTCGGGTCGGTCAGGCAGGCGCCCAGAACGGCGTGCTCGGCGTTCATGCGGCCTCCCGCTGCATCGCGCTGATGGCCTGGTCCATGACCTTGGCAAAGCGGTCCTCGGCCAGCAGCACATCGAGGTTCTGCTTCCAGCCCGGGTTCTTCGGGTTGGCGACCTCGCCACGCATCCACGGGTCGGTGGCGCATTCGGCGAAGTACGCGGCCCAGAACTCTGGCGGGTCGTACGCCCAGCCCTGCTGCCGGCAGACCTGGCGCGCCAGCTTGCACACCGCGTCGATGCGCTTTCGCCGCTTGGCGTTGAGCACCGAGACCCGTTGGCACAGCGGCAGCGCGTGGTGGTAGGCGTCGAGCACTGCTCGAACCTCCAGCGGGGGTGACGCCGTCGCGTCAGCGGCGGCAGGTGCGCCAGCACCGGCTGGGGGTATGGGGGTAGCTTTTATTTTCCCTGTCTCTGTCCCTGTCTCTGTCTCTTGCGATCCCGACGGGATTCCCGACGGGAAAAGATCGGGATTCCCGGTTGATGTCTTTTTGTGTCCCGACGGGATTCCCGAAGTGCGCTTTTTTGACAGCGTCCGGGATTGCGGATTTAGGTCCATCAGGAGTGTGCGCGCCTCGACCATCTGCGCCTCGATTGCGGTCGAGTCGAACTCAATCCCCCAACGCTTCGCATTGCCCGCGCCGCTGCTGATGCGCTGTGCGAGCTTTTCGAGCCATGCCTCCAGCGCCTTCTCGGCGACGACCGGGTGATACCAGCGCCCGTCATCACAGATCATCCAGCCGCGCATGGCGTGCTCTTTCACCTTCGGCCATGACTTGGCCTGGGACAGGTGCGCGAGCATGCGGTCGTTGTCAGGCAGTGAAGCGGCCGGTACTTGGTGCCAGCTCACCAGCCAGAGCGTGATCGCTGCGGAGCGCTCGTCGCCAGTACCCAGCACCCACGTTTCAGACGTGAGCAGTCGCTGCACATCGAACGGCATGAAAGCGAAGTCGCGCAGGTCAACGTCGGAAGGAACCAGAGGATTCATTCGGGCCGGGCCTCGTCCCGCATGGCCTTGATAACCACCTCGATCAGGGCCGCAGGAATGAACACGGATTGGTCGCGTTCGCCCATCGTGCTTTCCTGAAGAATCGAAACGCCCCCTTCTACGCGATCAACGTCAATCGCGCCGACGGTTTCAATGATCCTCATGCTGTCCTCCTGCTGGCCTGCTTCGAAGTTGCAGACGCCAGCCCGGCAGGTTCGGGTTGTCCGCCGGTAGCTACTCCGGCGTTAGGCGCTGCGGTGAACATGGAACCCTGGGGGGCATCGGGAGAGACCGCCAGCGCGGCGTGCGCTGCGGCGATCTCTTCGGGGGTGTGGGTGCGGTCGGCCTCGGCCAGCGCGCGGAAGCACAGCTCCTCCTGGCGGGCGAACCACGCATCGGACCGGCGCTTCATGCCGCCACCTGCTGCTGGCGCTGCTCGCGCGCCGCTGCCTTGCGGGCCAGGCCGCGCTCGGACACGCAGGCCTTGCACTCGCTCGACCACTGCGTGACGCGCATGTTGGTGCCGCGCCGATACCAGAACTCCTCGGTGATGGGCCACCAGCAGTCCTCGTCGGCGTAGCCGCGGGCCTTGCATCGGCGGCAGAACTGCTCGGTGCCGTGCGGGGTCATCCGGATCAAGGGGTGTTCCTCCCCTGCTCCGCCTTCCTCGCCTTCTCCGCCTTGTCCGCAGCTTCGCGGATGGCATCGGTATGCGGCTTGATCCAGCTGATCATGGCCGCGCAGCCCGTCAGATCGAACTCGAGCGGCGGGAGCTCGCGCGGCTTGTCGGCCAGGGCGCGGCGCAGGTCCAGCGTCGTGCCCGTCATGACCGCTTCTTCCCGGACGTCTGCAGCCCAGCAGCCGCCATCAGGGCGGGCAGCACCTCAGCCAGAGAAGCCAGCTTCGCCAGCGCCTCCTGCTGGGCGACGGCGGGGTCGCGCAGGTACTTGTCTGCGAGGTAGTGCACCGGACTGATGTCGCCGGTGCGCTGGATGTAGGCCTCAAGCTCGTCGACGGTCATGCCGCGCGGCTTGCCGCCGCTGTCGGATCCGGCCAGCTTCTCGGTCAGCTTCGAGGGCGACAGGTCCATCTTCCCGGCGACGTCGACAAGGCCGCGGGCATAGACGCGGGTTGCCATGTGCTCGCGCAGCGAGCGGGAGCGCTGAGCCAGGCCCGGCTCCAGGTGGAGGGTCATTTGCTGCACGGCGCAGCTCCTTGGGAATTCAGGGGACGACGTGTTCCCCAGGATTCCCCTGGACGGGCCGCAGACTGGGCGGCATGAACACGACGACGAGAAGGGGCGGACCCTCCCCGGCGGTAAGCTGGCGCTGCCAAGCAGCCACCCACCACCGAGGAGAGGTCCATGGAAATGGGCAAAAACCAGCAGCGAACCACATCCGAAGCGGCATCCGACTTGATGCTCAAGGCAGCCGTCGAGGCGCTCATGCGCAGTCATCCCGATGCGGCAGCGCTTCGGCGCGCGTGGGACGAGTCGGTGTCGAAGTGGTACGGCCTTGTCGGCTCTCAGATCGGAGGATCGCCCGAGACAGTCTCGCCATGGCTCGACGAACTGCGCCGGGAGCAGGCGCGCTGGGAGTCATACATTCCGCAGGGATAGGCTCACCGCGGCGCAGGCAGCGCGCGATCATCAGGTCGATCGCCTCCTCGCGCGTCGGCTTGTTGAGCCAGTCGCGCAGCCAGATGCGGGGGTTGCGTGAGCGGGGCACGTCAGGCCGCCTCGCCCTGCCCGGCCGAAGGCTCGGGGGAGGATCCGAAGACGTCGGGGCGCAGTGCGCGGGCCTGCCATTGCCTGACCTCCGGCAGATCCTCGTCCTCACTCCAATTGGACACGGCCGCCTTGCCGACGCCGAAGAACTCCGCCAGTTGGCGGTCCATCGTGAAGCCGAGAGCCTCACGGACGTTTCGCTTGGTCAGTTTCATGGCGCGAGTCTAGAGCTATGAACTTCATCGGGTCAATAGCTCTGAACCCATCCACCCATAGCCTTTGGCTGATGAGCATGGGTTCCAGACTTCAAGAGGCACTCGACCGACGCGGCCTAACTCCGCCCGATGTAATTTCGGGGGCCAAGCTGTCAAAGGGCGCTGTCTACAACATCTTGAACGATCTGACCAAGCCGGAAAAGGTTCGGGCAGACACGGTCACCAAGATCTGCAAGGTGCTGTCTGCCAACCGCGATTGGCTGGTGTGGGGGCGCGGAACGATCGATTCCCCTGAGGTAGCCGAAGATACCGGGTGGAGCGACATTCTTGGATTGCGCCAGGCGGCCGCGCTGGGTGATGGCGCAGTAGCGGACGAGTACGCCGAGACGCACAAGCTAAAATTCCGCGCGGACAGCTTGCGCCGAAAGAAGCTGCGACCGGACAAACTGGCCGTGATCTACGGCAAGGGCGACTCGATGTACCCCACGATCAAGGATGGGGACGCGATCCTGGTCGATACCAGCGACCGCACGCCGCGCGACGGCAAGCTCTACGTTGTGACCTATGACGGCCTGCTACAGGCCAAGCGCCTGGTCGAGCTCGGCGGCCGCTGGTTTATCGAAAGCGACAACAAGGTTGACCCCAAGTGGCACAAGCCGCAGCCGCTAGACGAAACTAAGGGCATCGAGATCCACGGCCGTGTGCGGTGGATTGGCAGCTGGGAAGACTAATCATGAAGCTCGGCGGATGGATGAGGATCTACGTTGTCATCGTAGTCATGACGGGCTCAATTGGCCTAGCCGCCGCGGTAATCTCCAAGCCCATCGGTCCTGATGATGAACATCCCGTCTGGCAGTGCGAGACGTCCTTCACGCAGCACAGTGCCCAGCACTACCTGGTCAACAATCCGATCAGCAAAACCCCGTGCTACTCCCGGATCATAGACATCGCCAACGGTGATGAAGATCGCGCAAACCGGACTAGGTGGCTTTCAGGTATCGCAAAGGGCCTGACGATATGGGTCGCCTTGATGGTTGCCCTGTTTCTTTCCGGATGGTCGCTCGGATGGATCTGGCGAGGGTTCTTCCCTTCCCGTTCAAAATAAACAATAGCTGAACTCCGTTCACTTCTTTGAACGAACTAGTTCATTTCTCTTGACCGCCCAAAGTTCATAGGTCTAGACTCGCCTCCAACAGGCCACCACGGCCCGCTGGAGACCGACATGGACAAGTACATCGTTCAGTACCTGACGCAGGAGTACGGCGCACTCGATGACCGCGAGGTCGAGGTGGAGGCCGCGAGCCGCCAGGAAGCCATCGCCAAGGTCAGCAACGGCCAGCGCCACGCCTACTACGCCGAGCGCGTGGAGGTTGTGGCATGAACAAGCAGCCCATCTTCATCGCCGAGCGGTTCGGCAACGCCTTCCGCGGCGA
>NZ_JBMSDZ010000040.1:0-8574 GCF_049445995.1 Dyella sp. KRB-257 | reverse complement strand
ACAGCTTCATCGTTCGGGGGAGAGGGCCGGGGTGAGGGGGCTTTTCGCTTTCCGGCGATAAGCGCCACGCTGATGAGCCACCAACATCCCAAGCCCCCTCACCCAACCCTCTCCCCCGAGCAAGCTCAGGGGAGAGGGCTAAAGCAGCGAGCGCCGGGCCAGCCCGAAGCCGTGCCTTTCTCCCTCTCCCCCGAACAGCTCCATCGTTTGGGGGAGAGGGTCGGGGTGAGGGGGAGGCTTCTCGCTTTCCGGCGATAAGCGCTACGCGATCAATCTGCTCCTCACCTTCCCAGCGCCCGGCCAGCCATTGCCACGCACTCCCGAGCCATCCAATGACGATCAGCGCGCCGAGCCGGCCACCAGCAGGTGCTTGGCCAGCTGGCCCTGCAGGCGACCCAGCCCGCGCACCAGGTGCAGCGTGGTGAAGAACAGCAGCACGCCGATCACGCCCATCGCAATCAACTCGCTCCAGCCCGGCACGTGCGGGCCGAAGCCCCAGTCGACGGTGATGGTGCCGTCGACGAACGCGCGGTTGATGTCGTCGACATTGATCAGCCGGGCGAACGGGGCGGCCATGAGCCCCAGCGCGACCGTCATCAGCGTCACGGTGAGCGTGAAGTAGGCCACGCCCAGCGGCAGCATCAGCACCATGTAGAACATCGTGGTCCAGGTACGCGGGTCGGTGAACATGGCGCCGATGCGCTTCATCAGCGTGGTGCCCGACGACGGGTACGGCGGCCGCCTGGGCATGCGCACGCCGAGCATCGCTTCCACGATGCGCCCTTCCATCAAGGCCAGCACCCGCACCGTGCCGAAGAACAGCACGATGAACGGCACGCCGATGATCAGCACCGACAGGCCGGCCGACAGTGACATGCCCACCACCACCAGCACGAAGTAGGCGATGCCGGTGCCCAGCGCCAGCAGCATGTAGAACAGCGAGCCCCAGGTGCGCGCGTCCGCGGCCACACCGAAGAAGCGGCCGATCAGCGAGTTGCGCTTCGGCGCCAGTGGCGGGCGCAGAGCGCGCTGGATCTTGATCTCCTGGTCGCGATAGATCTCCGCCACCTCATCCGGCGCGCCGTAGCTGCCCACCACCTGGGCCAGCATCTCGGCCTCGTTGCGGTTGGGCTGGTCAGCCAGCTCGGCACGCAGGTGCTCCTCGGCGTCGTACAGCGCGTCCTGGATCAGCGCGGGGTCCGCGCCGCGCAGCGCATCGCGCAGCTGCGCGAGGTAATCGGCAATCGTGCGTGGTGCAGTCATCACAGCTCTCCCTCAAGAATCCGGTCCACCGAATCGCGCGTGGCGTGCCATGCAGCGATCCACTCGCGCAGCACCTCGCGGCCGGGTTTGGTAATGCGGTAATAGCGGCGCGGCGGCCCGCTCACTGACGGCTCCACCTCGCTGGCGAGCAGCCCCGCCGCCTCCAGGTTGCGCAGCACCGGGTACAGCGCACTCTGCTTGCCGGCGAGCACACCCTCGCCTACCTCCTCCAGCCGCTTGGCGATCTGGTAGCCGTACATCGGCTGGCGCGAACGCCCCAGCACGGCGAGCAGGGCCAGCGACACCGTGCCGGCCGACAGCTCTTTCTGGAACTTCTTCAGCGCACTGACGACGCCCTCATCCACGACATGCCCGCCCTGCTACCTGTGTCGGGATGAATCATAGTGCGAAGTTATGACTAGCTCATGGGTATGAAGTCATGGGCAGATGCGAACTGCGGGTCTTGAAGCCCACGCCTCACCCCCTCTCCCCCGAACAGCTCCATCGTTCGGGGGAGAGGGTCGGGGTGAGGGGGAGGCTTTCCGTTTTCCAGCGACAACCGCCACGCTGAAGAGCCACCAGCCCCCAAGCCCCCCCTCACCCAACCCTCTCCCCCGAGCAAGCTCAGGGGAGAGGGCTAAAGCAGGCGGCGCAGATCCCGGGCGTCTGCGCTCGCTCATCGGTCGAAGCGACATCCCACCGCGACGCTCACACCGCGCCGCTGAAAGACGACCCGCGCCTTGCTCCCTCTCCCCTGAACAGCTCCATCGTACGGGGGAGAGGGTCGGGGTGAGGGGGAGGCTTTCCGTTTTCCAGCGACAACCGCCACGCTGAAGAGCCACCAGCCCCCAAGCCCCCCTCACCCAACCCTCTCCCCCGAGCAAGCTCAGGGGAGAGGGCTAAAGCAGGTGGCGCAGATCCCGGGCGTCTGCGCTCGCTCATCGGTCGAAGCGACGTCCCACCGCGACGCTCACGCCGCGCCGCTGAAAGACGGCCCGCGCCTTGCTCCCTCTCCCCTGAACAGCTTCATCGTTCGGGGGAGAGGGCTAAAGCAGGCGGCGCGGGGCCCCGGCGTCTGCGCTCGCCCATCGGTCAAAGCAGCATCCCACCGCGACGCTCACGCTGCGCCTATGGGTTACGCTGAAAGGCCGCTTGCAGCGCGCGTTCCCCGCTGCGAACCTCGATTGCCACTCCACACCACACAGGAGACATGTCGTGACGACACACAGCGGTTCCATGGTGAGTTTCAAGCGGCCCGATGGGCAGGACGTGCAGGGTTATCTGGCCACGCCGGCGCAGACGCAGGGCGCGCCGGCCGTGGTGGTGGTCCAGGAATGGTGGGGGTTGAACGACCAGATCCGCGGCGTCGCCGACCGGTTGGCGCGCTGCGGCTATTTCGCGCTGGTGCCCGATCTCTACCGCGGCAAGAGCACGGTGGAGGAAGAGGAGGCGCACCACCTGATGGAAGGCCTCGACTTCGCCGATGCCGCCACGCAGGACATCGCCGGCGCGGTGGCGTTCCTGCGCCAGCATTCGCGCAAGGTCGGCCTCACCGGTTTCTGCATGGGCGGTGCGCTGACGATGCTCGCGCTCGGCCAGGGCGTGGCGGTGGACGCCGGCACCACCTGGTACGGCATGCCGCCGCTGGAGTACATCGACGCGGGAAAGATCACCGCCCCGGTGCTCGGCCACTGGGCCACGCAGGACCAGTTCTTCCCCATCGAGAACGTCGACAAGCTGGAGGCGAAACTCAAGGAGGCCGGCGTGAACGCCGAGTTCCACCGCTACCTCGCCCATCACGGTTTTGCCAACGAGACCGCCGCCGGCCCCGGCCGCATTGCCGCCACGCAGTACGACGCGGTGTGGGCGGAATACGCATGGGACCGCACGCTGACCTTCTTCGGCCGCACGCTCTGGTCGTGATCCACTGACACGCGTTGCCGCTCGCGGCCCGGGATGCCCTGCATTCCGGGCCGCGACATTTCCGGCGCTCATGTCATGGATCGAACCCTTCCCATCGTTCGCCCGCAAGCCTTCGCACCCAATGGGCATTCCTAGCAGGTGTGCCCGGGGGTGGCCATGCCCTCGACAAGCGCGCAAGTCGGCAGGCCGGTATCGCGACTTCTTGCGAGGTCTATCCCGCACGGCTCGCGCGGGCGCTAGCAGCCTGTCGGGCTTTGCTGGCCGAGGCGAGAAGTCGGCTGTGCGAGGACGGATTTTCGACGTTTCATCGGCCCATAACAGCCGGATTCGCAGCCCGGCCGAGCAAAGTCCGACAGGCTGCTAGGATGCAAAACGCTTCCAGCGACGAGGACCGGATCGATGCGTGCAAGGCAATGGGTGGTGATGGCGGGCGTGTGGACGATGCTGGGCGCGGCGCAGCTCGCGCACGGCGCCACGCCGGAAACGTTCGACCGCAGCGAGGGGCTCAACCTCAACCGCTTCGTGCGCCAGGGCGACGTCGCCGCGCACATCGTGCTGCGCTCGGGCACCGAGCCGCGGCTGATCGTCGCCTTCCCCGCCGGCAACAGCGGCGTGGGGCTGTGGTTCGATCCGGTGGCTGCGCCGGCCACCTGGACGCTCGATGGCCCGGCCACGCCGCTGACCCAGGCCGACGCCAGGGGGCGCCCGCTGCACGGCGTGCGCTTCACCGCCACGCTGCGCACGCCCACGCTGGTGCCGAAGCAGGCGCTGCTCTCCAGCATTCGCGTGCTGCGCGACTACCAGGGCCAGGGCACCGCGCCGAAGGACGTGCTCACCAGCGCGCGCACCGATGGCAACACGCTCGCCTGGTCGCGCGACCGCCTCGATGGCGCGCCCGGCTATGCGTTGAACGTCACCGCCGTGCACGGCGCGCTGCACAACGGCCATTTCGTCGCCGCCAGCGACGGCACGATCACACTGAAGATCACCGCGCTCTCCGGCGAGACGCCGCTCACCCCGGTCTCCGGCCACGCGCTGCTCAACGACAGCGCGCGCGACGACCGCGCCGCGCGTGAGGCGCTTGGCTTCCTCAGCTACCGCGAGAAGTACCTCGCCGGCTCGTGGCGCTTCGACACCTACTTCGGCCGCGACACGCTGATGTCGGTGCGCCTGCTGATGCCCGCGCTGCAGCCGGCGGCGGTGGAGACCGGCCTGCGCTCCGTGCTGCAGCGCCTCTCGCCCGACGGCCAGGTGGCGCACGAGGAAGACATCGGCGAGTTCGCCATCCTCGACCACATGAAGCACGACGGCACGCGCTCCGACGCGCCGGTCTACGACTACAAGATGGTCGACAGCGACTACCTGCTCGCCCCGGTGACGCAGGCCTGGCTGCTCGACGACGCGCGCGGCCGCGCCCGCGCCGGGGCCTTCCTCGCCAGCAAGCTGGGCGAGGCGCACGCGGGCGAGGCGCTGATGCGCAACCTGCGCTACGTCGCCGCGCAGACGCGGGCCTTCGCGGTCGATCCCACCACGGCGAACCTGGTGTCGCTCAAGCCCGGCGTGCCGGTGGGCGACTGGCGCGACAGCAACGACGGCCTCGGCGGCGGTCGCTATGCCTACGACGTCAATGCGATCCTCATCCCCGCCGCGCTCGATGCGGCCAGCGCGCTGTACCGCAGCGGCCTGCTCGCGCCGTACGCGAACGCACAGGACCAGGCGATGCTCGCCGGCCTCGCGCACGCCGCCGCCGTGTGGCGCGACAAGGCGCCCGCGCTATTCACCGTCATCGTGGACAACGCCGCTGCCCGGCAGGCCATCACCACCTATGCCAAGGCGATGGACGTGCCGGCAGCGCCGGCACTCAAGGCCATCGGCGACAAGCCCGTGCAGTTCCAGGCGCTGTCGCTGGACGCCAGCGGCCAGCCGATCCGCGTGCAGAACAGCGACGGCGGCTTCGCCCTGCTGTTTGGAAAACCCAGCCCCGCGCAGCTCGACGCCGAGGCCGAACTGCTGCGCCGCCCCTTCCCCGCCGGCCTGATGACGCCGGTCGGCATGCTGGTCGCCAACCCGGCGTTTGCGCCGGCCGCCGAGCAGGCCCGTTTCAGCCCCGGCGCCTACCACGGCACCGTGGTGTGGTCGTGGCAGCAGGCGCTCACCGCCGCCGGCCTCGCCCGCCAGCTCGCCCGCACCGACCTCCCCGCCGCCACGCGCCGCAACCTGCAAGGCGCCCAGGCCTGCCTGTGGCAAGCCATCGACGCCACCCGCGACATGAGCAATTCGGAACTGTGGTCCTGGCGCTACGCCGACGGCCGCTACCAGGTCGCCGCCTTCGGCGCGAGCGGCAAGGACGCGGACGAATCGAACGCGGCGCAGTTGTGGAGCACGGTGTATCTGGCGATTCCGAAGCCAGCCAATCTGCCTACCGGATGCGACTGACCATCTGGCGATCGCCACCCACAGGGCGCGGCGATCGCAAGAACCATCTACTGGTACAGATGCGCCTGAATGCCGACAAAGGCCTTGCGAATGGTGTCCACCGGACCGAGCGCGCGCCTGGCGTCGTTGGTGCCGCCGTAGCGGATGCGCAGGAAGTCGGCGATCTTGGTTGCCCTCGGGAAAGCAGCGCGCCCACAGCTCCTGCGGCGAGGGAAACGGCAGGGCGAGGTCGCCCTCCGGGCCGGTCTGCATGTCGATGCCGTACCAGCCCAGCCCGTTGCTGGAATGGGCGAAACGCGCCTTGAGCCGCGCGGCGTAATCCTTGGCCTGGCCCACGCCGGCCGTGTGCCCGAATCCTGCGCGCTTGGCCTCGATCACCGCCAGCTTGCGGTCGCGGTACACCAGCACGTAATCGGCCGACAGCGGATTGATCCGCCCACCACCGGTGATGTGCCCCGGGCAGATCAGCTCGCGATGCACCCGCGATCCCTCGACCACGCCCCAGCCGGCCTCGCGCAGCACCGGGTCGATGCGGTTGGCGCGGGTGTCCGCTTCCGTTTCGCTCATGGCCTGGCGTATCCCCCTTCGCGTTGTCCCCGCACCGCCACGATCAGGACGGTATCGATCACCGACAGGTAGCTGTACAGCGCCACATATCCCGCTGAGCCGCGGCCGATCAGCAACTCGCGCTCGTCGTCGCCGGCCGGGCGGCCGATCAGCGGGTTGTCCGCCAGCACGTCGAACGCGCTGATGATTTCCCCCGCCCTTGTCTCGGCCGCGGCGCTCTCGTGGTGATGCAGGTGCTCCACGATGCGGTCCAGATCGTCCAGCACCCCGGACGCCAGCCTCACACGCGTCACGTCATCGGTCCAGCTTGCGTGCCACCGGCCGCTTCACGGCTTTTCCCGCGATGCGTCCCTTGAGGTAGGCGCGCGCCTCTTCCCACGGGATGCTCATGCCGGACTCCAGGAACTCGGCGTAGCGCTGATCCGCCACGGCGTGGAATGCGGCTCGCTGCGCGGCCAGCTCGGCCTTCTCCGCGATCGCTTCCAGGATGAAATTGTGCGAGGTCGTGCCGGCCTGCTTCGCCGCCGCGGCGACGCGGGCCTTGAGTTCGTCGGGCAGGCGGATGGTGGTCGTGCTCATGGGGCGCTCCAGCGAGGGTGAGACGATCACCACAGTAGCACATGTGTGCTACGTGCACGACATCTCACGCGGCACGTACCTTGATATCCACCTTCAGGTTCCGACGCAGCACGTCGAAGATGGCGGCCAGGTTGTCCATGCTGGGGTTGCCGGAGGCGGACAGCATGCGGTGCAGGCTCTTGCTCGGGCGCTTGGTGGCCGAGGCCAGCCCCTCGAAACCGACGGTGGCATTGACCAGGTCGCGCAGGATCATCCGCGCCGTCGCCGGATCGCCGTTGAGGAACAGCGAGGCCGCCTCGCCCAGCAATGCGCGGGCAAACGCCGGCTCGCGCTGCACGCGCTCAACCACGGTCTGCTTTGATACGACCATGCCCCCGGCGGACATGGCAAGACACTACAATCGGGCTCATGCAACCGGCCGACACCCTTCGCTTCGCGCTGAACGACCGCATCCAGGATGCCGAGGTCGCGCCGACGCACGTTCCGCTGGCGCTGCTGGGGCAGTTCCAGAAGGACGTCGGTGAGTTTCTGGCTGGATCGGGCAAGGACATCGGTCCCAATCAGGTGATGATCGCGATAGCGGAGGGTTCGCTGGTCCTGGTGGCGAGCGGCCTTTTGGCAGCGACCGGCCTCTGGACCGACCTCGCTCGACTGGATCAACCGGGCAATCTGGGGCTGATCGATCCGAAGCGTGCAGCCGTGGTCGAGCGCTGGCAGGCGGCGGCGCGCAAATTTCCCCATCGGCGTTACACACTGGCTGATCAGCACGGCACGAACCTCGTTCGTGTGGACGCGAGCTCCGATTACCTCAACCAGAACACCGCCATGTGGGTGAAGGTAGAGATATACCTGCGCGGCCAGATCACCGACCTTGGCGGCACCAGCAAGGCCAATGTCCACCTGAAAATGGACAACGGCCAGGTGCTCACCATTGCCAGCAGCCAAAAGCTGCTGGGGGACGAGGAGCGCAACCGTCTCTACAAACCGGCCATGCTTCGCGTGGCCGCTGAAGAAAACCTCCACAACGGCGAACTGCGCAATCTGACCCTGCTCGCCTTCGAGGATGTGTCCTCGACCTGGGACGAGGTCGCCTTCGGCGAACTGGTCCGCAAGGGCACGCGGGCGTGGTCGGACGTGCCCGATGACTGGCTGGAAACCCTGCGGAGCGGCCAGGGATGAGCGTATCGGTGTTGCTGGATACCAGCTTCCTGATTTCCCTGGTCAGCGAACACCGCGCCCACCACGCGACGGCCGTTCAGTACTACCGCCACATGCTGACGAACGACATGCCGATGTTCTTTTCCGGCATCGTGGCAGCAGAGTTCGGCATCAAGCAGCCCATCACGGATTTGCCGCTCCACCACTTCCGCGTACTCGACTTCAACGTGCCGCACGGCCAGAAGGCCGCCAACCTCTGGAATGCACTGGGTCAGCGTGATGCTGGAGACAGCCGTGCCGTGGTGCGCGATGACGTGAAACTGCTGGCCCAGGCCAGCCATGCAGGCATCGAGGTCATCCTCACCGAGGATGCGTCGACACTGCACAAGTACTGCGAGCGCCTGCGGGAGGGCGGACATCTGCAGACCCGCCGTCACCTTGAAGGGCGGCTTCGATGCCAGCGCCTTGCGCGGCGATGGACAAGTCGACTGGGTCGGCGACCCTGCTCCCGAGGCAGACATCTGAGAGGGTGTCGACAAAATAATCAGCTTGCGAGTCTGGTAGCAAGGATACGCGCCTCGACCAGCCAAACCCAAGCCACCGGTGCCCATGACGAACGGTCGTGGTGCGCCATCAGGCGGCGGGCGC
>NZ_JBMSDZ010000039.1:0-12865 GCF_049445995.1 Dyella sp. KRB-257 | reverse complement strand
GTGGCGAGCGGCTGCGCGGCGGGCAGGAACGACGGGGGAAATGATCATCAGCACCCCTCGCCACGACGACTTTTTGCGCACACTGCGCAACCCAACGGCTCAACGTGTCGTGCACATCGCCAACTCCAGCGCGAATCGGGCGCTCGATGGTGGTCGGCGCGCTATGCTCGGAGCGCGTCACGGAATCAGGCCGAAGCTATCGCCCTTGAAACCGCCGCGCCGCTGGAAGTGGCCGACCCGACCAAGAACCTGATTCTGGTGCCGCTATCGCAGTTGTTGCCGCGCCGCTCCAAGCGCAACGTGCGCACGACCCCGCGCCAGTCCATCCCCGAACTGGCCGCGAGCATTACCCGCGTCGGCCTGCTGCAAAACCTTGTCGTCATCCTCGCCGCCCAACATGAGGACGGTGGCGAGCAGTACGAAGTCGTCGCAGGCGACCGCCGCCTGACCGCGTTGAAGCTGCTGGCGAAAAAGAAGCGCATCGCCGCCGACGTTGAGGTGCCGTGCCTGCTGGTGGCCGATGCGTCCGCCCGTACCGTGAGCCTTGTCGAGAACGTGCAGCGCGAGGCCATGCACCCCGCCGACCAGTTCGCGGCCTTCGCCGCGCTGGTCAAGGAAGGCCGTCCCATCGAGGACATTGCCGCCGACTTCGGCGTGTCCCCGCTGGTGGTGCAGCGTCGCTTGAAGCTGGCGAACGTCTCGCAGCGCCTGTTGGCCGATTACCGCGCCGGAGCCGCCACGCTGGAACAGTTGATGGCCCTGACCATCACCGACGACCACGCCGCGCAGGAAGCTGCGTTCTACGGAGCGCCGGAATGGCAGCGCAGCCCGCCCGCGCTGCGCGACCGTCTGACCGAGCGCGAAATCACCGCCACGCATCCGCTGGTGCGCTTTGTCGGACTGGACGCCTACGCGGCGGCAGGCGGCGACATCCGCCGCGACCTGTTCGCCGAAGGCGATGCCGGAACCTACCTAACCGACGCAGCACTGCTGGAATCGCTGGTGTGCGCCAAGCTGGACGCGCAGGCCGAGGACGTGCGCGCCGAGGGTTGGGCGTGGGTGGAAGCCGTACCGCACATGAGCCATGCCGACCGGCAGACGTTCCAGAACGCGCCGCGCCAGCGCCGCGAGCCGAGCGCACGCGAAGCCCGCCGCATCGCTTCGCTGCAAGGCCGTCTCGACAAGATCGACACGACGCTGGAAGAAGCCTACGACGCCGAGGACAAGGACAAGGTGGCCACGCTGGAAGAACGGCGCGAGCAGGTGACCGGGGAGCTGCAAGCCATCGAGGACGCCTTGCAGGACTACGCGTCGGACGTGCGCGCCGTGGCCGGTGCCATCGTTACCATCGACCGCGAAGGCGAAACCGTGATCTATCGCGGGCTGCTGCGCGAGGCTGAGGCCAAGGCGCTGCGCACGCTGCACCGGCTGCGGCAGGGTTTCGCGGAGGGCGGAGCCACGAACGAGGACGAAGGCGATGCCGACGAAGCACCGAAGGCCGCGAACGTTTCCGACCGGCTGGCGCAGCGGTTGAGCGCCCACCGCACGGCGGCACTGCAAATCGAAGTCGCGCAGCATCCGCACGTCGCGCTGGCCGCGCTGGTGCATGGCATGGTGCAGACCGTCTTGCAGCCCAATGCCTACCGCGACGGCCTGCCGCTCGGCGTGCGCCTGACCGTGAAAGACCGGCTGGAAAACCTTGCCCAGGACGTGTCGGAATCGCCTGCGGCGGTGGCGTTGCACACCCTGCAGGAAGTCGCGGGCGAAGCCTTGCCGCAGGACAGCGCCGAACTGTTCGCCGTGCTGCTGGCGAAATCGCAAGACGAGCTGGTGCGGCTACTGGCCGTCTGCGTCGCGGCCACGGTGGACGTGGTGACGCCGCGCGCCACGCAGCGCCGGCCCGGCACGGAACTGGCGCAGGCCGTGGGGCTGGACATGGCCGCATGGTGGAAGCCGACTGCCGAGGGCTATTTCCAGCACGTACCGAAGGCCGCGATTCTGGAAGCTGTCGAGCAGTACGCCTCGGAACACGTCACCCGCTTGTCGAAGCTCAAGAAGGGCAACATTGCCAGCGAAGCCGAACGGCTGGCCGAGGGTAGCGGCTGGATGCCTGCCGTGTTCCAGACCGAGCACCACACGGAGCCAGAAAGAGTACCGGGTGCGGCGGGCGCCAGCGACGCGCCGAGCGATGCTGCCGACGAGGTGGAGGTCCTCGCGCTGGCCGCGTGATCTAGCAGAATGACCCCGGCGCGGTTCGTGCCGGGGTTTTCCCCGAACCGGGGCGCGGCAGGTTTGCCACGCCCGGTTTCAACGTCCACAGCAAAATCGCGCCGTCACCGCCTTCGGCCAGGCGGCGACAGCGTGCGCTCCGGTCGGAGCGCGAAAGCCGATCAGCCGGGCTTGGGGATTTTGGCCATCAAGGCTTCGGGATAAGCGACTTCCTGCTTCACACGATCCCACTCCGCCTTGAGCACTTGTTCTGTAAGAGTGGTCGATTGATCGATCAGAATCACCATCCTTTCCATCAACGCCTTGGCATCGGCGTCCGTGCGACTGCCCTGTAGCTTACTTAGGACGGTGCGAACGTCACCCAGGCATGTACGCAGGGTTATATGCAGCGGTTCCCGAGGATTGAGCCGGAACGTGACGCGAAAGTGCCGCTCTTGGTGTTCCCGGTCACGCGCGCCGTTTTCTGCAGAAAACGCATCCGCCGCTTCCTGCAGGATGCGATGGGAACGTGCCGGATCGTCGTGGGCTTCCTTGCTGATTCTGAGCGCGGTCCTGCTGCGCAGCGCATCCCACTTCCATGCGATTTCTTGAGATAGCGCTAGATGGAATGCCATGTCCGTGCGCAACTCATCGATCCACTTCTGGCGCTTGTCGGCCACGAATGCCGCGGTAGCGCGATGCGAGACGAGGCGCTGCATGTCGAGCGTGTCTTCGGACTGCTGCGCCGATTGCTTACGGCTGCGCCATGCGATGTAAAGTTGAATGGCGATACCGGCAGCGGAAATTCCGGCTTGGATGAAAACAATGTTGGTGGTCACGGGATGGCTCGTTCGCGTTCTTTGTGAATGGTGTGAGCATAGCCGACCGAACCGCGCGACCATTGACGGTGCCGTGTCGTCGCGTGCGCAGTTCCCCGGCCACGGATGACCGGACACGATGCGCGCGCCGGCGTCCACGCCGGCCGGGCTGTCGGGCTGCGCCCCGTGTCGCCTTCGTCGTCACGGCCATGCGGCTTCCATCCCTCACGCCTTCGCGCCTGCGGCGCTGCGCGCTCCGCTTGCCACGTGCTTGCGCCCCGCCGCAAGGGACGGGGCTTGTGGGGCTACGCCCCAGCTTGCTGTGGCAGGTTGTGCCAAAGCGTGCCGTGCTCGACGCTGACGGTTCGCCGCCTGGTCGTCACGAAGGACGGTTCACCGACACGCCGCTCGGCCTTGCCCTATGGAGCTTCCACGCCGCGTCTCAAGCACATCGCCGCGAGTTGCGGCAGGGGGCGTTCTCGCCTGTCGTTGGGGTGTTGGCCTCGCCCGCGTCAGGGTGCAAACCGGTGCAGCCATCATGCGGAGATGCCGAGTCAGCCATATCTCCATCCGGGACAGGCGGCCCGTGCGTCCTTGACTTGTCGTGAATCCTGGCGGGGACGCGGCTGCGCCTTGGGCTTCATGGCCGCAACCTTCCAGTACAAACAATTTCCCCGCCGCTGCGCGGCTTCCTCGCGAGACAAATTGTTTGCGCTTCCAGGTTCTCCACGCTGTTGCGACCGCTGCGCGGTGCAGCCAGCCCATTCCCCGTCGGCCGGATCACAACAAGGACGCACTGGCGCGACCTTGTTCAACCCGAAAGGAGAAACGTCATGGCTAACATCGGCACCTTCACCGCAGAGAAAGACGGCTTCACCGGCACGCTCCGCACCCTGACGCTCAACGTCAAGATCAAGCTGGTTCCCAACGACAAGGGCGACAGCGAGAACGCCCCCGACTTCCGCGTGCAGGCGGCGGGCCACGACATCGGCGCAGCGTGGAAGAAAGTCAGCAAGGCCGAGCGGCCCTACGTGTCCGTGACCCTCGACGATCCATCGTTCCCGGCAACGGTCTATGCCCGCCTGATCGAGAACGAAGATGGCACGCACGACCTGGTCTGGTCGCGCAGCAAGCCGCAGCAGGCGGACTAACCGCCGCCCACCGCGCCCTGCCCATCGCGGCGGGGCGCAGTGCTGCCAGAGGCAGCACGGCAACAGCTACGCGCCGGACGCCGCAAGCTGGCTTTCCGTCGCGCTCATCAGTGCAGCCGTGCTGCACTCCAACGCGCTGGCGATCTTGAAGATGAGCGCCAGCGTGGGCATGTGCTCGCCGCGTTCGATCTTTCCCAAGTGGGAACGCTCGATCCCGGCCTGGTTCGCCAGCAATTCCTGGGCGATGCCGCGCTCCGTCCGCAATGCACGCACCGCCGCACCGAACGCCTGGGCCAGTTCGGCATCGAAGGTGGTGGCGCCGGCCGGTCGGCCGGGCTGGACGGGACGCTTCTGCATGGACAGAAGCGTCCGTTCGCGGGACAATTAAAACCACGTTATCTTTAACTCATCGACGGCAATTTAGCCTGTTGCCGTGTTACTGAAATCCGCTTTGACGGATTTCGACAAAACCGGAGAGCCGCTTCCGTGTCTTTCCTGATATGTACCATTGCGCATCGACGTTTCCGTGCATGGTCGGATTCGATGGCATGCGCCTTCGTGCTTCCGCACGAAAGCATGCATCCGCTTCGACGCTTCCGCGTCTTGGCGGCAAAGCGTATCCACGCATCGTCGGTTTCGTGGGATTCCCGGCCATGACCCAGCCACTCGTTACCGACGAACAACGCGCGCAACTGCTCGCCGTCGGCGAGGCGCGCGCTATCGGCCAGCCCATCGACCCAATGCCGGTGGTCCGGCTGTTCACGCCGGACGCGCACGCGACCTGGCTGCTGGCCGCGCTTGATCCCACCGATGGCAATACCGCCTGGGGGTTGATCGACCTTGGCATCGGGATGCCCGCGCTGGGCGTGGTGAAGCTGTCGGATCTGGCCGCTATCGTCGGGCCGCTCGGGCGGCCCGTCCTGCGTGACCTGTATTTCCACGCGGCACGACCGCTGTCCGGGTATGTGCGGCTGGCACAGCTCGACGGTTCGATCCCCGACTGATCGTCTTGCTTCCTTTCTTTCTTCGTCTGGCTCGATACCCGGCGAGTCTGAAACGCCACTCTTGCGTGGCGCGGTGGTCTGCCTGACCGAAAAAGTCACGATGCGGGCCGCGGCTTGGGGCAGGGTGTTCCGTGCGGCGTGCGATTCGCGCACGCCGCACCGTCACGATTCGGACTGCACGTGCAAGATGCCGGAGCCTATCGGACTTGACGCTGCTGGTTACTTTACCTCGTGCCTGATGACGCCTTGAAGTGATGCCGTAGTCCCTGCACAGCGACGATCGTGGCGATGTTCCTGCTCAATGAGGGGAGCGTGCATCATGGCCGATCGAAGCGCCGAACCTTGGTATTCCACCGCCGCGTATCTCTACGTGCTGCACCTCGACGGCCCCGCGCTGGCTTGGGAGTACCTGCGCAGGAACCCCGACTATCGGCGCGACTGGCTGCGCCATCGTCGCCACCCCGAGGCGGCGCACGCCTGGGGCCTGCGCCTGCTCGCAGACCCGGCGCGGGATGCACGTGACGCGCATCCGGCCTGGTTCCCCGATCACGACAGCGTGCTCCAGCTCTACCCGGATGCCGATCCGCCGCCGACGGCCGTCGTCTTCGCGTTCTGGCGCATCCCCGGCCACAAATGCCTGATCCACGACGGCAAGCGCCTCCTGCTGCTGGCGCGGTGGCCCGGCGGTTGCCTGCGGCTGGCGCTGGCATCGGGCCTCGCGGACGGCATGGCCTACGTCCATGTGCTCCGTGCCAGCGCCTCGGTCGGCACGCTCCAGCGTGGGTTGACGGCTTGGCTGGAGCAACGCGCCGCCGCCGGCGGTGCCGCGCCTGCAGCATTGACTCGCAGCCGGCCCACACCTGCCGCACTGCTCGAACTACACACTCTGCAGGCGCTCGACGCGACCCTGGCGGGCGCGTCCTTGCGCGAAACGGCGGCGGGACTCTTCGGTGCGGATGTGGTCGCCGAAAGCTGGTACGCCGACGGCGGCTTGCGCTCTCGCGTGCGCCGACTGGTACGCCGGGGCCAGACGCTGATGCACGGCGGCTATCGCCGCCTCGCACAGCTTGAATGACCGGGGGAGGGTCGTTTTGCCTGCGCGCTAAAACGACCCTCTGCGCAACCCGCCGCTTTTCCGAGACTGCCTCCATCCGGTCGCGTTATGTGGCCGGGCGTTCCTGACCGATGGAGGTTCACCCGATGCGTCCCGCTCCCTTGCAGGCTGCTGCCGCTGTTGTCGCTACGACACCGCAACCCCAACGCTACCTCACCAACGACGAAGCCGCCGACTACCTGCGGCTGTCGCCGCGCACGCTCGAAAAGCAGCGCGTGATCGGCAACGGGCCGAAATTCCGCAAGTTCGGCCGGCGCGTCATGTACGCCGTGGCCGACCTCGATGGCTGGGCCGATCAGCGCAGCTACGAAACCACGTCTGATCCCGAGTATGCCGAGCATCACTCGGCCGACAGCCGTGCGCGCTGATCGGCGGTTCGCCGGTGGCCATCGCCATGCCCAGCCCATCGCGGGAGCGGGAACAGCTCGACCTGTTCCGCGCCTTGCCGGGCGATGGCATGGTGCCGCGCGACAGCCAGGACTTGATGGCCTTTCCGTTCTTCTCGCTGGCGAAGTCGCGGCGCACGGCACCGATCGACTTCCGCGCCGGTGGCGTCACCGTGCGCGTGGAGGGCACGCGGGAACACGGCATCGCCACGATTTGGGATGCGGACGTGCTGATCTGGGCGGCCTCGCAGATCGTGGAAGCGCGCGACGCGGGCTTGCGGCCGTCGCGCTTGATGCACGCGACACCCTACGAGATCCTGCGCTTCATCGGACGCGGCGTGTCGCTGCGCGACTACCAGCGCCTCAAAGCGGCCTTGGATCGCCTGCAATCGACCACCGTCGCGACGTCCATCCGCGAGACGACAGGACGGCGCCTGCATCGCTTCTCGTGGATCAACGAGTGGAAGGAACGGGCCTACGCCCGCGGCACGCCGCGGGGCATCGAACTGATCCTGCCGGACTGGTTCTATGCCGGCGTGCTCGACGCCGCGCTGGTGCTGACCATCGACCCGGCGTATTTCCGGCTGACCGGCGGCATCGAGCGGTGGCTGTATCGGCTGGTGCGCAAGCACGGCGGGAAACAGCCCGGCGGCTGGCAATTCGACTTCCGGCACCTGCACCGCAAGTCGGGCAGCACGGCGAAGCCCTACGACTTCGCGTGCGACCTGCGCGCCCTGGTCGCGCGGCAGTCGCTGCCTGGCTACGTGCTCGGCATCGCGCGGATGCCGGGCACTGGCGCGGAACTGCTGACCTTCCGGCCCGTGCTGGCCGCGGCACGGGGACAACCGCGGGACAAGCTGTGAATGGCCTCGTGCTATCAGGCGTGCCGGATATCGTGCTATCGGGCGTGTTCCTATCGTGCCATCAGGCGTGCGAAATCGCCGGAAAGCCAATAACGACGCGGGTTTCGGAATCTTCTAACTTCTCTAACCTAAAAACACTAACGGGTAGTAGAAGCGCGCCACCTCGGTGGACAACCGCCAAACGGCACCACTCACAACCACGAAAGGCTGGTCTTCCGAGACGGAGGGCCAATGCATGATCGTCGCGTTGCTGAACCAGAAGGGCGGGGTCGGCAAGACCACGCTCGCCACTCACATTGCCGGCGAGCTGGCAATGCGCGGTTTGCACGTCGTCCTGCTCGACGCCGATCCGCAAGGCTCGGCGCTGGACTGGACGCAGCGGCGCGCCCAGCAGGGCTTGCCGCGCATGTTCAGCGCCGTGGGCCTCGCCCGCGAGACGCTGCACCTGGAGGCGCCGGAGCTGGCCCGTCGCGTCGATCACGTCGTCATCGACGGCCCGCCGCGCATCGCCGCCTTGGCGCGCTCCGCGCTGCTGGCGGCCGAGCGCGTGTTGATCCCCGTGCAACCGAGCCCCTACGACGTGTGGGCATCGGCCGAGATGGTGGCGCTGATCCGCGAGGCGCAGGTGTTCCGGCCGCAGCTAGCGGCGGCCTTCGTCATCAATCGGCGTGTCAGCACCACCATCATCGGCCGTGAAGCGCGCAACGCACTTGCCGACCAGCCACTGCCTGCACTGCGCGCGGAGGTACATCAGCGCATCGTGTTCGCCGATTGCGTGGCCGCCGGCCGGCTCGCACGCGAAACGGCGCCCGACAGCGCCGCTGCGCGCGAGATCGCGGCGCTTACCGACGAACTGCTGCGGTGGCCGGCATGAGCCAGCGCAATAGCAAACGCATCGTCATTGGCGCGCGTCCGCCGGCGAACCCGCACGCCGAGGCGTGGGTTCGCCAGGGCGACGCCGACGGCATTCAGAAAGGCGACCTCTATACCGCGCGCCTGACCCTCGACGTCACGCCCGCGATGCGGGCGCGCATCAAGGTGTCGGCGTTCACCCAAGGCGTGACCGTCGCTGACCTGCTGCGCGAACTGCTGGAACGCGAGTTCCCGGAGAAGACCTCATGAATGCTCAGATCTCGACGGCCACGGCGTCGCCGTTACCGGCGCTCGCGGTGCTTGCCGGCCAAGCCAGCGTGGCGCCGCTGACGCGCGTCTCGCTCGTCTACGTCGAGCGGCGCATTGACGTCTACCTGCGCTTCGGTGAACCGGCGCACTTGGTGCGGCTCGACCGCTGGCGGCGCGTCGCGATGTTTTTGCCCAGCGACGTTCTGCCGTATCCGTTGGCAGGCTAACGACTATGGGACGATCCGCTGGCAGTTCATGGTAATGCAGGCGTGTACGCCGCTGGACGCGGCGCAGCGCATCTCGGGTGTGCAGCCCGGCGCGCGCCTGCTGCTGCATGCCGAGGGTGAATCCGCCGTGCGTGCCGTGCTGGCGCGGCTCGACGCCATCGAAGCGCTGGGCATCGCGCCCGTTGACGTGTCGCTCGCGTACTGGCGCACGCTCGGCAACCGCCTCGCTGCGCGCCTGCCGCTTCCCGAATACACCGCCGAGCGGCACGCCGCCTGGTTGGCGGGGAGGGCACTGCCATGACGATGGCTTTCACGTCCGAGGCCACGCCGCGTCCTCGCTCGCGCGGGCGCGCTCGTCTCGTGCTGGCTGGCCTGTCCGCCTGCGGCTTCGCCGCGCTTGCGTGGGCGGCGTTCGTGTCGCCACGGCCGCGCTTGACCTACAACCCGTCCGACAGCGTGGCGGTCGGTTGGTATCGCGTCGATCCGCTCGGCCGCCGCGCCGGCTCGCTGCCACGATCATTGTCCGTGGGCAGCATCGTGCTCGTTCCGCCGCCGGCAAAGGCCGCTGTGCTGGCCGCGTGGCGCGGCTACCTGCCGATGGGCATTCCGCTGCTCAAGCCGGTAGCCGCCGTCGCGCCGCAGAAGGTGTGCATCGTTGGTCGCGGCGTGCGCATCGATGGTGCGCGGGTGGCCACCGTATTACCCGCCGATCATCTCGGCCGGCCGCTGCCATCCTGGCGGCAGTGCCGGCGCTTACGGCCGGGTGAACTGTTCCTGTTGAGCACGACCAATCCTGCGTCGTTCGACAGTCGCTACTTCGGCCCGGTCCGCGCATCCGCCGTGCTCGGTATCGCGCATCCGGTCTGGCTGGAGACACGCCGATGATCACCACCGATTCGCTGCATAGCGTTGAGTATTCGATCGCGCCATCCGGGGTGTCGTCCCGCTGCACGTTGTCGTGTCATGCGGGTGCATTCGCTTCGCACGTCGCGCAACCTCATGCGCAGCCGCCCCAGGTGCAGGCGTCTTGCCTCGAACGCGCCCGGCCTGCGGCCATTGGCGCGTTCGCCGGCGGGCTGGCTGCAAGCAGCGCAGCGCCGCCGGGCCGCCGACGCCCGGAGCGACAGCGAGGGGCAAAGGAGGAAGGCAAGATAAAAGGTCGCGGCACCCTGGCTCGCGAAAAACCAGTCTGCACGTGGCGGTGGCGCGGCACGCGCCATAGGACGGCGGCGTGCCGCGAAGGTGCGCAACGCCGTACCGCCGTTGGTGAAATCGCGTGCCTCGTCCGCTGGACTGCGACGCCCTTGGATGGAGCAGCCCCATGAGTCAACGCGACGACGATCGTTTCCGCGTCCGTCCTGGTGCGCCGAGACAGCGAGGGGATACCTACATCAACAAGGTGCTGAGGCAGGCCAACAAGGCCGGCGCGAAGCTCCGCAAGACGGCAGGCAAGATCGGCCATCGCCCCGGTTCCCGCCTGGGGCGCGGCCACGTCGCGGCGCGTTTCGCGGGCCGTGGACTTGGGGCGAATGCCAGGCGCGTGACGATCAAAGCGCGGCTGGTAAATCTGAAACAGGCCGGGCCACGCTCGACCGCCGCGCACCTGCGCTACATCAAGCGCGAGGGCGTCGATCGCCAAGGCGGGCCGGGCCATGCCTACGGGCCGATGACCGACGACGCCGACCTTGAAGCATTCAAGGAGCACGGCGAAGGCGACCGGCACCAGTTCCGGTTCATCGTCTCGCCGGAGGACGCCGAACAGCTCGACGACCTGCGCACCTACACCCGGCACCTGACGGCACGCATGGAGGCCGACTTGGGTACGCGGCTGGAGTGGGTCGCGGTCGATCACTGGAACACCGACAACCCGCACACGCATGTCGTTCTGCGCGGCAAGGACGATACCGGCAAAGACCTCATCATTGCCCGCGACTATATCGCCGAAGGTATGCGTCGGCGTGCGTCGAAGCTGGCGACCGAATGGCTGGGGCCGCGCACCGAGCTGGAGATGCAGCGCGCCCTGCAGCGCGAAGTCGATCAGGAGCGGTGGACGGGGCTGGATCGTACTTTGCAGCGCGAGGCCGGCGACGATGGCCTGGTGCGCGTCGAACGCTTCGCCGAACCCCGGCTGCAACGCCAGCGGCAAATGCTGATCGGTCGTCTGCAACACTTGCAGCGCATGGGGCTGGCGACTGAGCAGCAACCCGGCGCGTGGGCCGTCCACGCCGAGGCCGAGCCGACCTTGCGGGCGATGGGCGAGCGTGGAGACATCATCCGCACGATGCAGCGGGCCATGGGCGGCAGGCAGCGTGAACTGGCCGTGTTCGAGCCGGGCGGCGACGGCCACATCCTTGTTGGCCGAGTAGCTGGCAAAGGCTTGGCCGACGAGTTGTACGACAAAGGCTATCTGGTCGTCGATGGCACGGACGGCAAGGCGCACTACGTCGCGCTGCCGCGGCGGTCGGAACTGGAGCGGTTCCCGGCCGGCGCCGTCGTGGAGGTGAAAGGCGCGGCCGGAGTGCGCGCCGCCGACCGCAACATCGCCGCACTGGCCGTCGATGGTGTGTACCGCACCGATCATCACTTGGCCGTCGCTCAAGGCCAAACCTGGTTCGATCGCGACCCTCGTGAAGTGGTGGCCGCCCATGTGCGCAGACTCGAAGCCCTGCGCCGCGCCGGCATCGTGGATCGCGAGGCCGAAGGTGTCTGGTGTGTGCCTAACGACTTGGCGGAGCGTGGCCGCCAGTACGATGCGCAGCGGCTTGGTGACGGTGCGGTGGTGGAGCTGAAATCGCACCTGCCCATCGAGCGGCAAACCCGCGTCATTGGTGCTACCTGGCTCGATCAGCAGTTAGTCGGTAGAGGCAAAGGGCTGGGCAACCTGGGCTTTGGTGCCGAAGTCAAGGACGCGCTACGCGAGCGCGTCGACTTCCTGGCCGAACAGGGCTTGGCCGAGCAGTGCGGGCAGCGCGTCATCCTCGCGCGCAATCTGCTGGCGACGCTGCGTGGCCGCGAGCTGGCGCAGGCCGCGAAGGACATTGCCGCCGAAACCGGGTTGGAGCATCGGCCTGTGGCCGACGGGCAGCGCGTGGCGGGCATCTACCGGCGCTCCGTCATGCTCGCCAGCGGTCGCTACGCGATGCTCGATGACGGCATGGGCTTCTCGCTGCTACCGTGGAAGCCGGTGATCGAGCAGCGGCTGGGGAGGCAACTTGTCGCGACGGTGCATGGTGCCAGCGTGTCCTGGGAGATTGGTCGTCGACGAGGGCCGTCAGTAGATTAGCTTGAATCTAACCTGATGCTCCCAGCACTTGCATTTCGATAAGAAAGTCCACAAAGGCCCTCAGCTTGGGCAGCATGTACCGATGACCGGGCCATAGGATGGAGAAGTTGCCACCCTCCAAAATGAATTCTTCAAGGGTGGATGCCAATGTGCGTGAGCCGAGAGGCTCACGCACCGCAAAGTCTGGCAAGTAGGCAATTCCCAAGCCGGCCACGGCAGCAGAAATAAGCGCCTCCACATTGTTGAATGTGTGAGTGCTGGGGACGGGAAGGCGATCCGTGCCAACCCGTTCGACATCGAACTTCCACTCCTGCAATTGACCCGTCGTGGGGAATTTGTATCTCAGGCATATATGGTTGGGTAGATCGGTGGGCGTCCGCGGCGTGCCACGACGAGCGAAATACTGAGGCGATCCCACCAATACGAAGCGGAACCTCCCTAAGGGGCGAGCCTTGAGCAGAGAGTTGCCCATATCACCGCTGCGTATGACGGCGTCGACGCCTTCGGCGATCACGTCGATCAATCTGTCGTTGAAGTCGAGATCGAGTTCGATGTCCGGATATCGGAACGTGTCAACAGTAACCCAACACACGGCGCGAGATTTCTATGTAACAACCTCGGGGATGCCGGTGTCGACCGGGGTGGGGACGAGGCGTAGGGCGCCAGCGGTGTCGAGCAGTTGCGTGGCC
>NZ_JBMSDZ010000038.1:0-13608 GCF_049445995.1 Dyella sp. KRB-257 | reverse complement strand
GCTATGCGGCACTGATGTTTGTGCTTGGGTGTCGCCGGTGAAAGCCGAAACCGTGGCTGCCGCGATCAGGGCCAGAAGTTTCCTCATTCGCAATCTCCCAGCTCTGTTGCTGTGGACGTCTAACGCTGGAATTAAGCGGCGGCGCAGCCGTCCGCTTGGATGACTGGTTAGGTGCCGTTGCCGGACCTGCGGAAGATGACGATACCAGTAAAGACGAGATCTACCAGCGCTGCCCCAACTAGCCACATCGCGGCCGGGATAAGAAAGTTTTGCATCGCGTCACTAGCCTCATGTACAGCCTGGCTCAGCGCACCTTGAGTGCACTCGCCGAGCAGGTGCGGCGGCGCAAGGGATATGAGGAATCTCTCGGCGCTGAAGTAGAACGCCACCAAGTTCAGCACGACAAGGATGACAAATGTTCCTTTGAACATGGTGGCATCTAACGCTTGAGTTAAGCGGCGGCGCAGCCGTCCGCTTGGACGAGAAGTTAGACGGTTGCGACGCGGTGCGCTTGGGCGAGGCTGTTGGCCTGGATGAGCGCAGAACGACGAGCAACCGACCCCCACAAACTACCAGCTTTGAAAGCGGAGGGCATTGCCGCAATGCCGCGCGGAGTGCTGCTGCGGCGAGAGACGACAAGCCAGCGCGAAGCTGGGCGAAACACACGACACGAAAGACCAACACGAGCTACCGACTAACGCTATGTGGATTGCAAAACGCAGTCTAATCCTGCGGCCTATCCCCGGGAACTTCACCTGTCACCGCGGTACTCCCCTACAACATTCAACGACTTGCGCTGCTCGGTGCAGCCTAATCCTGCGGCCTAATCTTGCAACCCTTATCGGCGGTGGGGGTAGGTATGGCATCGTTCCACGGCAAGGGGGCTCAGGCAAGCGCGGAGGGGGCGAAGTCGCCGAAGTTGCTCGACCAGGTGCGCGATCGGATGCGTCGGCTGCATATGTCCATACGCAGCGAAGAGGCCTATGTCGGCTGGATTCGGCGTTTCATCCTAGCCAATGGCAAACGCCATCCGCGGGATCTGGGTGCCCAGGAGATCGAGCGGTTCCTTACCCGATTGGCGGTGCGTGGTCGGGTGTCGGCGTCCACGCAGAATCAGGCGTTGTCGGCGTTGCTATTTCTCTACAAGCAGGTGCTGGGGGTGGAGTTGCCATGGCTGGACGGCATCGAGCGGGCGAAGCGGCCGCAGCGGGTGCCTACGGTACTGACTCGCGCCGAGACCAGCGCGCTGTTGGGTGAACTGCGCGGCGTGCACTGGCTGATGGGAAGTTTGCTGTACGGCACGGGCATGCGGCTGATGGAGTGCGTTCGCCTGCGGGTGAAGGACGTGGATTTCGAGCGCCACGAGATCGTGGTGCGGCAAGGCAAGGGCGCTAAGGATCGCCGCACCATGTTGCCGTTGAGTCTGGTCGATCCACTGCGCGCGCAGTTGGCCGAGGCGCGACGCGTGCACGAACGGGATCTGGCTGCCGGCTTCGGCCGGGTCTGGCTGCCGGATGCGCTGGATCGCAAATTTCGCGGCGCGGCGGCTGACTGGGGTTGGCAGTATGTGTTTCCCACGTTGGCGCGCAGTGTCGATCCGCGTGATGGCGTGGAGCGTCGCCATCATGTGGATGAATCGACGCTGCAGCGGGCGATCAAGCAGGCGCGCGATCGAGCGGGCATCGCCAAGCCAGCCACCTGCCACACGCTGCGCCATTCGTTCGCCACGCACCTGCTGGAGGCCGGCCAGGACATCCGCACGATCCAGGAGCTGCTGGGCCACAAGGACGTGGCCACCACGCAGATCTACACCCACGTGCTCAACCGGGGCGGGATGGGCGTGGTCAGTCCGCTGGATCGGTGAGGGCGGCAGTCCCGGCGACAGGGTGAGATGAAGGCTGTGGGGCTGAAGCCGCTCCCACAGGGGATCGCCGCGCGCGGGGTTCTGTGGGAGCGGCTTCAGCCGCGACGTTGCTGCTGCGCAGCTTCGGGGCTGATGCGTTCCCATCGCGCTGGTTGGCTCAGAGTGTTTCGCCCGACGCCTCGTACACGCAGGCGAGCACCGAGGCGGCGGCGGCGTAGAGGGTGCCGGGCACGTCGTCGCGCAGGCGCAGGGCGGCGAGCAGGCTGGCGATCTGGGCGTCCTGGTGCAGCGGAATGCCCTGGTCGCGGGCGCGGGCGAGCAGCAGGTCCAGCGTTTCGGCGGGGGCGCGCGGTGCGGCGACGGGCGCGTCGCTGCGGCCGCTGGTGAGTTTCAAAGTCACCCGGCGCCGGGGATCGGGAAGGGCCTGGGTCATGCGGTGGCCTTGAGCAGGTGGGCGCTGTGGCGACCGTGCGCGCGTGGCAGGCCGGTCTGGCAGCTGAGCTGGTCGAGCAGCAGGCCGCAGGCGGACAGGCGCTGGCGCAGCGCGGTGAACTGCTGCTCCAGCCGCTCGGTGGTACTGGCGCGCTCGGCCCACAGCCGCACCGACAGGCGCAGGTCGTGCAACTGCAGCTCGCCCTGCACCGGGCCGAGCGTGGGCAGGTCGATGGCAAAGCCCAGGGTCCACTGCCGCGGGGCATCGGGAGCGGCGTCGGTGGGGTAGTCCAGCTGCAGTTGCAGCACGTCGTTGCCGTCGCGGCCCTTGATGGGGATCTCGGTGATCCACGCGGGCACGGTGCTCGCTTCGAGCTGGGCCACTTCCACCCGTGCCAGCGCGGCGCGCACGGCGGTGTGCAGCTGGCCGAGCAGGGGCGCGGTGTCTACTTCGCCGGTGAGGGTGGCGAGGCCGGCGGCGGTGGCCGCGGCGCGGGCCTGCGCCTGCAGGCCGCGTTGCAGCAGCGGCGGGGCGGTTTCGTTGCCGCTGCCGGCGGCGCCGGGGTTGAGCGGGCTGCCGCGCGGCGGCGCGTAGCTGTCGAGCAGGTTGGAGAGCTTGAGCAATACGGCCTTCCAGTCGTCCTCGCCCACGCCGGCGGCGAGCAGCGGGGTCTGCGCCAGGCTCGATTCCATGAACAGCCCGCTGCGCAGGATCGCCTCGCGCAGACCGGCGCCGGTGGTGATGTCGGCGGGCGTGCGCATGGCCTGTTCCAGTTGCGCCAGCGCCGGACGCAGCGCGGCGGGAAGCTGGCGCATCACGGGGCGCTGGGCCAGCGCCTGCACGGTGGCGAGCAGCGGGGCGAAGCCGTCCTGCTGCGGCAGGCGCTCGCGCAGCGCCACCTGCGCCACCGAATCGCCGGCCTTGGGCAGCATCACTTCCAGCGTGGGCTGGGTGCCCAGGCTGAGCACGCGCACCTGGAACTGCGCCGGCAGCGGCGTGGATGCCTGCCCGGTGGGCAGCGGGTTGTACGGGGTTTGCGGGTTGGGCAAGGAGCCCTGCTGGCCGCCGGGCATGTCCGCTTCCACCACCATGGCGCCGATCTGCAGCACCAGCTTGCCCTGCTCGGTGACGCCGAGCGGGCGCGCGGACAACACCACGCCGATGCGCCAGCTCTCCGCGGTGGTGCCGGAGGCGGCGCCGAGCCAGGTGAGCGCGGCGAGGCTGGTGGGCTGGATGATCATGCGAGGCTCCTTCGCCCCACGGCGATGGTCGTGCGGATACACGACGACTTGTCGGGGATAACGGCGGCGGGCGGGGGAACTTTAGCGGGGATGAACGGGGCGTTCGTGCCGTCGTCGATCCAGCATTCGTCGGGATCGGTGCAGAGGCACTGGATCCCAGCTTTCGCTGGGATGACGGCAAAGGCAGACGGGCCACAGCTCAAGTCCCCGACTGCCTCAAACCTGCCCGTCATCCCAGCGAAAGCCGGGATCCAGTGTCTGTGACCGTGGCGAAGTGGATGCCCTAAAGCCCTCGCCACTGCGGCCGATACAGGCTCCGAACGAAGTCACGGCCGGCACGGCCACGGGGCAAGCGCATGGCTGGCAAGGCGTCATCGAAGGGCAGGCAGGTCAGGGCGGCGGCGATCGCGCTGCCGGCGGATTGCCGGCTGGGCGCGCTCGATGCGCTGGCGCCGCAGCTGCGCGAAGCCGTCCGTGGCGGTGCCGCGGCGCTGGACGGCGCCGCCGTGGAGAAGGTGGACGGCGCGGCCATGCAGTTGCTGGTGGCGTTCCGCCGCGCGGCCGCGGCGGGGGCCTGCGCGGTGACCTGGAGTGCCGCCAGCGACGTGTTGCGCGAGGCGTCCAGCCTGCTCGGGCTGGACGGCGAACTGGATCTGCCGGCCGCCCGGCCGGCCTGAAACGAGGTGGACGATGGCAAAGATTCTTGCAGTGGACGATTCGGCGTCGATGCGCGGCATGGTGGCCTTCACCCTGCGCGGCGCGGGCCATGAGGTGAGCGAGGCCGAGAACGGCCAGCTCGCACTGGACCAGGCCAGGGTCGGCAAGTACGACCTGGTGCTGGCCGACGTGAACATGCCGGTGATGGACGGCATCGCGATGGTGCGCGAACTGCGCACGCTGCCCGAATACAAGGGCGTGCCGATCCTGATGCTGACCACCGAGTCGCACACCGACAAAAAGATGGAAGGCAAGGCCGCCGGCGCCACCGGCTGGCTGGTCAAGCCGTTCGATCCGGAGCAACTGCTGGCCACCGTCAACCGCGTGCTCGGCTGAGCCGGAGAGAAGCCCTCATGGCCAACGTCAGCATGGCGCAGTTCCACCAGGTGTTCTTCGAGGAGAGCCTGGAGGGACTGGACAACATGGAAACGGCGCTGCTGGCGCTGGACGAGGGCGGCGGCAAGGAGCTGGTGCACACCATCTTCCGCGCCGCCCACTCGATCAAGGGCGGTGCGGCCACGTTCGGCTTTCCCGAGATGGCCGCGTTCACCCACGAGGCCGAATCGCTGCTCGACGAGCTGCGCGACGGCCGCCGCGCCATCGACAAGCCGATCATCGAGCTGCTGCTGCGCACGCTGGACTGCCTGCGTGGCATGTTCGCCCGCGCCCAGGCCGGGCAGCCGTTGAACGACGAGGTGGCCGAGGGCCTGCGCGGCGAACTGGCCGCGATCATGGGCCGCGCCGCCGAGACGCAGGTCAGGGCGCGCCGCGCCCGCGACCATGCCGATGCGTGGAAGATCGCCTTCCGTCCGCATCCGGGCATGGCCGCCAGCGGCAACGATCCGCTGCGCCTGCTGCGCGAGCTCAGGGCGCTGGGCGAGCTCAGCGTCACGGCCGAGCTGGATCGGCTGCCGGCGCTCGATGCGCTGGATGTCTCGCAGTGCCATATCGGCTGGACCATGGAGCTGCGCGGGCAGGTGACGCGCGAGGCGATCAAGGGCGTGTTCGACTGGGTGGAGGACGAGTGCGACCTGGCCATCGAACCGCTGCACGTGGTGGCCCCACCGGCCGCCGCCGCGGCACCCAAGGCCACCGTCACCGATGCGGCCACGGCGCGCGCGGCGCGCGAGTCGACGCCGGTGGTCAACGCCGAGTCCAGCTCGGTGCGCGTGTCGATCGACAAGATCGACAGCCTGATCGACCTGGTCGGCGAGCTGGTGATCACCCAGTCGATGCTCGACCAGTTCCGCGAGGAATTCGATGCCTCCAAGCTGGCCCTGCTGCAGGAAGGCCTGACCCAGCTGGCGCGCCACACGCGCGAGCTGCAGGAAAGCGTGATGGGCATCCGCATGCTGCCGATCGGCTCGGTGTTCAACCGCTTTCCGCGGCTGGTGCGCGACCTCAGCGGCAAGCTGGGCAAGCACGTGCGGCTGGACATGCACGGCGAGCACACCGAGCTGGACAAGACGGTGCTGGAAAAGATCGGCGATCCGCTGGTGCACCTGGTGCGCAACGCGATCGACCACGGCCTGGAAATGCCCGACATGCGCCGCGCCGCCGGCAAGCCGGAGCAGGGCACGCTGCGGCTGGAGGCGTTCCATCGCGGCGGCTCGATCGTGGTGGAAGTGGGCGACGACGGCGCCGGGCTGAACCGCGAGGCGATCGTGGCCAAGGCGATCCAGCGCGGACTGATTTCCTCGGGTGAGGGGATGGCCGACGACGCGGTGGCGGAGCTGATCTTCCAGCCCGGCTTCTCCACCGCGACCGTCACCACCGACCTCTCCGGCCGCGGCGTGGGCATGGACGTGGTCCGCCGCAACGTGTCCGACCTCGGCGGCACGGTCACCATCCGCACCACCCCGGGCAAGGGCAGCACCTTCACCATCGTGCTGCCGCTCACGCTGGCCATCATCGATGGCCTCACCGCCGCGGTGGGCCAGGAGTGCTACATCGTGCCGCTGGTGTCCATCGTGGAGTCGGTGCAGCTCAAGCCCGACGCGGTGCGCAGCGTGGTCGGCGGCGGCGAGCTGTTCCGCTTCCGCGGTGAATACCTGCCGGTGATCCGCCTGCACGAGACCTTCGGTTGCACCGGCGCCAGGCAGGCGATCGAGGACGGCCTGATGATTGTGGTGGAAGGCGACGGCACCCGCGTGGGCCTGTTCGTCGACGGCCTGATCGGCCAGCAGCAGGCGGTGGTGAAGTCGCTGGAGGCCAACTACCGCCGCGTGTCGGGCGTGTCCGGCGCCACCATCCTGGCCGACGGCTCGGTGGCCCTGATCGTCGACATCGCCGGGCTGATCCGTCTGCAGGCGCGCCGCAAGGCGGCCTGAGAGGCTGAGCCACCCCGTATCGCCGTCGGCATGACGTCGGCGGTGATCTTCGCGGAGCACTGATGCGCGGTTGTGGCCGAGGGCGCGGTTGTGGGAGCGACTTCAGTCGCGACGCTCTTTACCTGAGGCCGGGCCGTCGGGGCTGAAGCCTGAGGTTTCCCCACAAATAGTAATCAAGTTGCTTGCCGGTTAATGTCGGCAAAAACCACGCGCATGACGCGGTTTTTTCCTCGCGACATTCAAGCCGTGAGGAGTCCACGTCATGCGTGCAGCATCCGGCTTGGAGGTCATCACCCGCGGACTGGATCACTTCCTGAAACCCACCTCATCGAAAAGGCAACACGACTCAATCCTGCGCATCGGCAAGGAGTTCATTCTCCATGGCTGCACGGGCCTCTCCCTCCATCAAATCCGCCCTCCCGACCTGCCTGCCGATGCGATTTCCCCGCCGCTCAACAGACAAAAATAAGCGGGAAAACCTCAGGCTGAAGCCCCTCCTATGCTCGGCCACCCGCTGCGGGCAACAACCGCACCCGCTTGCCGGCGACCTGGAACGCACGCGCCCAGGCCTGCGCGCCCGGGCCCGGCTCCAGCAGGATCTCCACCCCCCGGCGCGACCGTCCGCACGAAATGTTGGTTATCTCAAGCATGCCACCGCGGCGCCTCGACGCCTCGGCCGGGGGCGAGTCCCTCCAATTACAGGGGCTGCTCGTTCTACAGCCAGCGCGACTTGCGCAGCCAGGTGAAGATGCCGCCGACCACGGCGATCACCAGCACGATCATCGCGGGGTAGGCCCACGGCCTGTCCAGTTCGGGCATGTGGTGGAAGTTCATGCCGTACCAGCTGGTGATGAGGGTGGGGGCGGCGAGCATGGCGGCCCAGCCGGCGAGCTTCTTCATTACTTCATTCTGGCCGAAGGTGACCAGCGAAAGGTTGATGTTGATGGTGGCGCCGAGCATTTCGCGCATGGCGCCCACCGACTCGTTGACGCGGAACACGTGGTCGTAGACGTCGCGGAAGTAGGCGCGCAGGTCGTCGGGGATGAGGTTGGGGTGCAGGCGCACCAGTTGGCTGATCACGTCCTGCATTGGCGCGACGGCCAGGCGCAGGGTCATCAGGTCGCGCTGCATGTCGTACAGGCGCCTGACCGTCTCGCGGTTGAAGGTTTCCGCGAAGATATCCTGTTCCAGTGTCTGCAGCTCCTCGCGGAAGTCGCGCACGATCGGCAGCAGGTTGTCGACGATGAAGTCGAGCACGCCGTAGAGGCCGTAGCTCGGGCCGAGGGCGAGCAGTTCCGGCGAGTGCTCGCAGGTGCGCCGCGCCGGCGCATAGGAGAGCGAGGCGCCGTGGCGCACGGTGACCAGGTAGCGCGGGCCGAGGAAGATGTGCGTCTCGCCGAAGGCGAGCTTGCCCGCCACCAGCTGGGCGGTCTGCACCACGATGAACAGCGAGTCGCCGTAGGCCTCGATCTTGGTGCGCTGGTGAGCGTGGTGCGCGTCCTCGATCGCCAGGTCGTGCAGGTCGAACTCCTCCTGCAGCTTCTCCAGCAGTGGTTCGTCCGGCTCGTGCAGGCCGACCCAGACGAAGGTGTCCGGTTGCTCCAGCACGTCGCTGATCGCGTCGAGCGTGATGTCGCCGATGCGCTTGCCGTCGCGATGGTAGGCCACGCAATTGATCACCATGCCGCTGGCGGGCACGGGCTCGGTGGTCCTGGAGGTCGTGGTGGGAAGCATCGACGCATCATGCCCCTGCGCATTGCGGCCGGGCAATGGCGGAACTCAGCGCGGCACGTGGCACGCAGATCGCAGCGACCACGCCAGCGCGAGCCATGCGGGCAGCGCGAGCAGCAGCCACGGCTGGTTCTGCTGGACCACGCCGGGCAGCAGGTGCAGCACGATGGCGAGCAGGCCGGCCAGCAGTTGAAGCATCAGCAGGCCATCGACCCGGCGCGGCGTGGCCACGCCGCGCCGGCTGCGCCAGATCGCGGGAATCAGCACGAACGCCAGGGGATTGAACAACAGCAGGTTGGCGTTGGCCCATGCCGAGTGGTGGCTGGTGAGGGTCCACAGGCCGAGCATGAGCAGGCCGGCGAGCCCGGCCAACACCAGCCAGGTGACGGCGAGCAGCACGAACAGGAGCGGGACGCGGCGGCGCGCGATCACCAGCAGCATGGCAAGCGCGGCGCCGGCGAGCGCCATCGGGCCGCGCAGGTCGGGGGCTTGCGGTGGCGGTGCTTGCACGCGGTTGGGCGAGACTTGGCGTTCTTCGATCACCAGCGGCGAGTGGCCGCCGTGACCGTCCGGCACCTGCACCGCGCGCAGCTCGCGCTGCAATGCCATCGGGATGAACGCTTCCTGCCAGCCGCTGAGCGGGTGGTCGGCGTACGGCCCCAGGCCCAGGTCGAGCAGCAGCATCAGCCACGGTTGCGCGCTCATCAGCCGATCGGTCTGCTGGCGGTAGGTCATGCTGCCGGGGCGGGCGGCGAGGGCGGTCTTGAGGATGCCGCCCAGGGCCTTGTCCAGTGCGTCGCGCACGCGGGTGCTACAGTTGTCGACGTAGTAGTCGTAGTCGTAGCGCGCGTTTTCCGGACGCAGGTTCCACAGCAGGAAATCGCGCAGCGCAGCGGCCTGCTCCGGCGTGAAGGCGAGGCGCTGGCGGGTGATCGAGCGACCGGCCTGCACGTACCAGCCGGTGTCCACGGCGGTCGGCTCGGCGTCCATCAGGTAGTGCATGCGGCCGCGCGCGAAGTTGAGCAGGAAGCCCTTCTCGTCGAAATCGAACACGCCGTAGTTGAAGCTGATCGCCTCGCCGTCCTGGCTGTCACGCAGTTCGATGGCGATGTGGCCGAAGCGCTCCCAGTAGGTATCGCCCGGCCCGTAGGTGATCACGGTGACCTGCAGGTTGGCGCCCGGGGCATTCGCCACGTCGGCGTGGGCGGGCCACGTGCTGCCGAGGAGCATCCACAGAAACAGCGCGAAGACGCGGCGGAGCAGGGGCATCGGTATGGGCGGTCTGGATGCGGGAACGCCACTGTAGTGGCGGACGCGAGATGCGTCGATGCCGGCGCTGGCGAGGTCGCGGTCGGGGCTGGAAGCCCCTCCTGGCGTCACATTTCCCGTGGCGTGTCGGGTTATCTCGACAGCGCTCGCGGGCGGGCCGCCCCTGTAGGAGGGGTTTCAGCGTTTCAGCCCCGACGTCGCGACTGAAGTCGCTCCCACCGAAGGTGCGTGGTCCGCGAGGTCCTGTGGGAGGGGCTTCAGCGCTTCAGCCCCGACGGCCGTGCATCCCCAGCCCGAAAAGCCGCACATCATGCAGCGGCCAGTCCGGCCACTGCGGATGCCCTGCCCGATCTGTCTCGGCCCACGCCGCCCCTCACCCCGGCTTGCGCAGCAGGATCACGCGCCGGTCCACGCTCTCCACCCGCCCGCCGAAGCGTGCCGCGCCGCACAGCGGGCAGGCGGCCGGCGCGTCAGCGGATGCCGAGGCCATCGATGCCGGTGGCCTCGACGGCGAAGCCGGCCAGCGTGGCGAAGCGGCGGCCGCGTTCGGCGTAATCCCTGAACTGGTCGAAGCTGGGCGCGCCGGGCGACAGCAGCACCACGCCGCCCGCTGGCGTATGCGCACGCGCCTCGTCGGCCGCGGCGGAGAGGTCGGCCACGCGCAGCACCGGGCACGCGACCATGTTCAAGCGCAGCGCCGCCTCGATGCGCGGCCCGTTGGCGCCCATGCACACGATCGTCTGCGGCGGATGCGCCTGCACGTAGTCGACGAACGGCGCCCAGTCCACGCCGCGGTCGTAGCCGCCGACCAGCACCGTCACGGCGCGCCCCGGCAGGCTTTCCAGCGCGGCGACCACTGCCGGCGGCGTGGTGGCGATGGAGTCGTTGATCCAGTCCAGCCCGTGGTGCCGACCGAGCGGCTGCAGCCGGTGCGGCAGCGGGCGGAAGCTGGCCAGCGCTGGCGCCGCGGCCAGCGCGTCGTAGCCAAGCAGATCCAGCGCCGCCAGCGCGGCGCCGACGTTGAGCGCGTTGTGCAGGCCGGGCACGCCGAGCTGCGCCACCGGAAACACTTCGCGATCGCCGCAGCGGATAAAGCCGTCGGCGACGTGCCAGCCGGCGACATCGCCGAACACGTGTCGCTGTGGGTGGCCGGCAGTGTGCGCCAGCAGGTTGGGCTGCCGGCCGTTCACCAGCAACGTGCGCGCCACGTCGCCCAGCTTGAGCTTGTCGGCCACGTAGCGCTCGCGCGAGCCGTGCCAGTCCAGGTGCTCCTCGTACAGGCTGGTGATCACCGCCAGTTCGACCGGGCCGGCCTCGCCGGTCTGGAAGCTGGAGAGCTCGATCGCCCACAGCTCGGCCGACTGCCCCTGCAGCTCCAGCAACGGCAGGCCGATGTTGCCGGCCAGTGCGGTGCGCACGCTCAAGGATCGCGCCAGGTGCGCGAGCAGTGCGGTAGTGGTGCTCTTGCCCTTGGTGCCGGTGACCGCCACCACGCGTGCCGCAGGCTGCCCTTCAACCATGTGTTCGCCGAACCACAGCGCGGTGCCCGAGGTGAACACGGTGCCCTGCGCCTGCGCGGCGATCACGGCCGGCTTGTAGATCGAGATGCCCGGCGACTTCACCACCACGTCGTAGGCGGACAGCGCCGCCGCGTCCGGCTCGTGGCCGTACACGGCCAGTGCGGGATCGAACGCGCGCGCCGCCTCGACCTCGCCTTCGCTGCAGTAGAGCGCCAGCGGCAGGTGCGGCAGGCTCGCGCGGATCGCGGCGATCGCCGCGCGTCCCTCGCGGCCGAAGCCCCAGACCGCGACGCGCCGGTTCGCCAGATCAGCGATACGCACGGCCCGCCCCCTGCAGGAGCGCACCCTGTGCGCGACTGCTTTTCTGCACATCCATGCCGGGTCGCGCACAGGGTGCGCTCCTGCAGGTCATGGGTTGGGTCCGCCGATGGCGGCCAACGCCGGCTGCAGCCGCGCCGGCACGTGATGCTCGCCGGACGGCGCCAGCCACGGCTCCAGCGCCAGCTGCGCCACGTCGAGCTGCGGCAGGATCTCGCTGCGGAAGCGCGCGACCAGCGCATCCTCGGCCCACTCCGGCCGCCGGCTCAGCGCGACCATCGCGGCACGCGCCTCGGCGCCCTCGCCCACGCATTCGAACGGCTTGTGATCCTGGTATTCCAGCAGCGCGTCGAAGCCGGCGGCCTGCGATTCGTCGTCCAGCAGGTTGCGGCCGAAGATGGCGAGCAGCCGCGGCTTGGGGCAAAACGGCGCCAGCGCCAGGAACACGAAATGGCATTTCGGACACTGACCGCACCAGCGGTCGGCCGGCCTGGGGCCGAGGATGCGGAAGTTGCGGTTGCAGCTTGAGAAGCTGTCGAAGTACGGCGTGAGCTTGGCAAACGCGCGGGTGATCGCCAGCTCCGAATACGGACGCAGCAGCGAGCAGTAGTCGAGATCCGCCGCCACGTGCGAGTGCAGCCAGTCCGACAGCAGCGTCTCGAAGGCGTAGCCCTTGCTCCACTGGTGGTTCACCTGCTGGCCTTCGTACTCCAGCGTCGCCGCCGACGCCGAGCGCTCGTTGGCGAAGGCGATGGAATCGTGGCCGTAGAGGATGGCCGCCACGGCGAGGATCGCCGAGTTCACCGCGGTCACCGGGATGTGGCCGTTCCACGCGCCCAGCCGGTTCAGCTCGAACAGCTCCGGCGCCAGCTCGCGCTGGATGTTCAGCGTGGGCAGGCCGGTGCGCTCGGCGCAGGCGGCGATCAGCGGGGAGTTGCCGACCCACACCGCGGTGGCGTTGCCACCGATGGATTTGATCGCCTCCACCGCGACCAGCGAATCCTTGCCGCCACCGATCGGCACCAGGGTGCGTTTCGGTAGGTTGAGTGGTGGAGCTTGGGGTGCGATTGGCCCCTCACCCCCACCCTCTCCCCGGCGGGGAGAGGGAGATGCTGAGCCGCGCGGGAATTTGATGCGGCCGCGCAGGTCCAGCCCGTTGCGATAGGCGAACTCGGCCAGGCCGTGCAGGTACAGCGCGTCGAGCAGATCGGCGGTGGCATCGTCCAGCGGACCATCCGCCACCTCGATCTGCGGCGGCACGCCGGCCTTGTAGTAGCTCACGCCGGCGACCAGGTGCAGCAGCTTCAGCGCGGCGTCGAACGCGGCCTGTCGCGCTGGGGGCAGCACCGGAGCGGCAGGAAAGCGGATGCGCTCGACCAGGGGCTCGCCGTCGTCGAAGGCGTAGCTCAGCTCGGCCATGCCGTCGGCGTAGCGGGTGCCGAGGAAGCGGAAAACCTGGGTGAGGCGTGGTTGGATGGTGTGGGTCACTTTGCTGCTTGCCTTGCCTGGAGCCCGATGGACGGTCACGGTGAGGTTGGCCCCTCACCCTGCCCTCTCCCCGGCGGGGAGAGGGTTCATCCGTCGCAACCGGAATGCGATGGTGTACCTGAGGCTTACTCCCTCTCCCCTCTGGGGAGAGGGTTGGGGTGAGGGGCCGCGCTCGCCAAGGCCTCCATACCACCTCGAGCACGCTCTCAATGTTCGTCAATACGTCATTGTTCCAGAAACGCAGCACGCGGTAGCCCCGGGACTGCAAAAAAGGCCGTGCGTCGCGCGTCGTAATCCTGCTGATCGCCGTGCTGGCCGCCGTCAATCTCCAGTACCAGCATGGCCTCCCTGCAGACGAAATCGGCGATGTACGGGTCGATATCGTGCTGGCGACGGAACCGATGGCCTCCCGGTGCGCGGTTTCTCAATCGATACCAGAGCGCGTGCTCCGCGTCGGTCATGTTCCGGCGCAGTCCGCGCGCCCGTTCCACGTGTTGGCGTTCCATCCTTGAACGCTCCTTTGTTGGTTTCCTGCGAGATTGGCCCCCTCACCCCAGCCCTCTCCCCAAGGGGCTGTCTCTTGATCACATCTCCGCCGGTATCTGCTTGCTGAGCCAATAGCCCTCCAGCCGTTCCTGCAGCCGGAACCAGCCATACCAGAGCGTGTCCCAGCCGGGCCGGCCGGTGCGTTTGGTGT
>NZ_JBMSDZ010000037.1:0-16318 GCF_049445995.1 Dyella sp. KRB-257 | reverse complement strand
CCGCCGCCTGATGGCGCACCACGACCGTTCGTCATGGGCACCGGTGGCTTGGGTTTGGCTGGTCGAGGCGCGTATCCTTGCTACCAGACTCGCAAGCTGATTATTTTGTCGACACCCTCTGAGGCGAGCGCGTCGCGGCTGAAGCCGCTCCCACAAAAAAGCGGAACCCCGCCCCTATCCCTGTGGGAGGGGCTTCGGCCCCGGCCGTCACCCTGTTCCGCAAGCCCGGCCGCCGCGACCCTCGCATGACTTCTGGCGTTGTTGCCGCGGTGGCACGCACGGCATGCTCGGGATTTGGCCTGCCGGAGCCGCGCCCGATGTCCCTGCGTCCCACCCTGCTTCCGCTCGCCGTCGCGCTCGTGCTGGCATCGAGTCCCGCGATCCGCGCCGCGGACATCCAGCAACCCGCGCTCACGCCGCAGACGGCGGGCTCCGGCGGCCCGGTGCCGGTGGAGCAGACGCGCGTGCATTTCGACCATGCCGAGCTGCACTTCACGCTGGACATCCCGCACCGGCGCCTGGCCGGCGACGCGCGGCTGACCTTCACCGCCACCGCGCCGACCGCCGCGATCGTGCTGGACCTGGACCGCAATCTGCCGATCTCGCAGGTCACGGTGGACGGCCAGCCGGTGCCGGTCACCCGCTGGAGCAACCCGGAAGGTCGCCTGCGCGTCGCGCTGTCGAAACCGCTGGGCAAGGATGACCGGGTCACCATCGGCGTGCGCTACGCCGGTGCGCCGCACGTGGCGAAGAATGCGCCGTGGGACGGCGGCTTCGTGTGGAGCACGACGCCCAGCGGCAAGCCGTGGGTGGCCAGCGCGGTGGAGGGCGAAGGCTGCGACCTGTTCTGGCCGTGCATCGACCAGCCCACCGGCAAGCCGGACCTGGTCGACACCTGGGTGACCGTGCCGAAGGATCTCGCCGCCCCGGGCAACGGCGTGCTGGTCGGCATCGAGAACCACGGCGCCACGCGCACCTGGCACTGGCGCATCAAGCACCCGGACACCTACGCGATCACCCTCAACGCAGGACCGTTCAAGGAGCTCAAGGGCAACTACGCCAGCCGCTACGGCAACACCATTCCGATAGAGTTCTGGTACCTGCCCGAGCACGAGGCACAGGCGAAGGCGCTGTACGCCGGGTTCAAACCGATGCTCGACCAGTCGTTCTTCACCAGCATCCGCGAGCTGGTCTACGGGCGCGCCGATCCGAAGCCCGGCAACTTCCAGCCGCGCTATGCCACCACCCGCGACTACATCGACATCGTCGACAAGGCCACCGGCAAGGACTTTTTCTCAGTCTCTCAGGGTTGCGTGGGCGAGGGCTTGGCGATGGCGGGTGGCGGCGCCTGGGCGACGGCCGCCGCGGTGGAGAACTTGCCGCCGTACGGCAGCACCTCGGCGGCCAGCCTGGGGTCGGCCTTGATCAGGCCTACCGCGTCGAACAGGATGTGCGCCGTTTCGTCCAGCTCCACGTCCTTGGCCTTCTTCGCCTCCTTTTCCGCCTTCAGCTCGGCCTTGAGGCTGCGCTCGTTGGCGTTGAGGCCGTCGTCGAGGCTGCTGTCCGCATCCGCGGGCACGGCGTCGCCGTCGATCGCCTTGCGGCGGGCGAGGAAATCGGCCTGGATCTTGTCCAGCTGCTTGCGCTCGGCCTGGCGCTTGGCGAGGTTGAGCGAGATGGTGGTCTGATTGCGCATCTTCCTGTACTGCGCCAGCTGGTCGAGCATCAGCCTCCACGCCGGCGAGGTGGCTACGCGCTCGTCGTGCAGCTTCTCCAGCTGCGGCAGGTAGGCTTTGAGGTCCGCCACCGGCTGGTAATTGGCCGGCGCGATCTGCGTCCACGGCAGCGCGTTGTCGTAGGTGGACTCGCCGAAATCCTTCTCGTCGCCGTTCTTGGGGAACTGGATGTCCGGCGTGACGCCCTTGAGCTGGGTGGAGCCGCCGTTGATGCGGAAGAACTCGGCGATGGTCATCTTCAGCTCGCCCATCTGCGGCTTCTCGCTGTCGCTCTGCACGAAGCGGTCCAGGTCCACCAGGTTCTGCACGGTGCCCTTGCCGAAGGTTGGCTCGCCGATGATCAGGCCGCGGCCGTAGTCCTGGATGGCGGCGGCGAAGATCTCCGAGGCCGAGGCCGAGCCGCGGTTGACCAGCACGGCCATCGGGCCGCTCCACGCCAGGCCTGCGTCGTCGTCGCCCTGCTCATCCACCTCGCCATTGGCCTTGCGCACCTGCACCACCGGACCGGTGTCGATGAACAAGCCGGTGAGCTCGTTGGCCTCGTCGAGCGACCCGCCGCCGTTGTTGCGCAGGTCCATCACCACGCCTTCCACGTCCTGCGCCTTGAGCTCGGTGAGCAGCTTGGCGACGTCGCGGGTGGCGCTCTTGTAGTTGGGATCGCCCTTGGCGCGCGCGGCAAAGTCGGCATAGAAGGTGGGCAGGTCGATCACGCCGATCTTGCGGGTGACGTCGCCGTCCTTGATGTCGATGACCTTGGACTTGGCCGCCTGCTCCTCCACCACCACCTTCTTGCGCACCAGCGTGACCAGCTCGTGCTTGCCGTCGGGACCGGCATCGGCGGGCAGCACCTCGATGCGCACGGTGGTGTCCTTCTTGCCGCGGATCTTGTTGACCACGTCGTCCAGGCGCCAGCCGATCACGTCGACCATCGGGCCGTTGTCCTGGCCGATCGCCACGATGCGGTCCCCCACTTCGAGCTTGCCGGACTTGGCGGCCGGGCCGCCGGGCACGATCTCGCGGATCTGGGTGTACTCGTCGCGCGCCTGCAGCACCGCGCCGATGCCCTCCAGCGAGAGCCTCATGGAGATGTCGAAGTTCTGCGCCTGGCGCGGGCCGAGGTAGTCGGTGTGCGGATCGGTGGTTTCCGCGTAGGCGGTCATGAAGCTCTGGAACGCGTCCTCGCCGTCGAGCTGCCTGATGCGGTCCAGCAGCGTGGAATAGCGCTTGGTCAGCGTCTTGCGGATGTCGGCGTCGTCCTTGCCGGCGAGCTTCAGGCGCAGCCAGTCGTTCTTGGTGCGCTGACGCCACAGGTTGTCCAGCTCGGCCTGATCCTTCGGCCAGGCGGCCTTGTCGCGGTCGATGACGTAGCTCTCGTCCTTGGAGAAATCGAAGCCCTTGTCGAGCAGACCCAGCGCGTAGTGCATGCGTTCCTTGGCCCGCTGCACGTAGAGGTTGAAGATCGAGAACGGGCCGGTGAGATCCTTGTTCCAGATCGCGTCGTCCAGCCGGGTCTTCAGCGGCGCGAACTTCGCCAGGTCTTCCTGCGTGAAGAACACCTTCTCGCCGTCGAGCTGGTCGAGGTATTTGCTGAAAATGCGCGCCGACATGGCGTCGTCCAGCGGCTGCGCGTCGTAGTGGAAGCGGGTGAGGAAGCGCGCCGAAAGCTGCGCGGCCTCGGCCTCGTCGGCGGTGGCCTTGAGCGGCAGCACGGATGCCTTGCGTGCCGGTTGACTGGTGACCGCGTCGTTGGCGGCCGCAGCGGCAGCCGGCGCCTGCCGGGCCTGCACGCCCGCAATGCTGCCGGCAAGGGTGAAGGCGGCCAGCAGGGCGAGCGAAGGACGAAAGGTCATGCAGTTCCCTCAGGCAAGTTCGGTGACGCCTGCGGCATGCGCCTGCAGGTCGGCGTGATAGGAGGATCGCACCAGCGGACCGGACGCGACGTGATGGAAACCCATCGCCTCGCCCTCCCGACGCAGCGCGTCGAATTCGTCCGGCGTCCAGTAGCGCACCACCGGGTGATGGTGCGGCGTGGGCTGCAGGTACTGGCCGATGGTGATCATTTCGACGTCGTGCGCGCGCAGGTCGCGCAGCGTCTCGATCACCTGTTCGTACGTCTCGCCCAGGCCCAGCATGATGCCGGACTTGGTCGGCACGTCCGGATGCTGCGCCTTGAAGCGCTTGAGCAGGTCCAGCGACCACTGATAGTCGGCGCCCGGGCGCACTTCACGGTACAGGTGCGGCACGGTTTCCAGGTTGTGGTTGAACACGTCCGGCGGGAAATCCCTGAGCACTTCCAGCGCGCGCTCCATGCGGCCCTTGCCGCGGAAGTCGGGGGTGAGAATCTCGATCCTGATGCCGGGCGCGGCATGCCGCGTGGCGCGGATGCAGCTGGCGAAATGCTCGGCGCCGCCGTCGCGCAGGTCGTCGCGGTCGACCGAGGTGATCACCACGTACTTCAGGCGCATGTCGGCGATGGTCTGCGCCAGCCGCGCCGGCTCCAGCGGATCGGGCGCGGCGGGGCGGCCATGGGCCACATCGCAGAACGAGCAGCGGCGGGTGCATACCTCGCCGAGGATCATGAAGGTGGCGGTACCCTTGGAGAAGCACTCGTGGATGTTCGGGCAGGAGGCTTCCTCGCACACCGTCACCAGCGCGTTCTCGCGCAGGCGCGCCTTGAGCTCCTGCACCGCATTGCCCTGCGGCAGGCGCACGCGGATCCAGCTGGGCTTGCGCAGGGTCGGCACGGCGGTGTCGAAGCCGGCGCGGTTGAGGGCGATCTTGTCGTTGCCCAGCTGCTTGTCGACCGGCGGTGCGGCAACCGTGCGGATCGGAATCGTCTTGGGGGTCGCGGGGGATTCGCTCATGGACAAGCCTAGACCGCGACGCGCGCGGGGAGTTCGGGGAGGCGGGGGGCGGCCGGCTCGGCATCGAAGCCGAATTGGCGGCAGAACTCGCCAATGAGCACGTCTTCGACGTCCGCCAGTCGCGACGGACCGCCCAAGTCTAGCACCTGCGTTACCGCCAAACCCTTGTAGCCACAAGGGTTGATGCGGTGGAACGGCGCCAGGTCCATGGCCACGTTGAAGGCCAGCCCGTGGAAGCTGCAGCCCCGCCGCACGCGCAGGCCCAGCGCGGCGACCTTGGCGCCGGCCACGTACACGCCTGGCGCGCCCTCGACTCGCTCGGCGACGATGTTCCAGTGCGCCAGCGTATCGATCAGCGCCTGCTCGATGCGGTGCACCAGCTCGCGCACGCCCACGCCGACGCGGCGCAGGTCGATCAGCGGATAGGCGACGATCTGGCCGGGCCCGTGATAGGTCACCTGGCCGCCGCGATCGACCTGCACCACCGGAATGTCGCCGGGCGCCAGCACGTGCTCGGCCTTGCCGGCCTGGCCCTGGGTGAACACCGGGTCGTGTTCGAGCAGCCACAGCTCGTCAGGCGTGTCGGCGGTGCGGCGGTCGGTGAAGGCGCTCATCGCCTTCCAACTCGCCTCGTAGGGCTGGCGACCGAGCCGACGGATGAGCAGGGGGTGGGGGGAGGGGTGTGGGCGGGACTCGGGAAAGGCAGCAGGCATGAGGCAGTGTCCGTGTAAGGCTTCCGACATGGGGGCATCCAGCCAAAGAGTAAAACGGCCCATCGCAACCCAGCCCAACCCGAGTCCCGAGTCCCGAGTCCCGAGTCCCGACGCTAAAGCGTGTAGCGGATGTCCGGGTCGGCCCGCAGCACGGCGTGCGCCGCATCGTAGTCTTGCCGCGTCTGCGCCCGGAAGCTGACGGTGACCGACACGTAGTTGCCGCCGGCGGACTGCTTGTAGCGCACCGTCTCGTGCAGCACGTGCAGGCCGTGGCCCTCCAGCAGCCGCGGCACGTGCACCGGCAAGTCGGCGCCGGCGCTGCCCATCGCGGTGATCTCGAACTCCCCGGGAAACCGGAAGCCCTTGCCGTCCTTCCTCGCGTCGGAAAAATCGATGTCCTGCATCACCTGGCGTCCGCGTCGGCCTTCTTGTCGCTGCCGTGGAACCACAGCAGGATCGAATCCCACAAGCGCGAGAAGAAGCCGCCCTGCGGCGCGTCGGCCAGCGCCACCAGCGGCACGCTCTGCACCGGCTGGCCGTCCAGCGTGATGCGCAGCGTGCCCACCTGCTGGCCCTGCTTGAACGGGGCGATCAGCGTGGCCGGCACGTCCATGGTGGCCTTGAGCCTGTCGTACTGGCCGCGCTTGACGGTGACCTGCACGGCATCGGTGACGCCCAGCGGCAGCGTCCTGCTCGCGCCCTTCCACAGGCGCGGCGTGGCCAGCGGCTTGCCGGCCTCGTACAGTTTGTGGGTCTCGTAGAAGCGGAAGCCGTAGTTGAGCAGCGCCATCGCCGAGTCGGCACGCGCCTTCTCCGAACTGGCGCCCATCACGATGGCGATCATGCGCGAGTCGCCCTGCTTGGCCGAGGCGGCCAGGCAGTAGCCGGCGGCGGAGGTGTGGCCGGTCTTGATGCCGTCCACGCTGGGATCGCGCCACAGCAGGGTGTTGCGGTTGCCCTGCTTGATGCCGTTCCACTCGAACTGCTTGATCGCGGAAATGGCGTAGTCGTCCGGGAAGTCGTGGATCAGCGCACGCGACAGGATCGCGATGTCGTGCGCCGTGGTGTAGTGGTTGGCGATCGGGTAGCCCGAGGCATTCTCGAAGTGGGTGTTCACCATGCCCAGTTGCCTGGCATAGGCATTCATGAGGTTGGCGAAGGCGTCTTCGGAACCGGCGGTGTGCTCGGCCAGCGCGATCGCCGCGTCGTTGCCGGACTGGATGATCATGCCGTACAGCAGATCCTTCAGCGGCACCTGGCTGCCCAGCTTGAGGAAGCTGGTGGAGCCGTCGGTGCCGGCACCGCCGCCACGCCAGGCGTGCTCGCTGATGGTGACCGGGTCGGTCATGTGGATGCGGCCGTTGGCGATTTCGGCGGAGACCACGTAGTCGGTCATGATCTTGGTGATCGAGGCCGGTTCGACGCGCAGATCCGGTTCTTTCGAGGCGAGGATCTGGCCGGTGGCGTAATCCATCAGCACCCAGGCCTTGCCGTCCACGTCCGGCGGCGGCGGCACCGGCGCCTCCGGCACGACCGGGCGCGGCACCGGCGAGGGATGCGGCGGGGCCTGCTGGGCCAGCGCGGCGCCAGCCACGAGGGCGGCGGTGGCGGCGAATGCAACCAGGGTACGGCGGACAAGGCTCATCGTTGTGTTCAATCCCGTCTGGCAAGGGACGGCACGCGACATGCCATCCGTGAAGAAATACCGCTCAGTCTACCGCGAGCTGCGGCGCGGGCAGGCCCATCGCCTCGATCCGCCGCGCGACCTCGTCGGCCCGTTCAGCATCCGGCAGCGGGCCGACGCGCACGCGGCGGATCGACCGGCCGCTGCTCTGCAACCGGAGCACCCGGACCTGTCCCAGGTGGGCCGCACGCAGCCGCTGCGCCAGCCGCTCGGCGTTGCTCGCGTCGGTGAACGCCCCGACCTGCAGGTAGATCGACGGCACGGTGCCGGCAACAGGGACCGGATTCGCGGCGCGGGGTTCCCCGGCCGGCGGCACATCGTCCGGATGGGCGGGATCGATCGCCCGCACTTCCACCATACCGGTGCCCTTGGGCCAGATGCCGATCTTCACCGCCGCGGCGTAGGAGAGATCGATCAGTCGGTTGGCGTGGAACGGGCCGCGATCGTTGATGCGCACGATCACGCTCTTGCCGTTGGCCAGGTTGGTGACGCGCGCGTAGCTGGGCAGCGGCAGCGTCTTGTGCGCGGCGGAGAACTGGTACATGTCGTAGTTCTCCAGGCTCGATGTCTTGTAACCGTGGAACTTGTTGCCGTAGAACGAGGCGATGCCGCGCTCCACGTAGCCGCGCGCCGAGGGCAGCACACGGTAGGTGTGACCGAGCACGGTGTAGGGCGACTTGTTGCCGTAGGCCGACCGCGGCTCCCAGCGCGGGGTGGGTTCGACCAGCTTGCTCACGTCCGGCGGGTTGCCAGTGGGCACGCTGTCGCTGCGGTCGCGGTAGCGGCTGGCCTGGCCCTTGCGGATGTCGTCGTGGAAGGCATCGCCGGCGCGGGTGCGCGATGTACCGGACGCATGGCGCGTTCCGCTGGTGCCGCCGGTGTGCGCGGGACGCGCCTGGTGGCCCGCGCATCCGGCCAGCAGCAGCGCCGTCGCCAACAGCAGCGCGCCCTGCAGGCGCCTCATGGCGTGGCATCCGCCTGCTGCACGCCCGCGTCGATCGCCTGCGCCAGCTGATGCACGGCCATCGCGTAGAGCGGGCTGCGGTTGTAGGTGGTGATGACGTGGAAGTTCTGGAAGGTGAACCAGTATTCCGGACCCGCCGCGCCGTCGAGCGTCTGCAGACTGCTCGGCTCGCCCGGGTTGGCCGGCGCCAGCGGCGCGTAGCCCCAGGCTTCGAGCTGTTCCAGCGGCCACTGCGGCTGGCTGTCCTCGACCGTGATCGGCCTGGCCGCGCTGTCGGGCTGGGCGCGCATCGCCACCGGACCGCCGCGCACCCAGCCGTGTCCGGCAAGGTAGTTGGCGACGCTGGCGAAGATGTCCGGCAGCGAGTTGCGCAGGTCGATGCGCCCGTCGTGGTCGGCGTCGACGGCGAAATCGCGGATGCTCGAGGGCATGAACTGGCCCCAGCCCTGCGCGCCGGCGTAGGAGCCCAGCAGGGTGTCGAGCGGACCGGCGAGATGATTGGCCGGCAGTTCCAGCAGCACCTTCAGCTGCTCGCGGAAAAACGTGGCGCGCGGCGGGTAGTACAGCCCCAGCGTGACCAGCGCATCGAGCACCTTGTACTTGCCGCCGAGGCGGCCGTAGTTGGTCTCCACGCCGAGGATCGCCACGATGTATTCCGGCGCCACGCCGTACTGCTGGCCGACCTGCTCCAGCAGCGCGCGATGCTCGCGGTAGAACTCCACGCCGTCGGCAATGCGCTGCCCGGTCATGAAGATCGGGCGGTAATCCCGCCACGGCTTGGCTTCGGCTGGACGACTGATCGCATCGAGGATGCTCTGCTGCTTCGTCGCGCCGTCGAGCAGTCGGTCGAGCTCGGCCGGATCCTGGCCGGTGTCGCGCGCCACCTCGCGCACCAGTGCGGCCTGGCCGGGATGAGTCTGCGCATGCAGGGGCGGGATGACCGGGGCGGCGAGCAGGCCCCACGCGATGACCAGGCGGAGGACACGGGTCGCGTTGCGGACAATCATCAGGGCACGGCTCGGAGATGGGTGGGCGGGCAGAGCCTAACAGCCCTTACAGGCTTGGGTGGTCGAGGCGAGCATTCGGCGGTGCGAGGACAGATCGCTGACGATTCGCCGGCCCATCGTGGCTCCATGGGCCAGGAAGCGGCAGGAATAGGCGCCGCACCGCCGGATTCGCGGCCCGGCCAACCAAGGCCCGACAGGCTGCCGACACGCGCGCCGCGGCCGGCCCGATGACCGGCGACGTCGCGACGCCGGGCGTTCACTGGTGCATCTTGCGGTTGGCATGGATCGACATCAGCACGCCGAAGCCGGTCAGCAGCGACACCGCGGACGTGCCGCCGTAGCTGATCAGCGGCATCGGCACGCCGACCACCGGCAGCATGCCGGCGACCATGCCGCCGTTGACCAGCACGTAGACGAAGAAGCTCATGCCGATCGCGCCGGCGAGCAGGCGCGAGTAGGTGTCGCGCGCCTCCATCGCGATCCACAGGCAGCGGCCGATGATAAAGGCGTACAGCATGAGGATCGCGATTACCCCGACCAGGCCGAACTCCTCGGAAAACACCGCGAAGATGAAGTCGGTGGTGTGCTCGGGCAGGAAGTCCAGCCGCGACTGGGTACTGTGCAGCCAGCCCTTGCCGAACACCCCGCCCGAACCTACCGCGATCTGCGACTGAATGATGTGCCAGCCGTTGCCCAGCGGGTCCGACTCGGGGTTGAGCAGGGTCAGCACGCGGTCACGCTGGTACTGGTGCATGAAGTGCCAGCCTACCGGCACCATCGCCGCGGCGGCGCCGAGCAGCATGCCGATGCGCCACCACGCCATGCCGGACAGGAACAGCGCGAACGCCCCGGCACCGGCCACCAGCAGCGCGGTGCCCAGATCCGGCTGCTCGGCGATCAGCCCGACCGGGATGGCGATCAGCAGACCGACCATGGCGATGTCCTTCCAGCTCGGCGGCAGCTGGCGCGGATGCAGGTACCAGGCCACCATCATCGGCATGGTGAGCTTGAGCAGCTCCGACGGCTGGAAGCGCATCACGCCCAGGTCGAGCCAGCGATAGGCGCCGCGCCCCTCGCCCAGCAGGGCCACCAGCACCAGCAGCCCGGTACTGCCGGCGTACAGCCACGGCGTCCAGGTACGCAGCGTCGAGGGCGGAATGCGCGAGACCAGCAGCAGCAGCGCGCCCCCCATCGCGAAGCGCGCCGCCTGCCCGCCCACCAGCGCGAGGCTGCGGTCGCCGGCGCTGTAGAGCGTCATCAGGCTGGCGCAGGCCAGCAGGAACAGGCCGAAGGCGAGCGGCAGGTCGATCCGCTGCCGCGTCATCAGGCGGCGCACGAAGCGGCGCATGCGCATGTACAGCGACTGGATCATGGCGTGCCTCCGTGGTCGGGCGTCGAGCCGGCCTGCGCCGGCTGCGCGTCGGCCGGTGCGACGGGCAGATCCTCGACCGGTGCCGGCGCGTTGCCGATGGCATCGTCGCGATACGGCGTGAACGGGGGCGCCGCGCGCCCCTTGGCGGCGAGCCATGCATCGAGGATGTGGCGGGTGATCGGGCCGGCCGACGAGGCGCCCCAGGCGCCGGCCTCCAGCACCGCGACCACCGCGATCTGCGGGTCGTCGGCCGGTGCATACACCTCGAACCACGCGCGGTTGCGCGTGGCGAGGTAGGCCAGGTTGCTGCGATCGTCGTAGGTGTTGCCCTTGCGCGAGTAGCGCTCGGCGGTGCCGCTCTTGCCGGCAAGGCGGTACGGGAAGCCCTCCGTGAGCGCGCGGCCGGTGCCCTTGTCACCGTACATCACCAGCTGCATGCCCCGGTCCACGGCGTTCCAGTAGGCGGGCTCGGTGATCAGGCTGGGTCCCTGCGGCGGATTGGGCAGCGGCCTGCGGCCGGTTTCCACGCTGTCCTGGGTGGCCATCACCAGGCGCGGCGCGTACGGCACGCCGTGACCGGCGAACGTGGCGATGGCATGGGCCAGCTGAATCGGCGTCACTGCCCAGTAGCCCTGGCCGATGCCGGCGATCATCGTCTCGCCGGGATACCAGGGCTCGCGCGAATGCGCCTGCTTCCACTCGCGCGAGGGCAGCACGCCGTCGGACTCGCCGACCAGGTCGATCCCGGTCGGACGGCCGAAGCCGAACTTGCTCATGTAGGCGCTGAGCCGATCGATGCCCAGGTCCAGCGCCAGCTTGTAGAAATACGTGTTGACCGACTGCTCGATCGCCTCGGCCAGATCCACCCGGCCCACGCCGCCGCGCTGGTCGTCGCGGCGGCAGAACGTGGTACCGGGAATGCAGTACTGGCCGGTGGACACCACCGTGTCCTGCGGCGTGCGAATGCCCGCTTCCAGCCCGGCCAGGCCGATCAGCGGCTTCACCGTGGAGCCGGGCGGATACACGCCGCGCAGGGCGCGGTTGTACAGCGGCTTGTCCGGATCGCTGGTGAGCGTCCTGTAGTCGACGGCGCTGATGCCGTTGACGAACAGGTTGGGATCGAAGCTCGGCACGCTGACCATGGCCAGCACCTGGCCGTTGCGCGGATCGATCGCCACCGCGGCGCCAGGCCGGCCGGCGAAGGCATCTTCGGCCGCCTTCTGGATGCGGGTATCGATACTGAGATAGAGGTTCTTGCCGGGAATCGGCGGGTGCGTTTCCAGCACGCGCTGGGTGCGGCCGTCCGCATTCACCTCCACCAGCTCGTAACCCGGCGTGCCGTGCAGCACACCCTCGTAGGCGCGCTCCAGGCCGCTGCGCCCGACGTGGGTGGTGCCCTTGTAGCGCACCGGGTCGAGCCGCTTGAGGTCGTTGTCGTCGATGCGTCCCACGTAGCCGATGATGTGTGCAAAGCGCGCACCGAACGGGTAGCGCCGGGTGAGATACGGCACCACGTCCACGCCGGGGAAGCGCCAGCGGTTGATGGCGAAGCGGGCGATGTCGTCCTCGGACAGGTGCAATTTCAGCGGCACGCTGTCGAACCGTCGACTCTGCGCCAGCTGCTTCTTGAACGCGTCGATGTCGTCGTCGCTCAGTGGCACCACCGCGCCGATCTGCGCCAGCATCGCCTTCATGTCCGGCACCTGCTCGGGCACCACTTCGAGCCGGAACGCCGGCACGTTGTCGGCCAGCAGCACGCCGTTGCGGTCGTAGATCAATCCGCGCGCCGGCGGAATCGCCCGGGGCTTGACGCGGTTCGCCTCCGAGCGGGTGGCGAATTCGTCGTGATGCAGCACCTGCAGGAAGGCGTAACGCCCCACCAGCACCAGCAGCCCGAGCAGGATGATGCCGAAGCCGGCCAGCGCACGCTGGCGGAACAGCGCATTCTCGCCGCGCGGATCCTTGATCGCGCGGTGCAGGCGGCTTCCACGGCGCTTGCTCACGGCCTAGGTGCTCAGACGATGCGCAGACGGATGCGCAGGTCATCCAGCAGCAGGAACAGGAACGGCCACAGCGCCGCTCCCACGAAAGGCGCGTACCACCAGCTCAGCGGCGGCGATGTCGCGCCGGCAAACACGCGCACGATCAGCAGCAGCACGCGGTCGTTCAGCAGAAGCGCCAGCACTGCCAGCGTCTGCTGCCACATCGGAAAGAAACGCAGGCGCGAGCGGAAGCGCAGGGCGATGAACACCAGCGCGGTGAGGCGCAGCGCCTGCTCGCCGAGCAGCACTCCATCGAGCAGGTCGGCGAACAGCCCCACCAGGAAGGCCAGGCCCAGATTGACCCGTTCACCCGACTCCAGCGACCAGTACAGCAGCACCAGCGCCGGCCAGTACGGCTTGAAAGGCTGCAGCACCGCAGGCAGCGGCACCAGCATGGCCAGCAGGGCGACGACGAGCGTCGTGCCGAACCAGGTCACGGCGAGGCGATGGCGATTCATGGCGGGATTCCCGTGGCCCTGGTTGCTGCCGGCGACATGGGGGCACTCGCCGACGCAGCGAGGCCGGCCGGTGGACCGGCCGGAGTCGCCGGCGCCGGTGGGCCGACCGGCTCGGCCTGGTCGTGCAACAGCAGCACGTCCTCACTGCGATCGATGTCGGCGGCCGGAGTGGCGGTGGCTTCGAGAAACATGCCGGTGGCCGAAGGCTGCACGCGGGTGATCGTGCCTACCGGAAAACCGGAGGGAAACCGGCCGCCCAGACCCGAGGTGAGCAGGCGGTCGCCCGCCTGCACATCCGCCGCCATCGGGATGTCCGGCAGCATCAGGCCATTGCCGTCGCGTGCCCCGTAGGCGATCGTGCGCAACCCGGTACGCTCGATCGTCACCGGCAGCGCATGCGCCGGATCGGTAACCAGCATCACCACCGCCGTGCTCGGCAACACGTGGATCACCTGCCCCATCACGCCGCGGGCATCGATCACCGGCTGCCCGACCTTGACGCCGTTGTTGGCGCCGGAGCCGATCATCAGGCGGTATTCTGCCGGCCCCAGGTCCACTCCCACCACACGGGCCAGCTGTACGTTGAGCTCCAGGCTATGCTGGGTGTCGAGCAATTCCTTCAGTCGCTGGTTCTGCTCCGCCACCGAAGCCATGCGGTTGAGTTTGGCGTTGGCAAGCAGCAGGTCTTCGCGCAGCCGCTGGTTCTGTTCGGTCAGCGCCTGGCGTTCGGAAAACGCCGTGGCCAATGCATGCATGCCGGCACTGGGCGCCCCGGCCAACCGGTACAGCGGCTCGACCACCACCGCGGCGGCATAGCGCACGCGCCAAGTCCAGCCGTTGCGGTGATCGAGCACCATGAGCACCATGGCCAGCGCCAGATAGGCGAGCAACCTCAACGTGCCCGCCACGGTGCCGGCAAACAGCGGCGAGGATTCCTCGCGATTCAACCCCATGACGATGTTCCCCCGGGGATGCGGCTGAGCACCATCAACACCGATACCCTTCGCATCGCCATGCAGGCAGCGCCATGGGCGCAACACATCCGGGGCCATTCACCGGCGAGCGGAGCGGCCACGATTACTCGGCTGCGAAGAAGTCGCTGCCGTGCAGATCGATCAGCTCCAGGGCCTTGCCGCCACCGCGTGCGACGCAGGTGAGCGGATCGTCGGCCACCTGCACATGCAGGCCGGTTTCCTCGGAGATGAGCCGGTCGAGGTCGCGCAACAGCGCGCCGCCGCCGGTCAGCACGATGCCGCGCTCGGCCACGTCGGAGCACAGCTCCGGCGGGGTCTGTTCCAGCGCCGATTTCACCGCGGCCACGATGCCGGCAAGCGGCTCGTGCAGCGCTTCGAGGATCTCGTTGGAGTTGATCGTGAACATGCGCGGCACGCCCTCGGCCAGGTTGCGGCCGGAGATCTCGATCTCCTTCACCTCGCTCTGCGGGAACGCGCAACCGATTTCCAGCTTGATGCGCTCGGCAGTGGACTCGCCGATCAGCGTGCCGTGGTTGCGGCGCACGTAGTTGATGATGGCCTCGTCGAAGCGGTCGCCACCGACGCGCACCGAAGCGGAGTAAACGATGCCGTTGAGCGAGATCACCGCCACTTCAGACGTGCCGCCACCGATGTCCAGCACCATCGAGCCGCGCGCTTCGTGCACCGGAATGCCGGCGCCGATCGCCGCGGCCATCGGCTCCTCGATCAGGAACACGTCGCGGGCGCCGGCGCCTTCGGCCGATTCCTTGATCGCGCGGCGCTCGACCTGGGTGGAACCGCACGGCACGCACACCAGCACGCGCGGACTCGGACGCAGCATGCGCGACTTGTGCACCTGCTTGATGAAGTGCTGCAGCATCGCCTCGGTCATGGTGAAATCGGCGATGACGCCATCCTTCATCGGCCGCACGGTCGCAATGTTGCCGGGCGTGCGGCCCAGCATGCGCTTCGCGTCGGTACCCACGGCGGCCACGGTGCGTGGACCGCCCGGACCGCGATCCTGGCGAATGGCGACCACCGACGGCTCGTTGAGCACGATGCCCTGACCCCGTACGTAGATCAGCGTGTTGGCCGTGCCGAGATCGATGGAGATGTCGTTGGAAAAGATCCCGCGAAACTTCTTGAACATGGGGTCGCCGCGTGTCCGACTGGCTGAAAAGCAAGCGCGCCAGTCTAGTCAGCACAGCTACGCCACGCAAGGACCGTGACGTTAAGAAAGCCTTGTGGGACGGGATGATATCGGCACTTTCTCGGGCGACAGAGCAGCTTTCCGCCGCCCCCCGAAGTCGCCAATTCGAGCGGTTCCCGGTACGATTTAAGACTTTGCCGGGGCGCGACGTCACGGCGTCATGCGCGGTCGCGTTCCACGCGGCCCAACCATCTTGCCGAGGCACTCACGCATCATGTCAGCCGTCATCTGCGGATCGCTGGCCTACGACACCATCATGGTGTTCCAGGACCAGTTCAAGAACCACATCCTGCCCGACCAGGTGCACATCCTGAATGTCTCCTTCCTGGTGCCGCGGATGCGCAGGGAGTTCGGCGGCTGCGCCGGCAACATTGCCTATAACCTCAAGCTGCTCGGCGCCGACCCGCTGCCCGTGGCGGCGGTGGGCCAGGATTTCGCCCCCTATCGCAAGCATCTGGTCGACTGCGGCATCCGTCTGGATTACGTGCGTGAATACGATGACCAGTTCACGCCGCAATGCTTCATCACCACGGATCTGGACAATAACCAGATTACCGCTTTTCACCCCGGCGCCATGGCGAGCGCGCACGAGAACCACGTGCGCGACATCCCCGAGATTGGCTTCGCGATCGTCGCACCGGATAGCCGCGAGGCCATGCTGCAGCACGTGGATGAGTTCGCTGCACGCGGCGTGCCGTTCATCTTCGACCCCGGCCAGGCCATGCCGCTGTTCGACGGCGCCGAGTTCCGCGCGATGATCGAGAAGTCCACGTACGTGATCGTCAACGACTATGAATCGCAGCTGCTGCAGACGCGTACGGGCTGGTCGGCCGCTGAAATCGCTTCGCGTGTCACTGCCTACATCGTCACGCAGGGACCGCGCGGCTCCATGATCCACACCGGCGACACCACCCACGTGATTCCGCCGGCGCAAGAGCGGCAGGTGATCGATCCTACCGGCTGCGGCGACGCTTATCGCGCGGGCCTTATTTTTGGAATCATGCAAGGGTGTGATTGGCCGACAGTGGGGCGGATGGCCTCGCTAATGGGTGCTCTGAAAGTGGAGCACCCCGGCACCCAGAACCAGTCTTTCACGTACGACCAGTTCCATGCCGAGTTCCAAGAGCAGTTCGGCTACCGCCTCGACTGAGAGATGGATCCATCCCACGGAACGTGTCAACAGTAACCCAACACACGGCGCGAGATTTCTATGTAACAACCTCGGGGATGCCGGTGTCGACCGGGGTGGGGACGAGGCGTAGGGCGCCAGCGGTGTCGAGCAGTTGCGTGGCCT
>NZ_JBMSDZ010000036.1:0-19692 GCF_049445995.1 Dyella sp. KRB-257 | reverse complement strand
CCCGCCGCCTGATGGCGCACCACGACCGTTCGTCATGGGCACCGGTGGCTTGGGTTTGGCTGGTCGAGGCGCGTATCCTTGCTACCAGACTCGCAAGCTGATTATTTTGTCGACACCCTCTCAGTGCGCAGGCTGGTCGGCGGCACTGCCGCTGCGGCTGGCGTGGGCCGACAATCGGTCGAACTCGGCCTTGTCGATGATCCGCGCCGACTGGATCGCGCACGGCGGCTGGTTTTCCGAGCGCACCGTCTCGCCCACCTCGCCGCAGATGCGCATGGCGCCGATGGCGGCATTCGAGCGGTTGGGATGGAAGATCAGGCCGGCCGGCCCCAGCCCGAGGCGCGGGCAGTCACTTTGCAGGTCGACGCGATAGCGCTTCGGTCCGGTGCGGACGGTGGCGGTACGGTTGTCGACGATGTGCCACTCGTTGATCTGGTCGATGCGGATGCAGTCGCCGATCGGCTTGATGGGCGTGCGTGCGTGCGGCGTATCGGCGGCTGTGGCTGCGGCCGCGGCCATTCCCATTGCGATCGCCATCAGCATGGCGGAAAGCTGCGTTTTCATGGGTCACCTCGTCATGCAATTGCCGGAGCCGGCAGGAGTGGCCACGGCATGCGCATGCCGGGGCCTGGATGCACTATCTGCCATCGGCGTATCACAGGATCTGAACGTATCCTGCGGCACCATCAGGCGCTGGTTTCCGTTGCCCGGCTCCCCGCATGAGCATGCGCCTCCGCCGTCACCGCCACCTTGCCGATCGGCTGCCCTCCTGCGGGAGCGTCTCGTGAGGTTGGCATCTTCCACGGCTGCCGCCACCGACCTCCAGCAGCGGTTCCACACCATCCGGCAACGCACCGTCTCGCTCGCCGCGCCGCTGAGTGCGGAAGACCTGATGGTGCAGTCGATGCCCGACGCCAGCCCGGGCAAATGGCACCTGGCCCACACCACCTGGTTCTTCGAGCAGTTCGTGCTGTCGCGCCGTGCCGGCCATGCGCCGCGCCGGCCGGCATGGATGACGCTGTTCAACTCCTATTACCAGTCGGTGGGGGCGATGCACGCCCGGCCGCAGCGCGGCCTGCTGTCGCGGCCCTCGCTGGCCGAGGTGCTCGATTACCGACGTTGCATTGACGAGGCGGTGGGCGAACAGTTGTCGACTGATGACGATCCGGACCTCGCCATGCTGGTGGAGCTGGGCCTGAACCACGAACAACAGCATCAGGAGCTGTTGCTCACCGACATCAAGCACGCGCTGTGGTGCAACCCGCTGCGGCCTGCGTACAGCGAACCGTCGCGCCGCCCGGCGGCGACGCCTGCGGCGCCGATACGCTGGGTGGCTGAACGCGGGGGCATCGTCGAGATCGGCCATGTCGGCGACGGCTTCGCCTTCGACAACGAGACGCCGCGCCATCGCGCCCTGCTGCAGCCGCATGCGCTGGCCAACCGGCTGGTGACCAATGCCGAATACCTCGCCTTCGTCCACGACGGCGGCTACCGCGAACCCGGCCTCTGGCTCTCCGACGGCTGGGCCACGGTGCAGGCCGAAGGCTGGCAGCGGCCGCTGTACTGGCAGGACGACCTGGCCAGCGAATTCACCCTGCATGGCGTGACCGCGCTCGATCCGGCCGCGCCGGTATGTCACCTGAGCTATTTCGAAGCCGACGCCTTCGCCCGCTGGGCCGGCGCGCGCCTGCCCACCGAGGCCGAGTGGGAATCGGCCGCCGTCGCGTTGCCCGTGCAGGGCAACCTGCAGGACCGCGGCCACTTCCATCCGCAGCCGGCGCCGGCCGGTGGCGACGGTTTGCTGCAGATGTTCGGCGACGTGTGGGAATGGACCGCCTCGCCCTACGTCGGCTACCCCGGTTTTCAGCCGCTGTCCGGCCCGCTGGGCGAATACAACGGCAAGTTCATGAACGGCCAGTGGGTGCTGCGCGGCGGCAGTTGTGTCACGCCGTGCGACCACGTGCGGGCAAGCTATCGCAACTTCTTTCCACCGCATGCCCGCTGGCAGTTCGCGGGAATTCGACTGGGACACGATCGATGAGTTCACAAGTAGCGGATCTTCGCGACGATGACCGTCGCCCACCCGACAATCTGGTGCTGGAGATCGTCCAGCGCGGCCTGCGTGCCAGCCCCAAGCGGCTGCCCTCGTGGCTGTTCTACGACGAGCACGGCTCGCACCTGTTCGAGCAGATCTGCGAGCAGCCGGAGTACTACCTCACCCGCTGCGAGATCGCGCTGATGCAGACGCTGGGTTCGCAGATCGCGCAGACGCTCGGCCCGGACGTGCGCCTGGTCGAATACGGCAGCGGCCACGCGATCAAGACCGACATCCTGCTGCAGCAGCTCGCCGCGCCGGTGGCCTACGTGCCGGTGGAGCTTTCGCCCGAGCCGCTGCGGCTGAGCGTGCAGCGCCTTGCCTTGCGCTTTCCGCACGTGCCCATGCAGCCGCTGTGCGCCGACTTCACCAGGCCGCTGCGCCTGCCGATCTCACCGCGCGCCGCGCGCCGCACCGTGATCTATTTCCCCGGTTCCACCATCGGCAATTTCGACGCCACCGAGGCCGCCACGCTGCTGCGCAAGATGCGCGGCGAGATGGGCGAGAGCGGCGGCATCCTGATCGGTGTCGACCTCAAGAAGGACGTCGCCGTGCTGGAAGCGGCGTACAACGATGCGGCCGGCGTCACCGCCAGGTTCACCCTCAACATGCTGGCCCACGTCAACCGTGCCACCGGCAGCGACTTCAACCTGGAGCGCTTCCGCCACCGCGCACGCTACAACCCGATGGCCGGCCGCATCGAGACGCACATTGTCTCCACCGCCGAGCAGAACGTCAGCGTGGGTCGCCAACTGGTGCGCTTTCGCGACGGCGAGGCGATGCAGGTGGAATACAGCTGCAAGTACTCGCTCGAGGACTTCGCCGCGCTGGCCCACCGTGCCGGCCTGGACGTGCGCAACGTGTGGCTCGATCCCGAAGGCATGTTCAGCGTGCAATACCTGGTGCGCGCGGGCGCGGCCAGCTGACGTCGCCGGTACCCTCTCGCCATCGGCACCGGCGGGCGTCCCGCCACGCGCGGCACCGACAGCGGCGATGCCGACGATCACGGCGTGCAGTTTGTCACCGCGCGATCCGGCCTTTGCCGACCTGCTGGAAATCTTGCAGCGTTCCGCCGCCGCGCTGGATATCCGCCTGCGCGATCGCCTCAGGACGGCCGCCGCGCGCCGAGCATGATCAGCACTTCCTGCGCGCTGCGGATGCGCTCGGTGGCGCCGGGCAGGTCCAGCGTGACCTTGAGCCTGTCCTGGCCTTCCAGCTTGTAGACCCGCGGCAGGCTCTGGATCAGCTTGATGATCAGCAGCGGGTCCACCTCGGGTTTCTCGCGGAACAGGATGCGCCCGCCGTTCGGGCCGAAGTCCAGCTTGCGGATGCCCAGCGGCGTGGCCATCAGCTTCAGCGTGGCCAGCGCGAACAGCGTCTTGGTCGGCTCGGGCAGCAGGCCGAAGCGGTCGATCATCTCCACCTGCAGGTCGCGCAGGTGCTCGTCGCTCTTCGCGCTGGCGATGCGCTTGTACAGCGTCAGGCGGGCGTGCACGTCGGGCAGGTAGTCGTCCGGGATCAATGCCGGCAGGTGCAGCTCCACCTCGGTCTCGTGCTCGGAGCTCAAGTCGAAGTCCGGCACCTTGCCGCTCTTCAGCGCGCGCACGGCGCGGTCCAGCAGCTCGGTGTAGAGGCCGAAGCCGATCTCCTGGATCTGGCCGGACTGCTCGTCGCCCAGCAGCTCGCCGGCACCGCGGATTTCCAGGTCGTGGGTGGCCAGGGTGAAGCCGGCGCCCAGTTCCTCCAGCGAGGCCAGCGCTTCCAGCCGTTTCTCCGCATCGGGCGTCATCGACTTGCGGTCCGGCACCACCAGGTAGGCATAGGCGCGATGGTGCGAGCGGCCGACGCGGCCGCGCAGCTGGTGCAGCTGCGCGAGGCCGAAGCGGTCGGCGCGGTTGATGATGATGGTGTTGGCGGTCGGGATGTCGATGCCGGTCTCGATGATCGTGGTGCACACCAGCACGTTGAAGCGCTGGCGGTGGAAATCCGCCATTACGTTTTCCAGCTCGCGCTCGGGCATCTGGCCGTGGGCGATGCCGATGCGCGCCTCGGGAACCAGTTCCTCCAGCTCGCGCCGGGTGCGCTCGATCGACTCCACCTCGTTGTGCAGGAAATACACCTGGCCGCCGCGCGACAGCTCGCGCTGGAACGCCTCGCGGATCGTCGCCGGATCCCACGCCGCCACGAAGGTGCGCACGGCCATGCGGTGCGCCGGCGGCGTGGCGATCAGCGACAGGTCCCGCAGGCCGGCCATCGCCATGTTCAGCGTGCGCGGGATCGGCGTGGCGGTCATGGTCAAGAGATCCACCTCGGCGCGCAGCTTCTTCAGCTGCTCCTTCTGGCGCACGCCGAAGCGCTGCTCCTCATCGACGATCACCAGGCCCAGGTTCTTGAACCTGATGTCCGGCTGCAGCAGCTTGTGGGTGCCCACGATCACGTCGATCTGGCCGTCGGCGAGGCGCTTGAGCGCCTCCTTCACGTCCTTGGTGGAGCGGAAGCGCGACAGCACGTCCACCTTCACCGGCCAGTCGGCGAAGCGGTCGGCGAAATTGCGGTAGTGCTGCTGCGCGAGCAGCGTGGTCGGCACCAGCACGGCGACCTGCCTGCCGGCGGTGGCGGCGGCGAACGCGGCGCGCAGCGCGACCTCGGTCTTGCCGAAGCCCACGTCGCCGCAGATCACCCGGTCCATCGCGCGCGGGGCGGCGAGGTCCGCCAGCACCGCGTCGATCGCCTGGCTCTGGTCCGGCGTCTCCTCGAACGGAAAGCTGGCGCCGAATTCCTCCACCAGCTGGCGATCCACCGCCATCGACTCGCCGCCGCGCGCCTCGCGCTGGGCATAGATCGCCAGCAACTCGGCGGCGACGTCGCGCACCTTCTCGGCCGCCTTCCTGCGCGCGCGCTCCCAGGCGTCGCCGCCGAGCGAATGCAGCGGCGCCAGCTCCGGCGCGGTGCCGGAGTAGCGGCTGACCAGGCCGAGCTGCGCCACCGGCACGTAGAGCTTGTCGCCCTTGGCGTACTCGATGATCAGGAACTCGCCCTGCATGCCGCCGAGTTCCATCGACTCCAGACCCTGGTAGCGACCCACGCCGTGGTCGACGTGCACGATCGGCGAGCCGATCGACAGCTCGGTGAGGTCGCGGATGATCGCGTCGGGATCGCGCGCCTGACCGCGCCGGCGCTTGCGCTCGCTGCGCACGCGCTCGCCGAACAGCTCGCGCTCGGTGAGCACGGTGATGGCCGGCCTGGTGAGCGCGAAACCCTGTTCCAGTGAGGCGATGGTGATGGCGAAGCGAGTCTCTACTCCCTCTCCCCCGACTGTACGTGACGCGGCTCCCTCTCCCCCGGCCCGATGCGGCGGGACTCCCTCTCCCCCGGCCCGAGGCGGCGGGACTCCCTCTCCCCCGGCCCGAGGCGGCGGGACTCCCTCTCCCCCGGCCCGAGGCGGCGGGACTCCCTCTCCCCCGGCGCCGAGGAATGCTCCCCAGCTCTCGACCTGGACGGGCTTCATCCCTGCCGCCGCCAGCTGCTCGATCAGCGACTCACGCCGCCCGGCCGAATCGGCGGCGACCAGCACGCGCCCCCGGTAGCTCTCAAGAAAATGCCGAAGCGCCGTGCCCGGCTCCTCGCCCTTGCGATTGAGCGGCACCTCGGGCGCCGGCTGGGTGCCGGCGTCCACGCTGTGCTCGTGGCCGGAGGGCACGATCTCCACGCGCAGGCGCCTGTTCCACTGCTCGCGCAGTTGCTCGGGCGACAGGTACAACTCGGCCGGCGGCAGCACCGGGCGCTCGATGTCGTGCGCGCGCTGATCGTAGCGCTCGGCGGTCTGTATCCAGAACTGTTCGGCCGCCTCGCCGGCGCCTTCGCCCAGCACCAACAGCGCATCGCTGGCGAGGTAGTCGAACAGCGTGGCGGTGTGCTCGAAGAACAGCGGCAGGTAGTATTCGATGCCGCCGGGCGTCACGCCCTCCTTCATGTCCTGGTAGAGCGGGCAGCGGCGGATGTCGATCGGGAAGCGTTCGCGCAGGCGGGTGCGGAAGTCCCTGGCGGCGTTCTCGGTGAGCGGGAACTCGCGGCCGGGCAGCAATTCCACCTTGTCCACCGGCTGCTGCGAGCGCTGCGTTTCCGGATCGAAGCTGCGGATCGACTCCACCTCGTCGTCGAACAGCTCGATGCGGTAGGGCTCGGCCGCGCCCATCGGGAAGATGTCGATCAAGGCGCCGCGCACGGCGAAGTCGCCGGCCTCGGCCACCTGCGGCACGTAGCGGTAGCCGGCCGCTTCCAGCCGGCGCTGCTCGGCGAGCAGGTCCAGCTTCTGGCCGCGTGCCAGCATCAGGCCGGCGCCGGTGATGTGGCTGCGCGGGGCTATGCGCTGCATCAGCGTGGCCACCGGCACCACCAGCACGCCGCGCGTCACCGACGGCAGCCGGTACAGCGTGGCGATGCGCTGGGAGACGATCTCCGAGTGCGGGCTGAAGATGTCGTAGGGCAGAGTTTCCCAGTCCGGGAAGTGCAGTACCGGCAGGCTGCCGGCGAACAGCTTGAGCTCATCCTCCAGCGCCGCAGCGCGCTGGGTGTCGCGGGTCACCGCCACCAGCAGGCCGCGGTGCGAACGCGCCGCCTCGGCGATCAGCAGCGCGCGCGCGGAGCCGTGCGGCGGCGTCCAGTAGCGGCGCTGGCGCGGCGTGGTGGGGAGCGGCGGATGGGTGATCGTGGGGCTGGAAGCGGGCATGGACTGGCGCGTGGCTCGTCGACGCGCAGGGCGCGCGGAAAGCCTGCAAGTGTACCGCGAGCGCCCCGTCAGGCCGGCCCGCTTGGAGTCATCCGCCACGGCCAACGATGCCATGTGGGAGGAGCTTCGGCCCGGTGCCTCCTGTGGGAGGGGCTTCAGTCCCGACGCCCCTTCACAGCTTGAGCGAGATCTGCGCGGTGCCAGGCTCGCCGGTCGCGGCGCGGCGCTGGAAGCCGAGCTCGCGACACAGCTCCAGCATCGGGCGGTTTTCCATCAGCACGTAGCCCCAGATCTCGTGCAGGCCGCGGTGGCGGCAGTCGTCGACCAGGAGCTGCATCAGCAGGGCACCCAGGCCGCGCCGATTCCAGTCGCGTTCCACCAGCACCGAGAACTCGGCGCTGTCGGCCGACTCGTCGACGTAGATGCGGCCCACGCCGCGCATCTCGGCCGGCTCCGCCGACTCGTCCATCAGTACGAAGGCCGTTTCCAGCGCCGGATCGATGTTGCACAGCCGATGCGCCATCGGGTCGGGCAGCTCGGACATCGCGTGCAGGAAGCGGCGGCGGATGTCCTCCGGCGACAGCCGCGTGAAGCAGCGCTGCAGCGCGGCCACGTCGTCCGGGCGGATGCCGCGCAGGAACAGGCTGCGGCCATCGCGCGTGCGCACGGTCTCGCCGTGGCCGGCGGGCGTGACGCCGGCAAGGCGTGGGGCGAAGCGCTCCGCGCTGCGCGGCGGCACCGCGCCGAGGGTGGCGGCAAGGGTGGTCGGGAGCAGGGCAAGCTGGGCGTTCATGTCCATACTTTAGCGTATTTAGTGCTATGCAACATGAATATCGGACACACTGGCATGGTCCGTTGGATGCCTTTTCTGGCCTTGTGCAAAGCCGTTTCACAGGACGTCCGTGTGATGATGGCTCGTATGTTTATGCCGCGCTGCGGCAACCGGCCACAGCGGACCTCGCCATGCCCCGGACCCTCGCTCAGCCCGGCTTTGTGGTGCACCACGATGAAGCTGCAGCGCAAGGGTTGAGCCACCCCGTCAGTCGCTGACGTCGGGCTCGAAGAAGCTCCAGCGGATGTCGGTGAACTCGGCCTTCATCGCCGCTTCCACCGCATTGATGGCATCGATCAGGCCGCGGTCCGAGCCGGCCGGCTCCATCTTCGCCTTCACCGCCACCATCACGTCCGGGCCCATCTGCAGGGTGATCAGGTTGAGCACCTCGGCCACTTCCGGGCGGCTCTTGAGGAAGGTGAGCAGCTCGGCGCGGCGGCGCGGCTCCACGCCCTGGCCAATCAGCAGTGCCTTCACTTCCACCGCCAGCAGCACCGCCACCACCAGCAGCAGCATGCCGATGGCGAGCGTGCCGATGGCGTCATAGATCAGGTTGCCGGTGAGCATGGTGGCGCCCACCGCCAGGGCGGCGAAACACAGGCCGATCAGCGCGGCGAGATCCTCGCCGAAGATCACCAGCAGCTCGCTGGAACGCGTCTCGCGGAACCACGTCCACAGCGACTGCTCGCCGCGCGCCTTGTTCACTTCCTGCATGCAGCCGTGCATCGAGATGCCTTCGGCGACGATGCCGAACGCCAGCACGCCCAGCGCCAGCCACGGCCACTTCAGCGGCTCGGGATGACCGAGCTTGTGCGCGCCCTCGTAGACCGAAAACATGCCGCCCACGCTGAACAGCAGGATGGCGACCAGGAACGACCAGAAGTACATCGCCCGGCCCCAGCCGAGCGGAAACTCATCGGACGGGGGCCGCCTGGTCTGGCGGATGCCCAGCAGCAGCAGGCCCTGGTTGCCGCAGTCGGCCAGCGAATGCACCGCCTCGGCCAGCATCGCGCCCGAGCCGGTGACCAGGGCGGCCACCAGCTTGGACACGAAGATCGCGAAGTTCGCGCCCAGCGCGAGGAAGATCGCCTTGAGCGAATTGGCATGGCCGGACATGCAGGTGTTCCATCACGGAATCGGGCCACACAGTGTAGCGGCGGCGCGGCTTCTTGCGCCGTGTCCCGGCGCTTCAGCGGATGCCCACGCCCACACCCACGCCGAAATGCACGTTGTTGCGACCGGACTGCATTTCCTCGGCTGTCCATACATGCGCCTGGCTCACGTTCACCAGCGGGAACACGTAGTCGGCCTCGCCGATCTTGCCCGCGCGGCTGCCGTTGAGCCTGCCGGCCACCGTGACCAGTGCGCCGTCGGGGTAGGCCATCGGTTCGACGAAACCGTGCATGACGGCGATGAAGCGCCCGTTGCCGCTATCGCCCACCTTCGGCCGCTGCGAGGAGTCGAGCGGGTAGGCCAGGATCTCGACCTCGCTGCGGTCGGCGAGGTTGTCGACACCGACCACGCGGCCGCCCCAGATCACGCTGCCGTTGGCAAAGCGCTCGGGCGAACGGGCCACCTCGAACGGTACGGCGGCCACCGCGTCCGGCGCCGGTTGGTAGATCGGTGCGGGCGCGCAGGCGGCCAGGGAAAGCAGCGCGATCGAGGCAAGCAGGGGGCGGTGAAGGCGGCGCATGGAATGGCTCCTGTGCAGGCGGGAAGGCAGCATGATGCGGGCACGGATGGACGTCCGGATGCGGGTCGGCATGCACCCCGCAGGACGATCCGGCGCAGCTTAGCGCGGACGGGCTGAACGCGGCGGCGGGCGGCGCGGCGGCGGGGCCGCGGCGATCGCCTCGGCGCTGTCGTTGGCCAGCCAGTCCAGCTTCCATTCGGCCGGCCGGCCTTGGCCGAGCAGCCGCGCCATCGCGCGCAGCGGCTCGCGCAGGGTCTGGTCGAGGTTCCATGGCGCGTTGAGCACCACCATGCCCGAGCCGTTGAGGCGCAGCGGCGAGTCGTCCGGATGCACCAGCAGTTCGGCACGCAGCACGCGGCGGGCGATGCCGTGCTGCAGGCCGCGCAGGAACGGCTGCACCTGGCTGCGCAGCTTGATCGGATACCACACCGCGTAGATGCCGGTGGGCCAGCGCTCGATCGCCCCCTTCAGCGCCTGCTCGATCAGCCGGTACTCGGCGTCCTGCGCCTCGTACGGCGGGTCGATCAGCACCAGGCCGCGCTTCTCCTTCGGCGGCACCAGCGCTTTCAGCGCCTCATAGCCGTTGCGGTGATGCACGTGCACGCGCGCATCGCGGTGGAACAGCTCGCGCAGGCGCGACGCTTCCTCCGGATGCAGTTCGCACAGCTGCGCGCTGTCGCCCTCGCGCAGTGCGCGCGCCGCCTGCAGCGGCGAGCCGGGATAGAGCTTCAGGCCGTCCTCGTTGCCGTGCAGGGCGAGGATACCGTCCAGCCAGCGGCGCAGCAGCGACGGCAGCGCGGCCGAGGCCGCGTCGGTGGCGCCCATGTCCGGAAACAGCAGGCGGTGGATGCCGTCCCTGTACTCGCCGGTCTTGCCTGCCTCGCGGCCGTCCAGCGCGTAGCAGCCGCTGCCGGCATGCGTGTCGATATAGGCAAACGGAGCGGGCTTGGTCTTCAGCGCCTCGATCAGCGCCAGCAGCACGGTGTGCTTGAGAACGTCGGCGAAGTTGCCGGCGTGGAAGGCATGGTGGTAGTTCATGGGTGGCGACCAGCGTGGAAGGCCGCCAGTATAAGTGGCGGCCTTCCCCCCATGCCGGCACCGAGTCCATCCAGCGGCCGAATCCGCCCCTGAACTCGTCGCTCCACCAAGGCGACGGCTGCCCGGTCGTCGCGCAGTCACTCCACCACGTGGTGGCTCTCCGCCGTGCCCAGCAGCTCCGGCTGGGCCGGCTCGCGCGCGTTCCGGTGCAGCAGCGGGTGGATGAATACCGCACCCAGGATCACCGCCACGCCCACGTAGAACCACGCGTGCAGCTCGCGCTGCTCGCTCAGCAGCACGATCGCCAGCACGATCGAATACACCGGCTCCAGATTGGTCACCATCTGGATGCCGAAGGCGCTCAGGTGGCGCAGTGCCACCAGCGCCAGCGCAAACGGCAGCAGGGTGCAGCCGAAGGCCAGCGCCAAAAGCAACAGCGTGTCGTGCAGTCCGGGCACCTCGAAGGCGCTGCCGGTGTGGGGAAGCAGCGGGGCGAGCAGGGTGAGGAACAGTGTGCCAGTGCCAAGTTCCAGGCAGGTCACGGTGAGCGGATCGCCGTGGTCCACCAGCCGCTTGTTGAATGCGCCGAACAGCGCCACGAACAGTGCGGACAGCGCGCCGACGAGAATCCCTAAGCGCATGCCGTGCGGTACGCCGCCCACCACCATCGCCACGCCCGGCACCACCGCCGCGGCGATGATCAGCTCGCGCGGGTCGAAGCGCCGCCGTGCGATCCATGGCTCGATAAAGGCGAGAAACACCGGCCCCAGCGCGATGCAGGTGGCACCCACCGAGGCATTGGAAAGCTTGATCGCGCCATAGAAGGTGAGCCAGTGCAGCGACACCAACACGCCGATGCCCGCATAGGCCCAGCGCAATCGCGCCGGCATCGCGCGCAGCCCGCGCCACACCCGCGGCACCAGCAGCAGCGCACCGGCCACCAGCAGCATGCGCCACCACACCAACGGCAGCGCCGGCAGCGAGATCAGCTTGCCAAGGATGGCGGTGAAGCCCCACAGAAGGACACAGAAATGGATCTGCAGGCGGGCCTTGCTGACGGGCGGCATGGAAACCGGGCGAGGTGGGGAAGGTGCGCCATTCTAGTGTGGCGTACGCGCTTGGCGGCTCCCGCGATCACCATGCCTCCGACTGCTGTCTACCCCTGAAAAGTTGCCGCGTGCAACGCCACACCAGGCAGGGCGAGCTATTTCCCGCGGGCATTCTGCGGCTCGCTCACCCGCAGCTTGCCCGAGTTGCGCAGCTGGCCGAGCACGGTCTGGCAGGTGTTTTCCGGCTGGTCGTGGGTGGGCGAGATCAGCGCCAGCAGGGCGGTGGCGGGCGCGGCCACGGTGCCCAGCGTGATCGCACCCCCGCTGCGCAGCGCCAGCGGGCCGGCCTGTACGCCTACGTCCGGGTGCTTGAGCGTGCCGCGCACGTACAGCGGTGAGCGCAGCGATAAGATGCGCAGGTTCTTGGTTTGCGGCTTCACGTCCAGATCCAGCTTTTCACTGGCCATGTTGACCGTGCCGTCGACGCCGATTACCGCGTCGTTGGTGTCGAACACGAACAGCCGTGTGCGGAACAGACCATCGGTGGCGGCCAGGTCGGTGGCGGCGCAGTTGATCTGCACGGTGCGGTCGCCGAACAGCTTGCCGAGGATGATGTTGCCCACGTTGAGGCCGGCGGTTTCCAGCAGGTTGCGGCTGATCGCGCCGTCGTTCATCAGGAGCTTCACCTCGCCGCCGGCGCTGCCCAGCAGGGCGGCCACCGAATTGCCGCTGGCGTCGAGCCTGGCGCGGCCGTTGAGTTCGCCCAGGCTGGTGCGCATGGTCTTGAAGGTGGGAAACAGCGCCTTGAGCTTGAGGTGCTGTGCGGCCAGCGCGATGTGGCCCTGCATCGGTGTACGGCGGCCGTCCAGCGCCAGCGTACCGCGCACGTCGCCGCCTGCCACGCCGAAACTCAGCGGATCGAGCGTCAACCGACCGTCGTCCATCAGCAGGTGGGTGCCCAGCGAAGTGATCGGCAGTGCCTTGCCGTGCGCGATGCGCGTGGCGTCGAACTGCACGTCGGCATCCATCGCGCGCCAGCGGTCGGTACGGAACGGCTTTGCCGGCAGCACCTTGTCGGTGTGCTGGTTGTTGTATGCGTTGCTGTCCGCGCCGATCAGCGGCGCGAGGTCGCTGAACTGCAGCAGGGTGGCGTGCAAGTTGCCGCTGAGTTTCGGACGCGCGCCACCGGTGATCACCATGATGTCGCCGGCCAGGTCGCTGTCGCCGACGCGGGCGCGGAAGTTGTCGTAACGAAAGCTGCTACCACGGCGGTGCAGGGTGGCGTGCAGATGGCCGGCAGTGGCGTAGGGGCGCGTATCGGGCAGGGTGAGGCCGAGCAGCGGATACAGCTTGGCCATGCTGGAGCCGGCAAACCACAGGCGCAGGTCGAGAGCGTCCAGGTGTAGCGGATCGGTGAGCGTGCCGGCCAGCACGATGTGCGTATCGCCCACCTGCACGCGCGCCTGCAGCGGGAAGGGCTGGTCGGCTTGCCGCAGCGCCAGCACCGCACCGATGCGGCCATGGCCCCTGGCCGGGGCGCCCTGGTAGGTGCCGCTGGCGTGCCATTCGAATTGGTAGCGGGTGCTCCTGGCCGCTGTGTCGTTCGCGTCCTTCTCGTCGCCGGCCAACACCTTGTCTGCGGCTGCGCCCGCGCTGCTGCGTGCCTGCGCGCGGGCGTCTTCGATGACCTGCGCCACGATCTTCTCGTAAGGGATGACCTGTTGCAGCGGCTCGACGTCGATCGCCAGCCTGGTCTGCGCGCGGAGGTCATCGAACGTCACCTGTCCACGGTCGAAAACGATCTTGCCCAGTTCCAGTTTCCACGGCGAGGGCGCGCGATCCTGCGGCGGCGCAAAGTTCCAGTTGTTGCGCGCTTTCGCGTCGCGCTCCAGGTCGATCACGGGTTGCACCAGCTGCAGCGAGGGCACCACAAGACGATGCGCCAGCAGCGGCAGCGGCGACAGTCGGAAGCGCAGCGCCTTGAGCTGCGCGAACTGCGGCTGCTTCGTCCAGTCCGGGTTGCCGATGGTGATGTCGCGCGCGGTGAACTGCGGCCACAGCATCAGTGCCTGCAAGCCACCGGCTTCAGGTTCGCGCCGCCATGCGACGCTCAGGTCGCCGTGGATCACGAACGGCCGCCCGATCGCCTTGCTCACCTTGTCGTCGATGAAGGGCTTGAGCCGGTTCCAGTCGAACAGGGCGAGCACCAGCACCACCAGGGCCAGCACGCCGACCAGTGTGCCGATGATCCAGCCGGCGATCTTGCCGCGACGCTTCATCCGTTGCTCCATAGATGGATCGAAACACCACCCGCCACGGGCCACGTGAAGGACAAGGGATAGCTCCTGGCATGAGAAGAATCCGTGGTGCTGGCGTGAGCGCATGGGCGGGTGTTCATTGTGCCCCTCAGGTTCCCCGGCCGGGGATGGCGCAGTCGGAGATAGCATGCATCGTGCCGCGCCGATCCGCCGCGCTTCGCCCGCCACTCATCCTGATGTGCCATCCCGATGCGTGCCATGGCACTCTGCCGGGATCATCCGCCCGCGCAGGATTGTCGATGCCACCCCCGCACGCCTCAGGCGCCAGCCCTGCCACCGGCGGCCGCCGCCATCAGCCGCCGCCCCCGCCGCAGAGCCTGCGCGAGCGCTTCGCCGCGCTGCGCAACGTGCCGCCGTTCCTGGCCAGCATCTGGCAGACCAGCCGTTCGCTCACGCTGGCCAGCGTGGCGCTGCGCCTGCTGCGTGCACTGCTGCCGGTGGCCACGCTCTACGTGGGCAAGCTGATCGTCGACGAGGTGGTGCGGCTGGTACGCGTGGGCGTACCGCATGGCGATCTCTCCGCGTGGCTGCACGGTGGCGAGCTGGCGCATCTGGCGCTTCTGCTGGGGCTGGAGCTTGCGCTGGCGGTGCTGGCCGACCTGCTCGGCCGGGTGGTGGCGATGGTCGACTCGCTGCTCGGCGAGCTGTACGCCAACACGACCTCGATCCGCTTGATGGAACACGCCGCCTCGCTGGATCTGGAGGATTTCGAGGACGCCGACCTGCAGGATCAGCTCGACCGCGCGCGCCGCCAGGTGGCCGGCCGCGGCAGCCTGCTCTCGCAACTGCTGCAGCAGGCGCAGGACGTGATCACCTTGCTGAGCTTCGCGGTGGGTCTGGCGGTGTACGCGCCGTGGCTGATCGTGCTGCTGGCGGTGGCGCTGGTGCCGGCGTTCCTGGGCGAGTTCCACTTCAACGCGCAGAGCTACGCGGTGAACTACCAGTGGACGCCGGAGCGGCGCGAGCTGGATTACCTGCGCATGGTCGGCGCCAGCGCATCGAACGCGAAGGAGGTGAAGAGCTTCGGCCTCAACCCGTTCCTGATCGACCGCTACCGTGTGCTGTCGCAGGACATGTACCGGGCCAACCGCGTCATTGCGCTGCGCCGTGCCGGCTGGGGCGGGCTGTTCACCACGCTGGGCACGCTGGGTTACTACGCCGCCTACGCGTTCATCGCCTGGCGCACGGTCACCGGGCATTTCTCGATCGGCGACCTCACCTTCCTGTCCACCTCGTTCCGCCGCCTGCGCACGCTGCTGGAAACCCTGCTCACCGGCTTTTCGCAGGTGGCGGGGCAGGCGCTGTATCTGGATGACCTGTTCTCGTTTTTCCGCATCCAGCCGGAAATCCTCTCGCCGCCGAACCCGCGTCCGTTCCCGCGGCCGATGCGCGAGGGCTTCGCGTTCGAGGATGTGGGCTTCCGCTATCCCGACGCCGAACGCTGGGCGGTGCGGCATCTGAGCTTCACCCTGCGCGCGGGCGAGGTGCTGGCGCTGGTGGGCGAGAACGGCGCCGGCAAGACCACGCTGGTGAAGCTGCTCTCGCGCCTGTACGACCCGGACGAGGGCCGCATCCTGCTCGACGGCCACCCGCTCGTCGAATACGACCTGGAAGACCTGCGCCTGAACATCGGGGTGATCTTCCAGGACTTCGTGCGCTACTACTTCAACGCCGCGGACAACATCGCGGTGGGCCGCATCGAGGCGCGTGGCGACCAGCCGCGCATCGCCGACGCCGCCCGCCGCAGTCTGGCCGATCAGGTGATCGCGCGGCTGCCCAAGGGCTATGCGCAGATGCTCGGCAAGCTGTTCAAGGGCGGCATGGATCTCTCCGGCGGCGAATGGCAGAAGATCGCCATCGCCCGCGCCTACATGCGCGACGCGCCGCTGCTGGTGCTCGATGAGCCCACCGCCGCGCTGGATGCACGCTCGGAGTACGAGGTATTCCAGCGATTCAAGGAGCTGTCCGCTGGCAAGACCGCAGTGATCATCTCGCACCGCTTCTCCACCGTGCGCATGGCCGATCGCATTATCGTGCTGCAGCACGGCGCGATCGAGGAGGCCGGCACTCACGAGGAGCTGCTCGCCGCCGGCGGTCATTACGCCGAACTGTTCGAGCTGCAGGCGGCCGGGTACCGTTGAGCGGAGATCGCTCAAGTTCCTGGCAGCGCGACCGACAACCGTCACACGACCGGATGGTCCGACGCACGCCGCGCGGGCAACGGCCAACACAGACCCCCAATCAGCGTGGCGGAGATCGACGTGATGCTTGCCATGTTCGTGCCGCTCAAGACCCGTATCCAGGCGCTGGCCCGGCAGTTTGCCGAGCAACTTCCGGAGCGATTCACGCTGGACGGCCGCGAGACGATGCGCATCGGCGAGCGCGACGCGCCGGCGCTGCGCAACGGGTCCACCCTGCTCAACCTTAATTTCGCCGTACCGGACCGCTTCACCGGGCACACCGGCGCCACCGCCACGCTGTTCGCGCGCAGCGGTGACGACTTCGTGCGCATCACCACCTTGGTGAAGAAGAAGGACGGCGGCCGCGCCATCGGCACCCTGCTCGACCACTCGCATCCGGCCTGGTCGCTGCTGCTGGCGAAGCAATCGTTCACCGGCTACGCCACCATCTTCGGCACCCAGTGCATGACCCGCTACGATCCGATCCTCGATGGTCGCGGCGAGGTGATCGGTGCGTGTTATGTGGGCCTGGACGTGAGCGCCATGCGTAGCCTCGGCATGCCGCTGCGCATCGGCCTGACCACCGCCGTGCTCAACGCCGCGGTGGCGCTGGCGCTCTACCTGCTGCTGCCGAAGGAGATACGCACCGCGCTGCTGACGATGCTGGCTATCGCCGGCGCCGTCTCCGTGCTCGGCATCTCCGCGGCGGTGTACCTGCTGGTTCGCCGCAATATCAGCGGCCCGATGAGCGAGTGCCGCAACGCAGCCGGCAAGATCGCCGCGGGCGACATTAGTGCGCAGGTGCCGGTGAACCGTCGCGACGACATCGGCCAGCTGCTACAGGCTATCAACGGCATCGGCGTCGGGCTCGCCGACGTGGTGACCAACGTGCGCCAATCCAGCGACAGCATCCACGGTGCCACCGGCCAGATCGCTGCCGGCACCGCTGACCTCTCGCACCGCACGCAGGATCAGGCCGCCTCGCTGGAAGAAACTGCCGCGGCGATGGAAGAGCTCACTGCCACCGTGCGCCAAAACGCCGACCACGCCCGCGAGGCCGACGAGCTGGTGTCCTCCGCCGCCAGCCTGGCGAAGGAAGGCGGCGAGCTGGTGGCCCAGGTGGTCACCACCATGGGTGACATCAAGGCCAGCTCGCAGCGCATCGAAGACATCGCCGGCATGATCGATGGCATCGCCTTCCAGACCAACATCCTCGCGCTCAACGCCGCCGTGGAAGCGGCCCGCGCAGGCGAACATGGCAAGGGTTTCGCCGTGGTCGCCACCGAAGTGCGCGGCCTGGCCCAGCGCGCCGCCACCGCCGCGCGCGAGATCAAGGAGCTGATCGGCGCGGCTGTGGCCACCGTCGATACCGGCGCCGCGCTGGTCGATCGCACCGGCGACACCACCCGCCGCATCGCCGACGCCATTCAGCGCTCCGCCGGCTTGATGAGCGAGATCGCCGCCGCCAGCGAAGAGCAGAGCAAGGGCATCCAGGAAGTGGGCGCGGCCGTCAGCCAGATGGACGAAGCCACCCAGAGCAACGCCGCGCTCGTCGAAGAATCCGAAGCCGCCGCCCGCAGCCTGCAGGAGCAGGCCGAACGCATGCGCCAGGCAGTGTCGGTATTCCGTACCGCCGATCAGGTGCTGCGCGCGCCGCAGTAGCCGCGTTACTCCCCCCGCTGTCGGGGCTGCGCGCCCACGTAGGGCCTCAAGCAAAGCCGCGTCTTGCCCCCTCTCCTCACGACGGGGGGAGAGGGTCGGAGTGAGGGGGACGGGTGCTCGCCTCCGGCCATCAATCGAAGCCGCGCTACGCGCATACCTCGCACTCCACCCGCTCAATCAAATCGAGTGCAGGTCCTCTCCCTCGCATGCAGGAGGAAGCGCGACCTCACTTGGATCCATCCGTTGCAGCGAATCAGCAGCCTTGTTCGCCCTTCGCCGACTTACTTCCCCGCCTTCGCCCGCGTCGGCACGCTGATGCTGCACAGATCGATCTTCCCTGCCGGCCGCGTATAGAACGCATCGACGCGGTTGCGCTTGGCCTCGATCAGCGCGGCAAAACTCGGGCTGTCCGTACGCAGCACTTCCACAGCCGGGCGCTGCGCTGCCGGCAGGTCCTCGGCCAGCGCCACCGAGACGATCGCCGTGCGCTGCTGCGGCTTCTCGTGGAAGCCCAGCGGCCCGGTGCCGCGTGGGAGGCCGGAGAGGTATTCCATGCCCTCGATCACCCGCCCGGCCACCGCCAGGTTGCGGTCCAGCCCGCGCGGCGCCTGGCCGATGATCGCGTACAGCGAATTGCCGTTGCCGCTGGTCGGCGGCACGTCGCGCGCCACGCCCACGGTGCCATAGCAGTGGGTAATCCACTCCTCGTGGTTGGCCGGATCGCGCGCCACCGGGAAACCCTCGGAGAAGCCCACCTGTGGCGCGTACACGTCGCCGTCCGGCAGCCGGGTGAAGGCCAGCTTCGGATCGAGCGGGCGGGTGAACTCCGGCGGCAGCGTCTTCTTCGCCGTGCCCAGCGACTTCATCTTCGAGCGGTCCGCGTTGTCGTCGTTGGGGTCGCCCCACTGCGTGACGAAGTTGTCCTGCACGCGGATCACCGCCAGCCCGTCGAAGTAGTGCTCATGCGCCAGCGTGCGGATGTTGGCCGCATGCAGCGGCGAAAAATCCGGCGCCAGCTCGATCAGTACCCGATGCCCGTTGGCCAGCGTCATCACCAGCAGGTTGTCCGGATCCGGCGTACGCCACTCGGCCGGCTTCGAGGCGGCAAGGATCTCCTTCGGCGTCAGCGAGGGCTTCGGCTTGGCCTCGTCGGCCAGCGCGGGCAGCGAGGCGAGCAGGCAGGCGGTAAGGGCGAGAGCAAATGGGCGAAAGTGAGTCATGGCGTCCCCTGTGGGCGGCGGTGCAGGGGCGACGGTAGCAGAGCGGGACAGGGTGACGAGGATTCCCCGCTGATGTCAGGCGACGACAGGGCCTGCACCCGCGTGCCAGTCCAGGCGGCTTGCTGCCCAGGAGCCCGCAGTCGAGAATCGAGAGCTGGATTACGTCGAACACGCGCAGCATCACCTGCAGGAGCGCACCTTGTGCGCGAATGCTCTTGGCTTTGCTGTCGATCAGGAACAAGAGCATTCGCGCACAGGGTGCGCTCCTACAGGGCATCACATCATTCGGGCTTCCCATGAGCGAGCAAACACCCGTCGAGCTGGACGACCTCGAAGAGGCCCTGCTGTTCGTGGGCGCGGGGGAAATGTCCGGCGCCTCGGCCTGGGTGTGCCGGGCGACGGGCGAGGTGCTCTGGCACAGCGACGAGGTGGACGATCTCGGGCCGTTGCCGCCGGACATCGTGGCGGTGCCGGACAGGCACATGCTGGGCCTGGACAAGCCGCTGGCCCTGGAGTTCGCCCGCACGCAGCTGCCGGCCTGCTACGAGCAGGTGCGCGGGATGTTCGCGCATCGCGGCGCCTATGCCCGCTTCAAGGATCTGCTGGAGCGTCACCACCGCCTCGATGCCTGGCACCGCTGGGAGGCCGAGCAGACCCGTGAGGCGCTGCGCGCGTGGTGCGCGGACAACGGTTTTGTGCCGATGGAATGAAATGGGCCAGCGGCTTCTGGCCCTGGCCACCCGACTGCGCTCAGAGGGTGTCGACAAAATAAAACAAACCTGTAGAATCTGCCGTAGGTCTCACGAGCGGACGGTTCTCATGGAACAAAAGAAGCGCAGTGACGTAAAGCGCGGGCGCAAGCCGGCGTTGAACGAA
>NZ_JBMSDZ010000035.1:0-20562 GCF_049445995.1 Dyella sp. KRB-257 | reverse complement strand
CCAACTCACATTCGCCAAAGATTTCCTGCGCCCAAGCTTTCGCGTCCGTGGGAAACATGCGTGAGGCCACCATGAAGGATCAAGGGCTTGCAGCGTATTTTCAATACCAAATGTGATCAAGAGACAGGGCTCGACCGGGGGAGAGGGTTGGGTGAGGGGGCGCTTGGGTGTGGGTGATGGTTGGTTTGAAGGAAGAGCGGCCCCCTCACCCCGGCCCTCTCCCCCGAACGGTGAAGCCGTTCAGGGGAGAGGGAGCGAGGCGTGGGGCTGAGGTGAGGCAGCGATCATCGCGGGTGGTCGGCTTGGAGCCCTCTCCCCCGGCTCGACCGGGGGAGAGGGTTGGGTGAGGGGGCGCTTTGGTTTGGGCGTTATCGGTGAGAAGCGAAGAGCCTTCCCCCTCACCCCGACCCCCCGATCGAGTCGAGGGCAGGCTCTCTCCCCCGAACGGTGGAGCTGTTCAGGGAAGAGGGGACAGAAGCGGTTAGACGCAGAGGTAGCCGCCGTCGACGTTGAGCACAGCGCCGGTGGTGTAGGACGACGCTGCGCTGGCGAAGTACAGCGCGGCGCCGGCCATCTCGGAGGGCTGCGCCACGCGGCGCATCGGCACGTGCGCCAGCGCCTGCTTGAGGATCGCCGGGGTGTTGACCAGCACCGAGGCGAACCTGGTGTCGGTGAGGCCGGGCAGCAGCGCATTGCAGCGCACGCCGGCCTCGGCGCATTCCACCGCGAAGGCCTTGGTCATCGAGATCACCGCGGCCTTGGTGATCGAGTAGATGCCCTGCTGGAAGCCGGGCACCACGCCGTTGACCGAGGCGACGTTGACGATGGCGCCGCCGCCGTGCTTCGCCATGCGCCTGGCCGCGTGGCTGGACATGTAGAAATAGCCGCGGATGTTCACGTCGACGGTCTTCTGGAAGATCGCCGGGTCGGTCTCGGTGATCGGGCCGAAGTACGGATTGGTGGCGGCGTTGTTGACCAGCACGTCGAGCCGGCCGTGGTTCGCGTCGATGGCCGCGTACAGCGCCTCGATCTGCGCCATCTCGCCGATGTGGCAGGCCAGCGCCTCGGCCCGGCCGCCGTCGGCGACGATGCCGTCGACGACGGCCTGGCAATCCTCCAGCTTGCGGCTGGAGACGATCACGTGCGCGCCCTGCGCCGCGAACAGGCGGGCGATCTCGGCGCCGATGCCGCGGCTGGCGCCGGTGACGAGGGCGATCTTGCCGGTGAGGTCGAACAGCTCGGTGGTCATGCGGGTGTCCTCGATGTCGAATCAGCGATAGGTGAGCAGGTCGGCGGCGCCGGCCAGGTGCGGCCAGGCGTTGTAGGTGACCATCTGCGGGCCGGCACCGTTCACCCGCACGCGGCTCAGGCCGGTGTTGGCCAGCGGCCAGCTCAGCGCGAAGCTGCGCTCCGGCGGCGTGCCGAACAGCTGCGCGGCGATCACCGCGATCGGGCCGCCGGAGGTCACCACCCAGGTGTCGCCCTCGCCGTCGCGGGCGCGGGCGGCGAGGGCGGCCAGCGCGTCGAGCACGCCGTGGCGAAAGGCGGGCCAGGTGCGCGCGTACTCGTGGTCGTGCGCACCGGCGGTCCAGCGGTCCACGGCGGCGACGAACATCTGCTGGAACGCGCGGTGCGGATCGGCCGATGCGCGTAGTTCGGCAGCGAACGCTTCGTGGCCGTCGAGGTCGGGGCGATGGCGGGCCAGCAGGTCGACGTGGTCCAGCTCATCCAGCGCGGGGATCACCTCGACCGGCGCGTCGAGCCCGGCGCCGCGCAGGCAGTGCTCGGCGGTCTGCGCGTGTCGGCGCAGCGCGCCGCGCACCACGTGCGCGGGAGGCGCTTCGTGCGCGGCGAACCACATGCCGAGGCGCGCCGACTGCTGCTCGCCCACGGGCGAGAGCCGGTCGTAGTCGGTCGCGCCGAAGCTGGCCTGGCCGTGGCGGATCAGCAGCAGGTCGCCCATGCTCAGAGCTCCGAGGCGGCAATGCGCCGACGGCAGCGCTGGGCCAGGTACTTCGCCGCGTCGCCGAAGCCGGCGAACTGCGGGTTGCTGGTCTGCCCCAGCGCGAAGCGGCGGTAGATTTGCTGCACGATCGCCTGCAGGCGGAACAGCCCGAACACCTCGTGGAAGTCGAAGCGCTCGACATTCCAGCCGGTGCGCTCGCCGTAGTACTCGACCACCTCGCGGCGGGTGAGCATGCCCGGCGTGTGGGTGGGCTGGCGGCGGAACGACTGGAACACTGCATCGTCGTCGGCCTGTACCCAGTAGGCCAGCGCGCCGCCCAGATCCATCAGCGGATCGCCCAGGGTGGTCATCTCCCAGTCCAGCACGCCAGTGATGGTGAGCGGGTCGGTCGGGTCCAGCACTACGTTGTCCAGCCGGTAGTCGTTGTGGATCACGCAGATCGCGGTCTCGCGCGCCGGCTGTTTCTCGGCCAGCCACGCCATCACGTCCTCGCACGGGTCGCTGCCGTCGGTGAGCGCCTGGCGGTAGTGCCCGCTCCAGCCGGCGACCTGCCGCGCGATGTAGCCCTCGCCCTTGCCGAGCGCGGCGATCGCTGGGTCGGTCGAGTCGACACGGTGCAGCTCGACCAGGCGGTCGATGAAGCCGCAGCACAGTGCGCGCACGCCGGCGGCATCCAGGCCGAGGTCGGCCGGCAGCTCGCGGCGCAGGATCACCCCGGCCAGCCGTTCCATCACGTAGAAGTCGCAGCCGAGCACCTCCGGGTCGTGGCAGGTGGCGAGGATGCGCGGCGCGTACGGGTAGTGCGGGCGCAGCGCGGTCATCACCTGCGCCTCGCGCAGCATGTCGTGGGCGGACTTGGCTTTCGCGCCCGGCGGCGGGCGGCGCAGCACCAGTTCGCGCTCGCCGTAGCGCAGCAGGTAGGTGAGGTTGGAGGCGCCACCGGGAAACTGCCCCAGCTCCGGCGTACCGGCGAGGCCGTCGATGTGCTGCTTGAGGAAGGCGTCCACGCGGGCGAGGTCGAAGGCGTCCTCGGCGCGCACCGGGCGCGGCTGGTCGATCGCGGCGGTCATCGGGCGTCGGCTCCCCGCTGGGCCTTGAGTTCGAGCCTGGCGACCACGGCGCGGTGCACTTCATCCGGGCCGTCGGCCAGGCGCAGCACGCGGGCGTAGGCGTACAGCGCGGCGAGCGGGAAGTCGTCCGAGAGACCCGCGCCGCCGTGGATCTGGATCGCCGCGTCGGCCACCTGCTGCAGCACGTTGGGTACCACCACCTTGATCTGCGAGATCAGGCCGAGCGCAGCTTTCGCTCCCCGCGTGTCGAGCGTCCACGCCGCCTTCAGCGTGAGCAGGCGCGCCTGCTCGATCGCCATGCGCGCGTTGGCGATCAGGTCGCCATTGCCGCCGAGTTTCGCCAGCGGCTGGCCGAACGCCATGCGCTCGCCGGCGCGACGGCAGAGCAGGGCGAGCGCGCGCTCGGCGCTGCCGATGGCACGCATGCAGTGATGGATGCGCCCGGGGCCGAGGCGGCCCTGCGCGATCTCGAAGCCGCGGCCCGGGCCGAGGATCACGTTGGAAGCGGGTACCCGCACGTGGTCGAAGCTCACTTCGCCGTGGCCGCTCGGTTCGTCGTACGCGTGGAACACCGGCAGCATGCGTTCGATGCGCACGCCCGGCGCGTCCAGCGGGCACAGCACCATCGAGTGGCGCGCGTGCGGCGGCGCGTGTGGATCGGTCAGGCCCATGAAGATCAGCACCCGGCAGTACGGATGGCCGATGCCGGTGGACCACCACTTGCGCCCGTGCAGCACCACGGCGTCGCCATCGAGCGTGGCGGTGGCGCGCATGTTGGTGGCGTCGGAGGAGGCGACGTCCGGCTCGGTCATGCAGAACGCCGAGCGGATCGTTGCATCGAGCAGCGGCGTCAGCCACTGCGCCTGCTGGGCCGGCGTGCCGTACTGCGCCAGCACTTCCATGTTGCCGCTGTCCGGCGCGCTGCAGTTGAACACTTCCGGCGCGATGAAGCTGTGGCCCATGCGTTCGGCCAGGGGCGCGTAGTCCGCGTTGGAAAGGCCGGCGCCGTGTTCGCCGGGCGGCAGGAACAAGTTCCACAATCCTGCGGCGCGCGCCTGGCTTTTCAGCGTCTCCATGATCGGCGGCTGGCGCCACTGGCGATGGTCGGCGCCGCCGGCGAGCTGGCGGGCGTAGAGCGGTTCGGCCGGGATCACCGCCGCGCGCATGAAGCGGTCGAGGCGGTCGAGCAGATCGCGGCTGCGGGCAGAGTGCGAGAAATCCACGCGGGCGGCTCCTGACAGTCCGCCGAGCGTACGCCTCCGGATGGAATCATTGAAATGCATGCGCCTTATGCGCGGTCATCATTCGCCGCGCAGCACGTGGCGGTGTCCTCGCTGGGCGAGCCGATCGCACTGGATCTGCTGCTGCAGCAGGACGGCCGCGACCGCGAGTTGCGGCTGGTGTGCCAGCACTACTTCGCCGCCTGCCAGGTGATGGCCGCCAGCGACCTGCTGCTGACGCTGCCGGCCTCGTACGCCGCCGGTCTCGCCGCGTGGCTGCCGCTGTCCCTGCAACCGCTGCCGCTGAAGTTCAAGCCGGTGCCGATCCACGCGTACTGGCTGGCATCGCGGCACGACGATGCCAGCCATGCATGGCTGCGCGATCAGGTGATAGTGGCGATCCGCGAGGCGCCCACGTTTCGTGCGACGGGAAGCGCCGCGTGAGCGAAACTTACTTGAGCGGGGCGCTCTTGCCGCGCGGCTTGGCTGCCTTGACCACGGCGGCCTCCTTGCCGGTTGCGGCGCGCGGTGCGGCCGGCTTCGCCGTGAGCTTGCTCTTGTCCATGCTGTAGACGTTGTGGATGTACTGCACGGACATTTCGGTCTTGGGCGAGGTCATGGCGGGCCTTTCGGGTAGCGGTCCGGGACGGACCAGGAGCCGCGCCGGCCACTCGCCGGTCGTGGTTGGAGAAACGGACAGCGCGGCCCCGCATCGGGCCGATCACGCGAACACGCGAACACGCGAATACGCCCGAGCATGCGCTGCGGGAAGTTACGTGACCGTAATCCGGCCCGGGAACATTCCCGTAACTCCGCTTCCGCTAAGCTTCGGCAGTTGTTTCTCCGCGGGACCGCCATTGCCGAGCTCCCGCGCCCCTGCCCGCGCCGCGCGGGCGCCCGCCGCCGCCACCTGCCCGCCGTCATCGCGTTGCCGTTCCCGCGGGGGCTCCCCCCTTGCGGATGGCCGGATCGGGCGGCCGCGGCACGCATCGAAAGGAACCCGCCCATGTCCGCTCGCCGCGTCGCTCCGCCGCCGGTCACCACGCTGCCGCTGATCACCCGCTACTGCGGCTACCTGATCCGTTGCAGCGTGGACAGCTTCACCATCACCCTCGCCGGCGACGAAGTGATGCACCAGCCCTATCCGCAGGCTCGCAAGACACTGGCCGAGGACCATCTCGGTGCATGGATGCTGGAACAGGCCAAGGCCTTCGTCGACGCGCGCCGGGCCGGGCATGTCTGAAGGGTCGCCCGCGCGCGAGCGCTACCACCAGCGTGTCGATCCGGCCGTGCGATGCGACGACTGCGAGGCGGTGTGCTGCCGCCTCACCGTGGTGCTGATGCCGGAGGACCGCGTGCCGCGCTGGCTGGTGCACGAGGACGCGCGCGGCTTCCAGACCCTGGCCAAGGGCGAGGACGGCTGGTGCGCGGCGGTCGATCCGCTGGATTTCCGCTGCAGCATCTACGCCGACCGCCCGGCAATCTGCCGCAAGTTCGCCATGGGCAGCCCCAGCTGCCGCCATGAGCGCGCCGAGTGGGCCGCGCATCGCACGCTGCCGACGGCGGTGCAGACCTGGGGCGGCTGAGAGGCTGAGAAAAAATCGCCCGCCTACTGCGACCGCTGCCAAACGCCCGTGCCGGCGGCGCGCTGGGCGCCAATCCGGGTCATTTGGTTCACCAAACTCCCCGGATTGGCGCCCAACGCACCTTGTCACGAACGCTTGGCGGCGCTCTCGCTACGGCGGTCGAATTTTTCTCAGCCTCTGAGTCGCGCGCGGCATGGCACATTGCGGCCCCGTGTTCGGGGGACTTTCCGCGTGACGAACGAGCTTCGCTGCAGCTGCTGCCACGGCAGGGCGCAGCCATGACCGATGCCGGCCAGCCACAGGCTGCGCTGCCCGGGCTGGAGGAACCGGCCGGACCGCTGCATCGCCTGTTCTTTGCCCTGGTTCCCCCCGAACCCGTGCGCGAGCAGATAGCGGACGTGGCCAGTTCACTGCGCGAGGGCGGCCGCATCGAGGCGCGCTGGGTGAAGCCGGCGCGCTACCACATCACCCTGGCCTTTCTCGGCGATCATCCCAGCCTGCGGCCGTCGCTGCTGGAAGCGGCACGTAGCGCCGTGGGCAAGGTGCGTGTGGCGCCCTTCGCCTGGTTGCCGGATCAGATCGCGAGCTTCAGCGGCCGGCGGCCACCGTGCGTGCTGCGCAGCACGCGGGCATCGCCGGCGCTGCAGACGCTGTGGGAGCAATTGCGACGCGAGCTGTCGCTGGTGCGCCTGGGCGGGCGGATCGAGCGCGGCTTCACTCCGCACGTCACGCTCGCCTATGGTCTGCGCGACTTGCCCGTGCCGATAGCGGTGGCGCCGATCGCATGGCCGGTGGATCGGGTGGTGCTGTTGCACAGTGAGGTTGGCAGCAGCGACTACGAGACGCTCGGCAGCTGGCGCCTCCCGGGCTGAGATCAGTCCGGCGTCGCAGCCCGCGGCAATCGACGCCCGCGCGCAACGCAATGTGGCACGGGTCATGGCCTGGGACGGCGCGGTTGGGTGCACACTGTGCGCTCCTTTCGTCACGGAGACACGCCATGCGCCTGACCCTGCTTGCCGCCATGCTCGTGCTTGTCCTGCCTGTCGCCGCCCCGGCTGCTGCTTCCTCCGGACACGCCACCACCTCGCCCGCCTATGTCCGCAATGCGGTGGCCGACCCTGCACGCAAGCTCGACGCGGCCAACGATGAGCGCCGCCAGATCGCCGCGCTGATGACCTTTGCCGAGGTCAAGCCCGGCCAGAAGGTGGTCGACCTGATTCCCGGCAGCGGCTACTTCAGCCGCGTGTTCAGCGTGATCGTCGGGCCCAAGGGCAAGGTCTACGGCATCTGGCCCGATGCCTACGACAAGGAATCGGGCTCGGACTCGGTCAAGCTGCGCCAGCTCGCCCGCGATCCGCACTACGCCAACATCGACGTGCTGGTGCAGCCGACGGCGCAGTTCTCCACGCCCGAGCCGGTGGACCTGGTGTTCACTTCGCAGAATTACCACGACTACCCGGACAAGTTCATGGGCAGCCTCGATCCGGTGACATTCGACAAACAGGTATTCGCCGCGCTCAAGCCCGGTGGTCTGTTCGTGGTGGTCGACCACGTGGCGCCGGCCGGGTCCGGCATGCGCGACACCGACACCCTGCACCGCATCGATCCGGCGATCGTGAGGAAGCAGGTGGAATCGGTCGGCTTCGTGTTCGACGGCGAGAGCAACGTGCTGCGCAACCCGAAGGATCCGCACGACATCAAGGTGTTCGACAAGTCGATCCGCGGCCATACCGACCAGTTCGTCTATCGGTTCCGCAAGCCCCGGGAGTGATGCGTGGGCACCATGGACGACGATCCGAAGCCGCAGCCACCGTCGGAGCCAGATCCGCTCGACTGCTGCGGCGAGGGTTGCGTGCGGTGCATCTACGACGTCCACGAGGAAGCGATGGAACGCTATCGCGATGCGCTGGCCGCGTGGTTTGCGCGCCATCCCGACTCCACCGGCTGAGCGGACTCCTCGCCGGCAACGTGTCGTAGCCGGGTTCGACGGATACGTGGGCGACTTCCGCCTATGTCGCCGACCACACCGGTGCCGGCCGGCTCCAGCGAATCGACCTAAGCCCAAGCCCTGGGCGTGCTGCTGTGCAAGGGCGCCGGTCAGATCGCCGCCCAGCTGCCGTCCGATGTGCGGGCCAGCCGCCCCACCGCAACGTGAGTTGACCGGGCGCCGCTAGACGGCGCGGGCCTCAGCGTCGCGGAACTGCCGGCGCAGGTCCTGCTGGCAGCGTTCGATCATGGCCGGGGTGAAGAACTCCGGCCAGGCGGCGCCCAGATCCGGATCCGGCGGGGCCAGTGCGTGTTCGCCCAGCACCTGGGCCATAGCCAGCGTGTCGGCGCACAGCAGGGCGCGGCCGAGCGCACTCTCCGGCGGCATGCCGGGTACGGTGCGCTCTTCCAGCGCGTTCAGCACGTTGGCCGGCAGGTTCCAGTGACGCGCCGCGCGCAGCGAGAGCTGGGCGGCAAGCTGCCCGCAGCTGGCCAGGAAGTGGCCGGTCAGCGGACCGAGCTCCATCGGCGCCTCCTGGTCGAGCACGCGCACCACGGCGCCGGTGCCGGTGTTGCACACGATGCCGGCCAGGTAGGCCTCGAACGGGTCGCAGCTGCCCTTGCCCAGGTAGGCGCAGGCGTGCGCGCAGCGCTCGGCGTGGTCCCACAGGCGTTGTCCGGCGACGTGGCCGAACATGCCTGCGCTGGCGTGCAGGATCGGTTTCATCACGTGCATCGTCACCACCCGGCGCAGACCGTCCTGGCCAAGCAGCACCACCGCGTGCTGCAGGCTCTGGATCGGGTGCAGCGTGCGGTAGTAGATGCTGTGGCTGACCCGCATCACCTCGCCCACCAGTACCGGGTCGCGGCCGATCAGCTTGGCCAGCTGGGCGCCGCCCACGGTATCGCTCTTGAGCGAGCGCAGCAGCTGCGGCAGCACGGTGGGCAGGCGCGGAAGGCTGCGCACGTCGAATGCGGCGCAGGCGCCCTGCAGCCGCTTGAGGATGGCGCGTTCCTGCTGGTTCGGCTCGCTGGCGTGGTAGTCGGGCAGGCCCAGCACGTAGCGATGGAAACGATCGCCCAACTGGGCCAGCGAAACCGCTTCGTGCGCGGTGGCGGCCGTCTCGGCGCTGCACGCGCCGCCGGGCGGGGGCGCCGACATCGCGCGCACGCGGGCGGGCACGCGCGCCGGCGGCGGTGCGTCGGCATATCCCAGAATCCAGCGCCACAGGTTTTGCATGCACGCTCCCACGGCCGGCGGAGCGGCCTTGCAGCGGGATTAACGGCGCGCAGGCGGAAAAATGTAGCGGCCCGGCGGGCTGGCATTCGTGCCGGATCGACCCTATCTGGGATAGATCAGAGTATCCCAGCAGTCTTCCGTCCCCGATGAGCCGCGCATGATCCCGTTTTCCATCCTCGACCTGGCCCCGGTCACCGAAGGCAGCGATGCCGCCCAGTCGTTCCGCAACGCGCTGAGCCTGGCGCAACTGGGCGAGCGGCTGGGCTACCGCCGCTACTGGCTGGCCGAGCACCACAACATGCCGGGCATCGCCAGCGCCGCCACGGCGGTGCTGATCGGCCACGTGGCCGGTGGCACGTCCAGCATCCGGGTGGGTGCGGGCGGCATCATGCTGCCCAACCACGCGCCGCTGCAGGTGGCCGAGCAGTTCGGCACGCTGGCCTCGCTGTATCCGGGCCGCATCGACCTGGGCCTGGGCCGCGCGCCCGGCACCGACCAGCCCACCGCCCGCGCGCTGCGGCGCTATTTCGCCGGCGCCGATACCTTTCCCGATGACGTGGTCGAGCTGCTGGGCTATTTCGAGCCCGCCAAGCCGGGACAGGCGGTGCGCGCGGTGCCGGGCGCGGGGATCGACGTGCCGGTGTGGCTGCTCGGATCGAGCCTGTTCAGCGCCAGGCTGGCCGCCCAGCTCGGGCTGCCGTTCGCGTTCGCCTCGCACTTCGCGCCGGACGCGATGGACCAGGCGCTGGTGATCTACCGCCGCGACTTCCGCCCCTCGGCACGGCTGGCCGAGCCTTACGCCATCCTCGCGCTCAACGTGGTGGCCGCCGACAGCGACGCGCAGGCGCGGCGACTGTTCACCACCCAGCAGCAGGCGTTCGTGAACCTGCGCCGCGGCCGGCCAGGGCTGATCCCGCCGCCGATCGACGATATCGAGGCGTTCTGGACGCCCGTCGAGCGGCTCGGCGTGGAGCAGGCTCTGGCCTGCGCGGTGGTGGGTGATCCGGCCACGGTGCGGCGCGGGCTGGCCGATTTCATCGCCCGGCACCGGCCGGACGAGCTGCTGCTCACCGCCAACATCTTCGACCATGCGGCGCGCCTGCACTCGTTCGAGCTGGCCGCCGCCGCGCGCGACGCGCTGGCGCCGACCCCGACCCCGACCCCGACGGCGAACGCCGGATGAGCCGGCGCCAGCGCGCTTCGGGCATCATGGCGCACTTCCCCGCACGGCCAAGCCCCACCGCATGAAGATTCCCAACGGCCTGCAGCCACTCATCGACGACGGCGTGATCGACCAGGTGCTGCGCCCGCTCAAGAGCGGCAAGGAGGCCTCGGTGTACGTGGTGCGCTCGGGCGACCACATCCGCTGCGCCAAGGTCTACAAGGACATGGCCCAGCGCAGCTTCCAGCAGCGCGTGCAGTACCAGGAAGGGCGCAAGGTGCGCGGCAGCCGCGAGGCGCGCGCCATGGGCAAGTCCACCAGGTTCGGCCGCAAGGAGGCCGAAGCGGCCTGGAAGAACGCCGAGGTCGACGCGCTCTACCTGCTCAACGACGCCGGCGTGCGCGTGCCCCGGCCGTACGGCTATTTCAACGGCGTGCTGCTGATGGAACTGGTCACCGACGAGCACGGCCACTGCGCGCCGCGGCTGGGCGAGCTGGATCTGGATGCGGACACCGCGCGCGCCTGGCACCGGTTCCTGATGCAGCAGGTGGCGCGCATGCTCTGCGTGGGGCTGATTCACGGCGACCTGTCCGAATACAACGTGCTGGTGGGGCCGGACGGCCCGGTGGTCATCGACCTGCCGCAGGCGGTGAGCGCCGCGGGCAACAACAACGCGCGCTTCATGCTCCGCCGCGACGTGGGCAACCTCACCATCAGCCTGGCGCGCTTCGCGCCGGAGCTGCTGGACACCCACTACGCGGAAGAGATGTGGGCGCTGTTCGAGCAGAGCGAACTGCATCCGGACACCGAGCTCACCGGCCGCTTCACCTTCGACGAGCGCGCCGCCGACGTGGACAGCGTGATGCAGTCGATCATCGACGCCCGCGAGGAAGCGATCATCCGCCAGCAGGGGCGCGAGGCGGCGCGGGAGGATTGACCGCGCATCCTGCTTCGCCGCCACGCCTGTCGCCCACAGGGTGGGCTCCTACCACAGCTGGCGCCTGTAGGAGCGCACCCTGTGCGCGACCTGCCATGCTCTTCGCCGCGAAGCGTGTCGCCCACAGGGGGGGCTCCTACAACAACCCGCATCGCAGGAGCGCAATGCCAGCATCCATGAAAAAGGGCCGCATCGCGGCCCTTTTTTTCGGTTCAACCACCGGGGAAGGTGTGGCCCTTCGCCGCTTTTTTGGCCGTCTTTTCGGCCTTCTTTTCCTTGGGTGTCTTCAAGGCTTTCTTCTTGCCGCCTTTCTGCTGGTTCAGACCTTTCATGGCGCGCTCCTGCGGAGTGATCCCCGCGTCCGACCATGGTGACAGCTTTCACCCGCCGCCGACGCATGTCGGCGCGCGGCGGGCGAAGCCCTCGGACCGCGCTCAGGAACCCTTGTCCGACGCCACCACTGGCAGCTCGATGTAGCTGGAGTGGAACACCTTCTGCGTGGCTTTCTGGAAGTCTTCCGGTTTGGCCAGCATGATGTTCGGCACGAAGGTCTGCGGGTTGCGGTCGTACAGCGGGAACCAGCTTGATTGCACCTGCACCATGATGCGGTGGCCGGGCAGGAACACGTGATTGGTGGTGGGCAGGGCGAAGGTGTACGGCAGCGGTTTGTTCGGCTCGATCGGCTTCGACTCGGTGAAGCCCTGGCGGTAGCGGCCGCGCAGGATGTCCATCGCCACCGCCAGCTGGTAGCCGCCCATCTCAGGCTGCGCAGCCACCAAGTCGGGATAGACGTCGATCAGCTTCACCACCCAGTCGCTGTCGGTGCCGCTGGTGGAGGCGGTGAGGTGCACCTGCGGCTGGCCGGCGATGGCCAGCGGCGCGGTGAGCACGTCGGAGGTGTAGGTGAGCACGTCGGTGCGGCCGGAGGCCTCGCGCTGGTCGTCGACCAGCCACTGCGCCCAGGTCAGGCCGCCGCCGCCGCCGATCGGCTGGATCGGCCGGGCGCGAAACGGCACCGGGTGCGCCGGATCGGAGACGTAGCTGTCGACGCCATCGTCGGCCGGCTTGCTGAAGGTGGCCTTCATGCCGTCGCCCAGGTACAGCGGGGCGGGCCGGATGCTGCAGCCGCTGTTGCAGCCGGCCGGCCAGCGGTTCAGCCGCTCCCACCGGTTGGTGCCGGTCTGGAACGCGGTGACCGGGGCGACGTCGGCCCTGGGCGCGCCGTCCTTCAGGTACTGCGCCAGGAACGGCCGCAGCACCTGCTCGCGGAAGTACTTGGCCGTGTCGCTGCCGAACCGGATCACCCCCAGCGAGCTGCCCTCGCCGATCTCCTGGCCGTGGTGCCACGGCCCCATCACCAGTTTGACCATGGTGCCCGTGGTGTCCTTGGGCTTGATCGCCTTGTACACGGCGATGGCGCCGTAGATGTCTTCCTGGTCCCACAGGCTGTGCACCAGCATCACCGGCACCTTCAGCGGCTCCTTCGCCAGCAGCTTGTCGACCGCCTGGTCCTGCCAGAACGCGTCGTACTCGGTGTGCTCGAGCATCTTCTGCCAGAAGCCGAGCTGCTGCATGCCATGCTGGCGCGCCAGCTCGCCGGCGGAGCCCGCGCGCAGGTACAGGTCGTAGTCGTCGTGCACGTTCGACCACCACTTGTAGGTGTTGCCGCGACTGGCGGTCTGCTCGTAGATGTAGGGCAGGTTCTGCTGGCGGAAGGCGCCGTGGTGGAACCAGTCGTCGCCCATCCAGCCGTCGACCATGGGGTTCATCGGCACCGACACCTTCAGTGCCGGATGCGGGTGGATCAGTGCCATCAGCGGCTCGAAGCCGTCGTAGGAAATGCCCAGCGTGCCGACCTTGCCGTTGCTCTGCGGCACGTGCTTCACCAGCCAGTCGATGGTGTCCCAGGTGTCGGTGGCGTCGTCCACCGGGGTGGGATTGAGCGGCCCGTGCGGTGGCCGGTTCATCACGTAATCGCCCTCGGAGTGGTATTTGCCGCGCACGTCCTGCACCACGCGAATGTAGCCGTCCTCCACGATCACGTCGGTCGGATTGTCGTAGCCCTCCAGATTGGCGGCGAGGTTGCCGCTCTGCGAGTGGGTGGTGAGCGCATCGGCGTCGTAGGGCGTGCGGGTGAGCACGATGCCGGCCTTCCGGGCGTGGTCGCCGTTGAGGTTTTTCGGCACCAGGATCACCGTGTGCAGCTTGACCCCGTCGCGCATCGGGATCATCACCACGCGGCGCTCGAAGTCGGCGCCGGCGTTCACCGGGGTGAAGCTGGCCGGGGTCTCGCTGGGGTAGTCGGGATACTTCGGGGCGGCATCCTGCCGGGCGAAGGCGCCGGCCGAAAAGGCCAGCAGCGCGGTGGCGACGACCGGCACCAGGCCGGCCTTGAGGAGGGCAGGAAGCGGTTCGAGCGACATCGTGGTGGAGTCCCCTGGGGTGAAAGACTCACGTTAGCAGGGTGCGCCGCGCATCAGCCATTAGCCGATGGTCAGGACGCCGGTGTCTGGCGCAGCCGTGCTTCGAACGCTGCCAGCGGCATCGGCGAGCCGTCCTCGCGCAGGAACTCGAAGCGCTCGTCGGTGTAGAACGCGCCCAGCAGTGCGTCGTAGGTCATGCCGAGCAGGTTGCGCGCCGCCTCGCCCTGATCGCTTCGTGCCGGTCCGGATGCCGGAAAATCCTGATCCGCCGTGGCCGATCCCGGGGTGCGGGCACGTTACACCGGCGTTGCAGGTGCCGTCACGCGGCCATCCGCGTCCGCTGCGGACGTTATCGTCGGCGCGGGCGATTGCTTGAGGGGCGACGCCCTGGTGCGGTGCCGCCTGGAGTTGTGCAGAACACGCTCAGCGCGGAGCCATGCGCCGTGCCGGGCTGACGCTGACGCTGTGGCTGCCGTCCATCAGCTGCAGCTCGCCGTCCTGGATCAGCGCCTGCAGGCGCATGCCGCGTTCGAGCAGGCCCGCCAGCTGCTGCACGGTGGTCTCGGCAATGTCGAGCACGGTGAGGTTGCGCAAGCGGGTGAGGCTGCTGGCGATCTTGTCCCACCACACCTCGGCCGCACGGCCGCCGTAGCTGACCACCACCACCTGCTGCGACCTGGCGCAGGCCTTGCGGATGCGCGCCTCGTCCGGCTGGCCCAGCTCGATGGTCAGCTCGATCTCGTCGGTGTAGCTCTTGCGCCACAGGTCCGGCTCTTCCTCGTTGCTCAGGCCCTTGCCGAACTCCAGCCGGTCGTCGGCGTACAGCGCAAAGGCGAGCAGGCGCACCATCAGGCGCTCCCCGGTTTCCGACGGGTGGCGGGCGAGGGTGAGCGCGTGGGTGGCGTAGTAGTGCCGGTCCATGTCGCTGACCTGCAGCTCGACCTTGTAGATGGTGGCATTGATGGCCATGCGGTGTGTTCCGTGATGTCAGCCGCGCAGTGTAGTGGGGTGTTGCACGCTCGGCGGGATCGCGCGCGGCCATCGCGTTACGCTGCGCGCTCGCCATGACCACCACCATCCCCGCCAGCACCCTGCACCTGCCGCCCGGCGACTGGCCCACCGTGCTGGACTGCCTGTGCGAGCACTTCGCCACCATTGCGCGCGAACAGTGGCTGGACCGCATCGCCCGCGGCCGCGTGCTCGATGCCGACGGCGCGCCGATCACCGCGCACACGCCGTACCGCCTCGGCATGCCGGTGCGCTACTTCCGCGAGGTGGTCGACGAGCCGGCGATTTCCGGCGAGGTGCGCATCGTGCATGCCGACGCGCACCTGCTGGTGGCCGACAAGCCGCCGTTCCTGCCGGTGACGCCGGCCGGCAGCTACGTCACCCGGACCCTGCTGGCACGCCTGGTGGCCGCCACCGGCCACGCGGAGCTGGTGCCGCTGCACCGCATCGACCGCCTCACCCGCGGACTGGTGATGTTCTCGATCCGCCCGGACACCCGCGACGCGTATCAATCGCTGTTCCGCGAGCGGCGCGTCGGCAAGGTGTACGAGGCGCTGGCGCCGCCGCTGCCGGATCTCACCTTGCCGCTGGTGCATCGTTCGCGCATCGAGCGCGGCGAGCCGTTCTTCCGCATGCGCGAAGTGCCGGGCGAACCGAACAGCGAGACGCGCATCGCCGTGATCGAGTGCGGCGAGGCGCTGTGGCGTTATCGGCTGGAGCCGCTGACCGGGCGCAAGCACCAGCTGCGCGTGCAGATGGCCGGGCTGGGCGCACCGATCGCCAACGATCCGCTGTATCCGCAGCTGCAGCCGGAGGCACCGGATGATCCCGCGCGGCCGCTCCAGTTACTGGCGCGGGAGCTGGTGTTCGATGATCCGGTGAGCGGGAAGGGGAGGCGGTTCTGTAGTGGATTGTCGCTGTGAGGGGGTCAGCCTGGTGAGGGATCTCTGCCTGCTACTCACTTCACCGCACACGCATGCCGGTGAAGCATCCGGCGCGGCCGATGCCGCCCCCATCGCCACAACCACCGACACCTTTCCATTCCCCAGCCCCCTTCGCCCCGCAGACCTTGCCGCGGCCAGCTGGCGCTGGACGTGGTGCCGGGCGCGCATCACGGGCGGAAGGCCTGGGCGGCCGTGCTGCCGGATTTCCTGCGCCGGGCGTTCCCGCCGCGCGGTTGACGCGGCCGGCCATGCGGCAGCGCGCGCTGCCAAGCCCGCCCGTTACCGGCTATCTTTCGGGCCTTGTCCATCCGGGGAGAACCATACGTGAGCCAACCCAAAGCGTCGGGCCTTGAGCCGCGCACCGAACTGACCGTCCGCGGCCTGATCATCGGCGTGGTGATCACGGTGGTGTTCACCGCCGCCAACGTGTTCTTCGGCCTCAAGGCCGGCCTCACGTTCTCCACCTCGATCCCCGCCGCCGTGATCTCGATGGCGCTGCTGCGCGGCTTCAAGAACTCGACGATCCAGGAAAACAACATCGTGCAGACGATCGCCTCGGCGGCCGGCACGCTGTCGTCGATCATCTTCGTGCTGCCCGGCATGATCATCATCGGCTGGTGGACCGGCTTCCCGTTCTGGCTGTCGTTCGCCATCTGCGCGCTGGGCGGCGTGCTCGGCGTGATGTATTCGATCCCGCTGCGCCGCGCGCTGGTCACCGGCTCGGACCTGCCGTACCCGGAAGGCGTGGCCTGCGCCGAGGTGCTCAAGGTGGGCGCCGGCGACGACAGCACCGACAGCACCGACAGCGCCACCGAGGACAGCCGCGCCGGCCTGCTTGCCGTGCTGTGGGGCGCGATCGTCTCGGCCGTGTTCGCGGTGGTGGTGGCGACGCAGATCTTCGCCTCCGACGTGGTGAAGTACTTCAAGGTCAACGACCGCGGCGGCGTCACCGGCTTCGATCTGGGGCTGTCGTTCGCGCTGTTCGCGATCGGTCACCTGGTCGGCATCTCGGTGGGCATCGCCATGCTGGTCGGCGCGCTGATTGGTTGGGGCTGGGGCGTGCCGCATTACGCCGCGCTGGCCGGCGGCACCGGCGCCATCGCCGAGCTCGCCCAGGCCACCTGGAGCCATAAGGTGCGCTACGTCGGTGCGGGCGCCATCGCGGTGTCGGCGATCTGGACCCTGGCCAAGCTGGTCAAGCCGGTCGTCAGCGGCCTGGCCGGCGCCATGGCCGCCAACCGCGTGCGCAAGGCCGGCCAGGCCGACACCCTGCCGCGCACCGAGCGCGACATGCCGATCGGCCTCGTCGGCCTGGTCACGCTGGCCTGCTTCGTGCCCATCGCCTGGCTGCTCGGCCACTTCGCCAATGTCAGCGGCCTGGGCAGCTCGATCGGCATGCTGGCGGTGGGCGGCGTGGCGTTCGTGGTGCTGATGGGCTTCTTCGTCTCCACCGTGTGCGGCTACATGGCCGGCCTGATCGGCTCGTCCAACAGCCCGCTGTCGGGCGTGGGCATCCTGGTGGTGATCTGCTCCTCGCTGCTGCTGACGGCGTTCGTGCAGCCGCACCTGGCGCCGGATACCGGCAAGGCGCTGGTGGCGTTCTCGCTGTTCGTCACCGCGGTGGTGTTCACCGTGGCGGCCATCGCCAACAACAACCTGCAGGATCTCAAGACCGGCCAGCTGGTCGACGCCACGCCGTGGAAGCAGCAGGCGGCGCTGATTGTCGGCGTGATCGCCGGCGCGGCGGTGATCCCGCCGGTGCTGGACCTGGTGAACCAGGCCTACGGCTTCCTCGGCGCGCCGGGCGTGAACCCCGCCACCGCGCTGCCGGCACCGCAGGCCGGGCTGATCTCGGCGCTGGCGCAGGGCGTGATCCAGGGCAACATCGACTGGAGCCTGATCTGGACGGGCGTGAAGATCGGCGCAGCCATCATCGTGATCGACGAAGTGCTGGCCCGCGTCAGCCGCTTCCGCCTGCCGCCGCTGGCCGTGGGCTTGGGGATCTACCTGCCCACGGTGAGCACGCTGATGGTGGTGGTCGGCTCCATCGTCGGCTGGGTCTACGACCGCCAGGCCGACCGCGGCCCGCGCGCCGAACCGGTGAAGCAGCTCGGCGTGCTGCTGGCCTCGGGCCTGATCGTGGGCGAGAGCATCATCGGCGTGGTGATCGCCGCGATCGTCGCCTTCGCCGACAAGCTCGGTCTCAACAAGGACGGCCCGCTCGCCCTGGTCAGCCCCAGCTTCGGCCACATCGCCGTGTGGTTCGGCGGCGGCGCCTTTGCCATCGTGGTGTTCGTGCTGTACCGCTGGGTCGGCCGGATGGGCCGGGCCGGGGCGTAACCTGCCGGATGCATCGGCGGCGCGCGCTGACGCCCGCCGATACCCTCCTGATCCGTCACCCCAGCGCAGGCTGGGGTCCAGCGTCTTCCCTCCAGCCCGTCGAACGACAAGTCGAACCCCGCCGCCATGTCCCCCATCAACACCACCAAACTCGACCGCGTCGTCGCCGACGCCCGCCGCGCCGCCGAACAGCGCGGCCACGGCTACCGCGACCGCGCGCTGAAGATCTACCCGTGGATCTGCGGCCGCTGCGCCCGTGAGTTCGACCGCAGCAACGTACAGCAGCTCACCGTGCACCACCGCAACCACAACCACGATGACAACCCCGCCGACGGCAGCAACTGGGAGCTGCTGTGCGTGTACTGCCACGACAACGAGCACCAGCGTTACCTCGACTACGACACCGGCACCCTCGACACCGGCGACACCCAGGGTCCCGCCACCGGCAACCCCTTCGCCGACCTCAAGGCGATGCTGGAGCGCAAGAAGTAGGCACACGCTCCCCATAGGAGCGCACCCTGTGCGCGACCGCCCCTCGGCCGGCTTACCCCCACACCACCCCCGCGTACAATCACGGCCCGCCCGTTGCCCGAAGCCGTGCCCGATGTCCCCTGTAGCCGCCGCCCCCGTCGACGACGTGCTCGATGCGCTGTTCCTGCCGCTGGAAGCGGGCGCGCTGCGCCTGCCGGCCGATGCCCGCGTGCTGTTCCTGCGCGCCCGCGACGGCTTTCGCCTGCGCGAGATGGCGCGCCCCGGCTGGCGCGGCGAGCAGAGCTTCAAGCCGTTCGCCGACGCGCTGGAGCGCAGCCGGTTCCGTGTCGATGCGCATGTGGAAGGCGAGCGCTTCGACCTCGTGTTCGCGTTGCCGCCGCGCCAGCGCGACGAAGCGCGCGCGCTGTTCGCCCGCGCCGTACAGCTCGCCGCCCCCGGCGGCGCAGTGCTGGCCTGCGCGCCGAATGCCGAGGGTGCCAAATCCGCGCAGGCCGATCTCGCGGCCTTGGCCAAGCAGGGCGGCCAGCTCTCCAAACACAAATGCCGCGTGTTCTGGACCGCGCCACTCGATGGCTCGCACAACGCCACCCTGCAGGCCGAGTGGCTCGCGCTGGACGCGCCGCAGCGCAACGCCGCCGGCTACTGGAGTCGCCCCGGCCTGTTCGCCTGGGATCGCATCGACGCCGCCTCCGCGCTGCTCGCCGCGCATTTGCCCCACGACCTCGCCGGCCACGTCGCCGACCTCGGCGTCGGCTACGGCTACCTCGCCAGTGCGGTGATCGCGCGCTGCCCCGGCGTCACCGCGCTGGATGGTTTCGAGGCCGAGCAGCGCGCGCTGGAACCCGCGCAGCGCAATCTGGCCGAAGCGCAGGCCAAGGCAGGGCGCAGCGTCGCCGTGGCGCTGCACTGGCACGACGTCACCGCCGGCCTGCCGGGCCGCTACGACGCCATCGTCAGCAACCCGCCATTCCACCTGGGCCGCGCCGACCAGCCGGAACTCGGTCGCGCCTTCATCGCCGCCGCAGCCAGGGCGCTCACGCCGCACGGCCAGCTGTGGCTGGTCGCCAACCGCCACCTGCCTTACGAGGCCACGCTCGGCGCGCTGTTCGGCGAGGTGCGCGCGGTGGTCGACGAAGGCGGCTTCAAGCTCATCACCGCCCGCGGAGTGCGCGCATGAAACTGGTCAAGCTGATCGCCAACCTGGGCTACGGCAGCCGCAAGGACGTGCAGTGGATGTTCCGCGAGGGCCGCATCACCGACGCCGACGGCGAGGTGCTGTACGCCGACGACAAGGTGGAGCACGCGCAGATCCGCCTCGACGGCGAGCCGCTCGATCCGCCGCCCGGCATGGTGCTGATGATGCACAAGCCGCTCGGCGTCACCTGCTCGCGCAAGGACGGCGGCCGCGTGGTCTACGACCTGCTGCCGCCGCGCTACCGCGTGCGCGATCCGGCGCTCTCCACTGTCGGCCGCCTCGACCGCGACACCAGCGGCCTGCTGCTGTTCACCGACGACGGCGCCCTGCTGCACCGGATCATCTCGCCCAAGTCCAATGTGCCCAAGGTCTACGAGGCCACCCTCGCCAACGACCTGCGCGGCGACGAAGCGGCCACCTTCGCCAGCGGCACCCTGCTGCTGGAATCCGAAACCACCCCGCTGCTCCCCGCCGAGCTGGATGTGCTCGAACCCCGCAAGGCCCGCCTCACCCTGCACGAAGGCCGCTACCACCAGGTCCGCCGCATGTTCGCCGCCGTGGGCAACCACGTGGAGGCGCTGCACCGGGTGTCGGTAGGTGGGTTGGCGCTGGGGGATTTGCCGGCGGGGGAGTGGCGGATGCTGGGGGAAGGGGAGATCGCGGCGATTTTTGGCTGAAGGGCTTGGCGTTCTCGACTTGTCCTGGCCCCGCTCGGCCCGGATGGAGGCGCGCTGCAGGATTAGATGGCTGGATTAGGCTGCAAAGCAGGTGGTAGGTTGCTGATCTGAAAGGGGTGCTGGGGAGAGTGGGTCCGCTCCGCCGGTGTTAGGCCGCAGGATTAGGCTGCGTTTTGCAATCCACATAGTGTTAGTCGGTAGCTCGTGTTGTTTCTTCGTTGCGTGTGTTTCGCCCAGCTTCGCGCTGGCTTGTCGTCTCTCGCCGCAGCAGCATTTCGCGCGGCATTGCGGCAAGCCCTCCGCTTTCAAAGCTGGT
>NZ_JBMSDZ010000034.1:0-28363 GCF_049445995.1 Dyella sp. KRB-257 | reverse complement strand
CCTGCGCGACGAGCTGGCAAAGCCGGTGCTGACGAAAGCGGACGCTGCGGCAGACATCGCCGGAATGCCGCGTCCGGATCATCCGAGCGCCTGACGCTCTGACCATGCCGCGCAGCGCCGCCCACGATCGCCAGCTCCGCCAGTGGCTCGACGAACTGGATCGCCCAGCGCCCGAGCCGCTGCCGCTGGTGACGTGCGCGGGCTGCCGGCACTTCACTCCGGACAAGCACAACCGCGCCGCCGGCCTCGGCTTCTGTGTGCGGTTCAACGGCTGGAACTACCCAGGCACACAGCGGCACTGCCGATCATTCGAGGAGGCGCGCGATGACGCTGGCCACGAAGCCTGACGCCGCAATCATCGACGGCAAGCTATGCATCTACGTCGGCGGCGACTACAAGATGCTCCCGCCCGACGTGGCCCATGACTACGTGCGCAAGCTGCAGGGGCTTGATGCGAAGCTGCAGCGTGATGTGAGGCGCGCGGCCAAGGGAAAAAGAACCAATCAGTACAGTAATTCTGAACGCAATCAATCGCATGGGGGCAAAGCATGGGCCGTCGATCCGCAACTCTTGAGGCGCGCCTTGTCGAGTGGGGCAAGGAATACGGCGGCGGCCGGTACGAGCAAATCGGCTGGCAAGGCAAGTCGCCCATGGCTTCGCTGATGAAGTGGCACGGTCGGCCACCTGATGGGCTTGGCTACGTGGCGCAGCGCACATCCGCTGACGAGGTGGACGAGGCGGTGAGGGCACTTGCCGAGCAGCCCGAGGGGAGACTTCCGGCGATCATCGTCACGCTGGAATACTGGCTACCTGGGCAGCCGGTGGAGTCCAAGCAGCAGAAGCTGCGCAAGCTTGGCGACAACGTGGGGCGCGTGAGGTACTACCAGCATCTTCGGGTGGCTCGGATCCACATTGCCGGGTGGCTGCGCATACCTTTCAGCGAGGAATCGCCGTCCGATCTCAAGGCGGTTGTGTAATTACAAACTGTCCGCAATCCTGTCACTGCCTCATCGTGCCGGTAACGCCACGGTGAGCCACCCAGACTCATCCGCTGCGCACCTGATCCCGCTGTGAAGCGTCGTCGCGCTGCCGACTTTTCTCCCCAAGAGTCCATGCCGTAAGCCCCTGTCCGCTCGCCGGATGGGCTGGGTTCCTTTCATGCTCGACGTGCACGTCATCATCGCGCAGGATACGCCACGCGAGTGGGTCAGCCAGTGCCTGGACAGCGTGCACGAAGCAATCGACCGCGCGGGTTTCGCCATCGCGTTGCACATTGCGCCATTCGTTGCTGGTCATGTTGGTCGAGCTCGGGCAGCTGGGTACGCGATGGGATCGCACCCCTACGTCACCTGCGTGGATGACGACGACTACCTGTTGCCGCACGCGTTCGAACAGATGCGCGAGCCGCTGCTCGCTGGAGTAGCGGCAGCCTGCACGCCGGAGTTCACCCTGCAGAACGGCCACCAGCGTCCAGGCGCTTCGCGTCATCACTTGGTAGCTATTCGGCGGGGATGGATCATCGATCACACGCAGTGGAAGTGCTGCGGAGACGTGGCCCAGCTGCGAGCCGTGGAAGCCGATGCGGTCGATCTTCCATCGGCCGCCTACGTGCACCGCCTGTACGGAACCAGCAAGGCGCGCGTCCTGCGCCGAGCCCACCATGACGAACTGGAACTAGCCCGTGCCCAACCTTCTTCTCACCGCATCGCGCTGGAAGGATGAGGCCGGTGCGTCGCCGCCGTCGTACTGGAACGGCTCTACGTATGAGTTCTTCGACCAGTACAACGGCGGAATCTCCCCGACGATCAGCGCAACGGCAAATGCCGGCGAGATCGTCTCTTTCTCGCTTGATGTCAAAGTTCCGGGAAGCTCAAGCAACACCAACACTGCCGCCCTGACTGTCAATGCGCTTGGCGTTTGGACGCAGGATGTCGGATCGGTCGGAACGTACAGCTTCAGCACGGGAGCGCTGGCGCAGGGCGACGCGGTTCAGTTCGCGCTGTATTCGAGCTATGGACCGATCTACAAGATCGACGCCGTACTGACGCCGACGCCAAACCCATCTTTCGTCTCCGGCGACCTTGTGCGCCAGCAGACGACGCATCGTATCTACCGTGGCATCGATACGCCGATCAAGTGCTACGTGCGCAATGAACTCGGTCGCGTGGACTTCACGAACGCGGTCACGGTGCAGGCAAAGGTGTACCGATACGGCGTGACGTGGCCTTTCGCCACGCTGGACGCGACCGCCGATGCGAATGGACTGGTGCAATTCACGGTTCCCGCATCGCTGCTGCGCACCTCGGGACTTGGCTACGACTACGGGATGTACGTGCAGCCCTACAACATGATGCGTTTCGACCTGTTCGCGGACGGCCAGCTGGTCTATACCGCGTTGATGGAGATTGTGTGATGGCCAACGGGCTACCCGGGAGGCCATCCAGCTACCGCGAAGAGTTCTGCGAGCGCGCGATCGAGCTTGGAAAGCTTGGCAAGAGCCGCGTCCAGATTGCCGCTGCGTTGGGCGTCTGCAAGGTCACCGTCTATACCTGGATGAAGGTGCACGAGGACTTCGCAGCCGCGATGGATCTTTCCCATACCTATGCGCAGGCGTGGTGGGAGGACAAGGGGCAGGACGGTCTCGAAAAGCCCGGTTTCAACGCCACGCTGTGGGCCAAGAATGTCAACTGCCGATTCTCGGACGACTACGCCGAGCGTCAGAAGCATGAAGTGAGCGGGCCGAATGGCGGTCCGCAGGAGCATGTACTGCGTGTCGAGCGCGTCATCGTCGATCCGCATCCCGACCGCTAGGGTCTTCCGCCCACTTCTTGAGCCATCCCGCTACAAGGGCGCTCACGGCGGGCGCGGATCGGGGAAATCGCACTTCTTCGCCGAGCTGCTGGTCGAGCGGTGCGCCTTGCAGCCGGGACTGCGTGCGGCATGCGTGCGTGAGGTCCAGAAGTCGCTGAAGAACTCGGTGAAGCTGCTGGTGGAGGACAAGATCCGCCAGTACGGATTCCCAGGGTTCGACATCCTTGAATCGGAGATCAAGACGCCGGGAGGCGGCGTCATCATCTTCCAAGGCATGCAGAACCATACGGCCGACTCGATCAAGTCGCTGGAAGGTTTCGACATCGCTTGGGTGGAAGAGGCGCAGAGCCTTAGCCAGCGCAGCCTGGACATGCTCCGACCAACCTTCCGCAAGGCTGGCTCGGAGATCTGGTTCAGCTGGAACCCGAACAAGCCGGATGACCCGGTAGATGCGCTGCTTCGCGGTGAAATGCCGCCAAACGGCGCTGTTGTGGTCGAGGCCAACTGGTCCGACAACCCGTGGTTGCCTGACGAGCTACGCGAGGAACTGGAAGGCGACCGCAGGCGTGACCCGGAGAAGTTCCGGCACGTCTGGGGTGGGCACTACGCGATGAACGCGAATGCCAGGGTATTCCGAAACTGGCGAGTAGAGGAATTCACCACGCCGCCTGATGCCGTGCACCGCTTCGGTGCTGACTGGGGTTTCGCTATTGATCCAACCGTGCTGGTGCGCTGCCACGTCGATGGCCGGACGCTCTACGTCGATGCCGAGGCTTGGCAGGTGGGCTGCGAGATCGATAAGACGCCGGCCCTGTTCGACACGATTGTCGGCAGCAGGAAATGGCTGATACGTGCCGACAGCGCCAGGCCGGAAACGGTCAGCTACATGCAGCGCCAAGGCTTCCGCATCACATCGGCCTTGAAGGGTCCGGGAAGCCTTGAGGACGGCGTGGAGTTCCTTCGCTCGTTCGACATCGTGGTGCATCCGCGATGCGAGCACGTCGCCGATGAGCTGGCGAGCTACAGCTACAAGATCGACAAGCACACGGAGGAGATCCTGCCGGTGCTTGAGGACAAGCAGAACCACACGATTGACGCGCTGCGATACGCGCTCGAAGAGTTGCGCAGGTCCGGATACAAGCCGTCCGCCGAGGCCAAGGCCGAGAGGCGTCTGGACGACTACGACGTGGAGCCTGAAGAGGCTTACAACTGGAAAACCGCATGATTGAGCAGAACACAGACGACCAAAAAGCGCCGTCCGATCTGCCCGATTCGGCGTTGCTGATCGACCAGTTCCAAGATTCGTTCGACAACACGTCAGATGAGCGTGCGGACTCCGAGCAGGCGCGCGACTACTACGACGGCTACCAGCTGACGGATGCCGAGCAGGAGGCCCTGCGCAAGCGCGGTCAGCCGGTGGTGATTTCCAACCGGATTGCGCCGAAAGTTGATGCGTTGCTCGGCCAGGAAAAGCGCATGCGGACCGACCCGCGCGCCTTCCCGCGTACGCCAAAGCACGAGGACGAGGCCAATAGCATCACCGATGCCCTGCGCTTTGTGTGCGAGAGCAACAACTTCGACGCCATCCGCTCGGACGTGGCCGAGAACTTGATGATCGAGGGTATCGGCGCCGCGACCGTCACCGTCAAGCCGGACGACGAAGGCAAGATGGAGGTGGTGCTTACGTGGGTGCCTTGGGATCGTTTCTACCGCGACCCACACAGCCGCCGCCGCGACTTCAAAGACGCCGAGTACATGGGCGTCGTGCTGTGGATGGACGAGGCGGACGCCATGCGCCGCTTCAAGGGCAAGGATGACGTCATCAGCGGCTGCTATGCCGAAGGCGTGACGGTTGGCGATACGTTCGACGACCGCCCGAGCATCATGTGGGGAGACCGCAAGCGCAAGCGCATCCGCGTTCTGCAGCATCGCTTCAAGCATCAGGGCGAGTGGTGGACGTGCGTGGTCTGCAAGGGTGGTTATCTGCGTGATCCGCAGGTGTCTCCCTATCAGGACGAACATGGCGAGCCAGTGTGCGACCTGATCCCGATCTCCGCCTACATCGACCGCCAGAACCGTCGCTATGGCGTGGTGAAGCGGCACATCAGCCCGCAGGACGAGATCAACAAGCGCCGCAGCAAGGCGCTGCATCTGCTCAATACCAAGCAGCTGATCATTGAGAAGGGCGCGGTTGACGATATCGAGCAGACGCGCCGGGAGGCGGCGCGGCCGGATGGCGTGATGCAGCCAAATCCCGGCATGAAGTTCGAGGTGATTTCGCAGAACGACTTGGTTTCCGGCCAATTCCAGCTGCTGCAGGAGTCCAAGGGCGAGATCGACATTACCGGCGTCAACCCGGCGCTGAGTGGCGACCAGCAGGCGCCTTCCGGTCGTTCGCAGGAGATCCAAATCAGCTCCGCGCTGGCGGAATACTCCGGCATCTTTGACTCGCTCAAGCACTGGAGCTGGGAGGTGTACCGGCATATCTGGTACCGCATCCGTCAGTTCTGGACCGAGGAACGCTGGATTCGCGTCACCGATGACGAGCGCAACATGCGCTGGGTGGCGTTGAACAAGCCGATACTGCAGGGCCATGTTTGGCAGCAGCAGGGGATTCAGTTCGACCCGCGCGACCCGATGGCGATGCAGCAGGTGGGCGTGCAAAACCAGCTGGCCGAGCTGGACGTGGACATCATCCTCGAGGATGCGCCGCACTCCGTGACGATTGAGTCGGAGCAGTTCCAGGCGTTGATCGACCTGAAAAAGATAGACCCGACCGCGATCCCGACGAAGGCCATCATTCAGGCCTCGCAGCTGCGCAACAAGGATCAGATCCTGGCGATGCTGGATCAGCCGCAAGTACCTCCGCAGGTACAGCAGCAGATGCAGGACTTGCAACAGCAGCTACAGGACGCGCAGCAGAAGCTGCAAAGCGTCAACACCGACCAGCAGAAGAATCAGATCGAGTTGGCGAAGCATGCCGACGAACACCAGTTCCGCATGCGCCAGCTGGAATTGCAGATCTACGAGGCCGAGACGGCGCGCATTGCAGCCATGAAGGCCGTGAATCCGCAGGTGCTTGGCACCGTGTACCCGATTCAAGGCATCAGCGGTGACGCATCCATGACACCTCCAGACATGAGCCAAGGGCAGGCCCAGCCGACGCCCATGCAGTAACCCAAAGAACACGCACGAACGAGCCGCCGCAAGGCGGTTTTTTTGTGCCCGCGATTTGCCCTGGCAGTGGGCAACCGGACGCGCACGGTTTGGCGCGATGCGTGACGACGGCGAACGGTCGATGTGAGGCAAACGATGAGCCAAGTGGAGCGTGATTTTCTTGATGAGTTTCGTGATGATGAGACGCCGGCAGCGGATGAAGAAGTAGCCGCCGACGAATCGGACAGCACGGCAACGGCTGAAACCCCTGAGGCGGACACGCCAACGGAACCCGAGGCGCCAGCGGCCCCGGACCCTCAGACAGAAACCCATGTGCCCTACGCGGCCATGAAGGCAGAGCGCGAGAAGCGGCAGGCCCGCGAGCGTGAGCTGCAAGAGCGTGATCGAAAGATCGCCGAGTACGAGCGCCAGCTTCAGGAACTGCGCAATGGGGCGCAGCCGCAACAGCCGGTGCAGGCGGAACAGAAAGTCGAAATCTGGGAAGACCCGGATGCGTTCGTATCGCAGCGGCTGAAAGCCGTGGAGCAGACGGCCACACAGCGGCTGTATGCGGCGCTCGAAGAGCAGGCACGGGAAGCGCACCCGGACTACGACGAAGTTTTTGCCGTGGTGCAGGAACACGCCAAGACGAACCCTGCGATTGCGCAGCGCGTCCTGAGCGCACCGAACCCGGCACTGGCCGCCTACAGGCTCGGTAAGCAGCTGAGCGAACTGAAACAGATGGAAGACCCCGAGGCCTATCGCGCCAAGGTCGAGGCCGAAGTGCGGGCCAAGATCGAAGCCGAATTGCAGGCCAAGGCAGACGCCAAGCGTCAAGCCGCTCAAGCCATCCCCCCCGACCTTTCCTCGTCCCGCAGCGTGGCTGGCACTCCGTCAGCGGCGTCCGAGGACGTGTTCGAAACCCTATTTCCGAGGAACTAAGCCATGACTAACACGACCATTTCCACTGCCGTACGTGCGAAACAGTGGGACAACAAGCTCTTCATGGAGTACGTGCGCGCCAGCCGCTTCAAGCGGTACATGGGCAGCGGCGAGAACTCCATCATCCAGGTCAAGCGCGACCTGACCAAGAAGAAGGGCGACGCGATCACCGTCAACCTGATTGGCGCGCTGGATGCCGCTGCGGGCGCAAATGACGGCACCACGTCGCTGGTGGGCAACGAAAAGGCTTTGCCGAACGATGGTCACAAGATCACCGTGAAGGTGGTCCGCGACGCCACCGTGGTGAACATGGAGGAAGAGCAGGCCAGTGCGTTCGACGTGCGCGAGGCCGGCCGCACCGCCCTGAAGGATCTGGCGATGCGCTACATGAAGAACGACATCATCACGGCGCTGGGTTCGATTCAGGGCGTGCCGTACGGATCTGCTACCGCGACCAACCTCAACAACTGGACCGTCGCCAACTCCGACCGCGTGCTGTTCGGTGATTCGACCGCGAACTACAACGCCACGTTCGCCACCGCGCTGAACAACGTCACCAGCACGATGAAGCTGTCCAAGAACGTGGTGTCGCTGCTGAAGCGTCTGGCGCAGACGGCCAAGAACGCCAACGGCGAGGGCATCCGCCCGTTCACCTACGGCGAGGACGAAGAGACCTTCGTGCTGTTCGTCAACTCGTACGCCTATCGGGATCTGAAGATCGACCTCGAGACGGTGCATGAGAACGCCCGCGAGCGCGCCAAGACCAACCCGCTGTTCACCGGTACCACCTCGCTGTACTGGGATGGTGTCGTGATCCGCGAGATCCCCGAGATCGCCGGCTTCAACAACACGGCGACCACCCCGGTTGCGTGCGCTCCGGTGTACCTGTGCGGTGCGCAGGCGCTTGCCGTGGCGTGGGCCAAGGAGCTGATGACCACACTTCGCAAGGAAGACGACTACGGCTTCCAGCGTGGCGTCGGCTTCTTCGAGCTGCGAGGCGTCGAGAAGATCCTGTGGGGTCAGGGCAGCACCAGCGCCAAGGACTGGGGCATGGCGACCGGCTTCGTCGCGGCGGCGGCTGACTGATAGCCAAGGCAAGCAAGGGGCGGCCGTGATGGTCGCCCCTTTCTTTGGGAGCACGCATGTCCACCTATACCCGCGACGATCTGCGCAATGCGGTGCTGCAAGAGCTTGGCGTGGCCGATTTGCAGGATGCACCGGCACCGGAGGACGCCAAGATCGCCACGGCGCGGTGTCAGCAGCAGCTTGAAGCCCTGTATGACCGTGGATTGATCCCGTTCGATCTGGACGGCGATGCGATTCCGGCCCGCTACTTCATTCCGCTTACGCAGGTGATCGCCTACCGCCTGATGATGCCCTATGGCGTGCTTAACCGCGCGCAGTTGCTCGCTGGCAATGCCACGCTTGGCATGAAGGAGCTGACGATTCTCAAGAATCACCGCTACGTCGGCCAGACGTTGCACACGGACTACTACTGATGCGCTGGAAACCGCTTCCCGTCATCGGTGGCGCTTATCCGGACGACAGTCGGGAGTGGTCATCGGCGGACGTGGTGAACTGGCTGCTGGTGAAGGCTGAGCGCGAAGGCACGCGGTCGCCGTCCAAGTACCGCAACCCGCCAGGTCTGAGCGCGTTCTGCGACCTTGGCAGCGGCTTGGGCATCCGTGGCCTGCACGACGTGGAAGGGCGCCTGTTCGCGGTGTCTGGAAGCACTCTGTACGAGGCTACGAACGGCACCGTGGTTTCCCGTGGAACGATACCTGGCGTTTCGCGCGTGTCGATGGCCCACAACCAAGTGGCTGGCGGCAACCAGCTTGCCATCGCCAATGGTTCGAGCGGCTACGTGTTCGATACCCGCGACAACACGCTGGTACAGATCACGGACCCGGGATTCATCGGGGCCAAATCGTTCGATTTCATCGACCAGTTCATTGTCGGCGTGGACCCGACCGGACGCCGTGCTTTCACTTCGGATCTGGCCGACGCCACCAGCTACAACACGCTCGACCAGTACGAGGCAGAGAGCGCCCCGGACAAGATCGTCGGGCAGATCGTCACCCACCGCGAATGGTGGCTGATGGGCTCGCGCACCATCGAGCCGTTCGTGGATACGGGCGCAGGCACGGGCACGTTTCAGCGGCAGTCGGGCGTGGTGATCGAGCGAGGCCTCGCGGCGACGCATGCGCGTGTGTTGCTGGACAACTCGGTCTTTTGGCTGGGTGATGATGGATCGCTCTACCGCGCCAACGGCTACTCGCCGCAGCGCGTTTCGACGCTTCCCATCGAATCCAGCATCGCCAGCAGTGACCTCAGCAAGGCGTTCTGCTTCGCCTGGGAGGATCAGGGCCACAAGGTGGCCTATTTCACCTTCCCGGACGGCCAGACGTGGGGCTATGACGTGGCTTCCGGCGAGTGGCACCGCCGCAAGTCCTACGGCCTGAACCGCTGGCGCATCAATGACCTGGTGAAGTGGAATGGCCAGTGGATTGCCGGCGACTACAGCAACGGGAAGCTCTACAAGCTCGACTGGTCAGCTTTTGATGAGGTTGGCGCAGACCTAGAGCGCCGGCGCGTGACCACCGTGCTTGCCGATGGCGGGAACCGCGTGCTGGTCAACGGGCTCAAGTTCACCATCGACACCGGCCAGCCTGCCAGCGGTAGCACGTACATGGACATGCGCTACAGCAAGGACGGCGGGCACAACTGGTCCGACTGGCGGAAGCTGCCGATGGGCAAGACCGGATCTTTCGTGCAGACGGTCGAGACGCGCGGCATCGGCCAGTGCCGGCAAATCACGCTGGACATTCGCGTCACGGATGCGCTGAAGGCTGACCTCTTGGAAGTGTCGGCCATGATCGAGGCGTGTGATAGCTGATGGCTTCCATCCAGCACCTCGCTAGTGGCTTGGATGTGCAGCCGCTTGCGCGTCAGCTGGCCGATCATCCGGAACTGTGGAACCGGCACACGCTGCGCACCTGTGGCGATGGCACGCCGCATCGTGAGGTTGACGACATCTGGGTGCGCTACAACCCATGGCGCAACTTCCACGGTGATCCGCAGGCGTTCAACGCCGAACACGTCTCCGAGTGGTACCCGTGCATAGCCGCGATTCCATCCGCTTGGCGCTTGTGCCGCAAGGTGATGCGCATGGTAGCCGGCCAGACGCTTGGCGGCGTGCTGATTACCCGCATCCCGCCCGGTGGCTCGGTGAAGCCTCACGTTGACCATGGCTGGCACGCGCAGCGGTACGCCAAATACGCCGTACAGATCCAAGGCAACACCGATCAGGCGTTCCACTTCGAGGACGCCTCGCTCAGGCCGCTTCCCGGCGACCTCTACACCTTCGACAACTCGCGCCTGCACTGGGTCACCAACGACTCGGACGAGGCCCGCATCACGATGATCATATGCATCCGCTGAAACCGTCCGAAGTGATGGCGTTTGACGTGTATTTCGCGTCCGTCACGTCCATGCAGTACCACCCCGGCGCAGGCACCAAGGAACACCGCAGGCTTTCCATCCAGGAATGCCGCGATGTGGCCTTGGCAATGCTTGAGCAGCGCCGCACCGTCATTCAGACAGAGGAATAACACCATGCCTTGGGGCGTCGCAGCAGCTGCCGTCGTTGGCGCGGTGGAACAAAATCAAGCTGCCAATAAGGCGGCTAATGCCAGCAAGAGTGCGGCCTCGCAGGCAAACGCGCAGCTTGAACAGAACTACAACCGCACTGCGCAAAATCTGAACCCGTACATTGATGCGGGAAGTGGGGCGCTGACCGGCCTGAATGCATTGGCCAGTGGCGATTATTCCGGCTTCATGAACTCGCCAGATTACAAGTTCGCGCTGGATCAGGGCTTGCAGGGGGTGGACCGAAGTGCCGCCGCGCGTGGGTCGCTGTATGCCGGTGGGCACACGGCGGACGTGTTGAAGTTTGCGGGCGGGCTTGCCAGCCAGAACCTGGGGAACTACCGCAGCAGCCTGATGAACCTTGCGCAGATGGGGCAGGGTGCCGCGTCGAACCTCGGCAGCATCGGCACCGGCAACGCCGCAGGCATCGGGAACAACCTGATGAGCGCGGCCAATGCTCAGGGCGCTGGGTACATCAATCAAGCCAACTCCACCAGCAACCTGCTCGGCCAGCTTGCCGGCGCTTACGGGCAGTACAGGGGGCAGAACGCTTCGTCCTATGCGCCCGTGACCACGAACGTGCCCATGGCTACCTCTACGCCCTACTACGGCGCCGAATCGACCAGCACCTACTGGCCCGGTCAGTAACCACATTCAGGGGAAACCCGCATGGCAGAGCTTCAGTTCCCCGATATCGTCGGCCAGTATCGGCAGGGCATGCAGTACGGCCAGCAACAGCAGGCCAACAAGATCGCCGGCCAGGTCTACGGTGCCGATCCGACGCAGCGCCAGCCGTTGCTGTCGCAGCTTGCGGCGTTGAATCCGCAGCTTGCGGTGGGGCTTGGCAACGACCTCACGGCGCAGGATGCAGCCAAGGCACAGCGCGATCAGGCTTTGCAGGATCGCCGCAGCAAGCTGGCAAGCAATACGGCTGAGGCAATGATCGCTGCGTACAAGAGTGGCGACCCGGCGCGCATCAACGGCACGTATCAGGGTGTACGCAATACGCTGGCGAGCTTTGACCCGGCGAACGCGGCCAATCTGCCCCAGCAGTGGACGCCTGACCTGTTGCCGACGCTGTACAAGGTGCTTGGTCAGACCGGAGGCATGGCAGAGCAGAAGGGCACGGTAGTCGCTCCGGGTGGTGTGCTGGTCGATAGCGCCACGGGCCAGCAGATGTTCACCAATCCCGCCAAGCCGGCAAATATGCAGCTTGTAGAAATTCCCGATGGCAATGGAGGGAGCAGGAAAATGCTTCTTGACCCTGCTAGCGGCAAATTTTCTGATCCCTTCCCCAGTGGGGTGCCGAATGCATCCGCACCATCATCTAGCCCGCTGGATGCCATCAATGCGCGTGCTTCCCAGCTGGTCAACTCCGGCCAGATGACGCCAGAGCAGGGCGACGCATGGATCAGGCAGCAGTACGCCAACGCAGGCGCGCAAATCACGCCCACTGGTGGCGGGCTTGGCTACTCGCCTCCCAAGAACGTCCGCACGCTCACGCCGCAGGAAGTGAAGCAGTACGGCCTACCTGAAGGCACCGTCGCTCAGGTCGATCCAACGGGAAAGATCGACGTAGTGAGCAATCCGCCGCAGATGAGCGCAGCTCAGGAAGCCATCCAAGCCGTGAAGGCACAGAAGGCGACCGAAGCGCAGCAGGCGACTGTGCAGGGCATCGACGGCAGCATCCAGCAGATTGATCAGCTACTCAAAGCGCCTGGGTTTGAGAACCTTGGCACGTTCATGGGCGACACGTTTGGTCGCATCCCGCATACCGACACGGCCAACGCGCGAGCTTTGCTTGACACCATCGGCAACCAGTCGCTTTTGAACACCCTGAGCAACCTCAAATCCCTCTCTGCAACCGGTGCGAGCGGCTTTGGAAACTTGACGGATTCTGAAGGTCGGATCATTCGAAATGCTCAGGTCAACTTGGGCGAGAATCAGAATAACGATCAGCTTCGAAACAACTTGATCGACTACAAGAACAAGTTGCAGCGCACGCGAGATCGCATTGCTGGGGCACAGATTCGGTTTGATCAGTCGGCGCAGGGTGGCGGACAGTCTGATTCGCAGCAGCCGGCCATGTCTCGACCGCGCGCCGTGAATCCGCAGACCGGGCAAGCCATCGAATGGAACGGCCAGAGCTGGGTGCCTGCCAATGGCTGACCAGATCCCGCCGCCGCCTCCGGGCTTTCAGATGGTGCAGCCGATGGGCCAAGGCGTGCCTCCGCCTCCGCCCGGTTTCCAGATGCTTCCGCATCCGGCGATGCCATCCGCCACTACACAGCCGCCCTCTAGCGACTACTCGCCGGCCGAAATTGCCGCCATGTCGCCCGAGGATCAGGCGTTCCTGCAACGTGAGCAGCAGGGAGCCGCGCAGCTTCGTCAGGCACCGTCCATCGGCACTCAGTTGGCCGATGCCACGCTTCGCACCAGTGGCAACGTCACGAAAGGCCTTGGAAGCCTGATTGACCTGCCGATTGACCTGACGAACCGGGCGATTGAGCACTTCGGCGGGCCGCAGGACTACTTCAAGACGATCCACGGTCTGGTCGATTCGACCTTGCAGAAGGCCGATGTGCCGCAGTCGAGCACGCCTACTGGCCGCGTGGTGGATCGCATCGAGCAGGGCGTGGGCGGCATGCTTGGCGGCATGGGCTTGGGTAGCGCCATGTCGAGCGCAGCATCGCCCGTGGCGCGCACGGTGGGCCAGGCGCTTATCGCTCAGCCTGGGGCGCAGCTGGCTGCGACTGTGGCGGGATCTGGTGCGGGTGGTGTAGCCCATGAAGCTGGCTTGTCACCTAAAGCAGAGCTTGCGTGGAGCTTGCTTGGTGGTCTCGCTCCGGCCGCTGGTGAGGCAACCGCTGTAGGTGCGGCCCGTGGCGCTGGCCGATTAATTGGCGCCGCATCCCCGGAAGCCACCCGACTGGCAAACCTTGCCGAGTCTGCTGGCATCCCGCTGAAAGCATCGCAGATCGCTGATTCAAAAGTTGCCAAGCTGGTTGATTCTGCCACCTCGCAAGTCCCTTTCAGCGGCGCGGCCAAGTTTCAAGATGCGCAGCAGCAGGCATTTAACCGTGCCGTGGGACAAACCATCGGAATTGATGCACAAAAGATCACGCCAGAAGCATTTGCTGGTGCTGTGAAGCGCATTGGCGGTGAATTCGACCGTCTGACGGCGAACAACAACATCCCTATCACGCCGGACCTTGGCCGAAAGCTGCAAGCCGTCGCTCAGGATGCGCAGTCGTTCTATGGTCCAGAAGCCAAGAGCATGGTTGATTCCATCATCCAGCGCTTGGTGAGCCAAAGCCAAAACGGCACGATCCCTGGCCGCGTGTATCAGAGCATTGATTCCAAGCTCGGGAGCGCTATTCGTTCAGGTGGCGAGCGCTCCAAGGTGCTCGGCGATCTTCAGGAAGTGCTGCGTGACGCCATGGGTGCCAACATCAAGCCAGAGGATGCCGCAGCCTGGGCGCAGGCACGCCAGCAGTGGAAGGACATGCGCACGATCGAGCCGCTGGTGGGGAAATCGACCACGGGCGACATTTCGCCGGCTCAGCTGATGGGACGCGTCACCGGAAACAATGCCGGCAAGGTGGCCATGGCTCGTGGCACTCGCGGCGACTTGGGCGATTTGGCCCGTATCGGCCAGCGGTTCTTGAAGGACGTTGTGCCGGATTCCGGAACCGCTCGGCGCACGGCTGTGATCGACGCACTGAAAGCACCTGGCGCTGTGGTTGGATCTGCCTTGGGAACGGGTGCTGCCATCAACCCGCTTGCTGGGTTGCTGACGGGAGCTGGCGCGGTGGGCATATCGCGCACCGTGCAGAACATGCTGAAGAACCCGCGCTTGGTTGAGTCGATCCTCAATAACCCGAATGCCAATGCTCAGCTAAAGCAGCAGCTACAGCAGGCGCTTGGAGCATCGATTGATCCGACCGCGCAGAGCCTTCGCCTACAGGGTCAGTGATCGGGGAAATCGATCTTGCGACGCGCCCGGATGATGCCTACATCGACACCAAGAGCCCGCGCGGTGGCGCGATCCTGTAGCCACTGAAGTAGGCGAGCCTCAAAAGGGAAGAGGAAGCCGCCCTTTTGCTGGGATGAATCCCACATCAGGCGAACCAGTCGCAACACAAAGAAAACGCAGAAGGCGCCAGCAACAAACAGCGCCGGAGCAATCCAGCCGTTCATCCCAAGCCCCGCCCCGAGCGGGGCTTTTTCTTTGGAACCACCATGACCGCCTTCCGACTGTTCAGCCCGTTTGAGACGTTCTTTGATGACGCCGGCAAGGTGGCCGCTTCTGGCTCGCTGGCGTTCTACGATGCAGGTACCACGACGCCCAAAGACGTCTACGGCGAGCAGGCCCTAACCACGAACAACGGTAGCACGATTGCACTTGGGGTGGATGGCAAGCCGGTCCATGACATTTGGGGTTCGGGGAGCTACCGGGCTCGCCTGTACGCCTCCGATGGCACGCTGATTTCGGACCGGGACAACCTGACGCTGCCCGGGGGTGGTGGGTTGACCATTCCCACGCTGGTGGACGGCCAGTTCCTGACGAACGACGCCGCAAACCTACTGTGGAGTGCGATTCTCCAGCTTCCCGACCCGACCGGGCAGGACAACAAAATCCTGTTTGCCAGTGCCGGAGCGGCGCTGTGGCAGTCGCTTTCGGCGCTCAACATTCCCGACCTGACAGTCACTACGGGTACCAACGTCCTCAGCGTGAAGATCGGCACGCTGCTGATTCAGTCCGGCAAGGACACGCTGCCAAACTCGGGTGCTTACACCTCGTCCAAGTCGGTGGTGTTCCCGACGGCCTACGCCACGGTGTTCGGCGTGACGCTGACGCCCATCGGCGCCCAAGCAGGTGGCCCGGTGGTGATGTACTACAACGCCGCGCCAAGCTCCACCGGATTCACAGCAGTGGGTGACATTGCCGAAGGTAACTCGTCGTTGGCCAACTTCACGGCCACGAACGACTTCCAGTGGATCGCCATCGGTGTGACGGCCTGATGAGCGTTCCTAACCTTCCAGGGCAGCGGCACCCCATCGCTGGCAACCTGCAATGCACGCCCGAGTTCTACCGCGTACTTCAGCAGATCGCGGAATACGTGCGCGTACAGCAGGCGAGCGGCGAAGCCTCATCCACTGACGTTGCGGCGCTTCAAGACCAGACAACGCGGCTGTTTGCCACGCTCGGCCCGCTGATTTCCACCAATGGCACCGGCATTGTCACGCGCAACGGTGCGCAGTTCGCGTTTGTCGATCCAGCGGACAGCACAAACGTCACCTTGACGCTCGACTACTCGGCCAACACGCTGACCGCCGACCTCACGGACTTGGCCGACACCGGAGCCGGCGCACTTCTCGCCATCACCCGGGATGGAAAAGGAAGGGTCACCGGCACCCGGTCCGCAACGATTACAGGCACAGCCGGCAATGTCACGGTCACCAACGGCAATGCTTCTGCTGGCCTCCCGACGATTGACCTTGCTGACGTCGCTAACAGTGGCGCCGGATCGCTGCTTGCGATCACCCGCGACACCAAAGGCCGCGTGACGGGCACCAAAGCGGCCACCATCACCGGCACCGCAGGCAACATCACCGTCACGAACGGCGATGCATCGTCCGGGCTTCCAACCATTGACCTAGCCAACGTCACGCCAACGGCTGGCGGCACGCTAAAAAAAGTGGCTTTCGACACCAAGGGGCGGCGTTCGCAGGAATCATCCGCGACTACGGATGACCTGAGCGAGGGAACAACTAACCTCTACTTCACCAGTGCTCGTGTTCGTTCCACCACGCTTACCGGACTGTCAACGGCTACGGCGACACCGATAACTTCTGCCGATACGGTGCTATCTGCAGATGGAAAATTACAGGCACAGATCAGCCTTGTGCTCAATGACTTGATTGTCAGCAGCTCAGGGAAACCGCTAGTTACTAGTGCTGGCGACTTCATTACCACGAGTGCAGCCTGATGCCGAATCTCAATAATCTGACAACGCAGGATTTGCAGTGGGGAACGGCCAACTGGTCAGGCCAAGGCTATATCGATGGCTTGCAAATGCAGTGGGTTAGCGCCACCGCATTGACTGTCACCAGTGGCGCAGCGTTTATTCCATCGCTCAACAAGTGCCTGCCAGTTCCGAACGCCATCGCGCTTACTGGCCTTGTGCTCGCCGCATCGACGTTCTACCACCTGTACCTCTACGACAATGCCGGCACACCAGCGATCGAGTGCGTGACGACTGCGCCCGATGCGCCCTACAGCGGCACGGCGCGGGCGAAAACGGGGGATGCATCACGTCGGTATATCGGCAGCGTGCTGACAGATGCGAGCGCAAATATCTATAACTTTCTGCAAAATAACAACTTAATTTGTTATAGGGTTGCAAACGGCGTAGCCCCGTTTCGTATCGTATCGGGCGCAAATAACTCGACGGCGGCAACCGCCAATGCATCTTCGATTGTCCCGAGCACGTCGAGGATTGCGATACTGCAATTGTACAATTTTGATAATACGAACGGGTCCAACATGGCTACTGGCACGTCGGACTCTCCGGGAACTGCAATCGGAAATAGCGGGATTTATCTTGTCCGCGCGCAGGCCACAGCATCCGTAAATCATCCACTTGATTCATCCCAAGCCATGACGTACGCATTTTCTGCGCCACCGCTCGGCACAGATGGCATGTTTATTGACGTTTTCGGCTACGAGTACGAGCGATGACCATGGGATACGCAATCACCACTACCAATGGTCGCACCAGCTGGCGCGCTATCGCCTACGAATCCGATCTGCTTCCCGGTGAAACCTTCGCCACTGAGCCCCCTGCGCCGACGCTTGCGGATGCTGCGGCAGCCCTGTCCATCGATGTGCAGGCATGGCTCGACACCACCGCGCAGGCGAATGGATACGACTCGCTCGCCTCGTGCATTTCCTATAAGGGCAGCTCCGTCACTCAGTGGGACGCCGACGCGACCGCTGCGCTGGCGTGGCGCGATGCCGTCTGGCAGGCCTGCTTTCAGTGGCAGCAGTCCGCGGAGGCGAATCCGCCGGCCACCTTCCCGAACTCAGCCGAGGTCATTGCGCAACTCCCACAACCGGCCACCTACGGCTGGGTCATTCACCAACCCGGAGCTATGGCATGACCGAGCCAACGAACGAACTGGAGCAGCTGCGCAAAGAGGTGTCTGCCTTGCGAGACGACATCCATGGCCTCCTCGAGGCGTGGCGCACCGCTTCCGGCGTGGTGAAGGCCGTCAAATGGCTGGGCAAGGTGGCGGCAGCGGTCACCACCATCTACGCGCTGTTCAAGCTTGGAGGTGGCAAGTGAGCCTGATCTATGACTGGCGCCAGGCCCACCGGCTGCACAGCGTGCGTGTGGCTGGCACCGGGGCTATCGCCGGCGCCATCGGCGCTGGACTGTCGGCTGCCGGCGGCATCGTGCCGTGGCTCGGCCTGATCCCGACCTGGGCAGTATGGCTGGGCGGCTCCCTGATCTGCGCGCTGACGGTGTTCGGGCGCCTCTGGAGGCAGAAGCGATGAAGCGCTGGCAGAAGCTCGCCCTGTCCGGAGCCGGCGCTGCAGCGATCGCGGCCGGTATGTCGATGGACTGGGAAGGCACGGTGCACCGCGCCTACTTCGATCGCGTGGGCCACGCGTGGACGATCTGCACGGGGCACACGCGAGGCGTCAAACCGGGCGACACCGCGACCGATGCGGAGTGCCAGGCCTACCTGCAGCAGGACCAGGCCGAGGCGCGCGCAGCCGTCGATCGCTGCATCCATGCCGACCTGACCGAGACCCAGCGCGCGGCCTTCATCGATGCCGCCTTCAACCTCGGGCCCGGCGTGGTGTGTGACTCCACGCTGCAGCACCTGGCCAACTCGGGCGACGTGACCGGCGCCTGCCTGCAACTCACCGACGCGCTCGACCGCCGCGGTAATCGCACCGGCTGGGCCTACGCCGGCGGCCAGTTCGTGCAGGGCCTGCACAACCGCCGCGTGGACGAGCGCAACGCCTGCCTGGGGTACTTTCGATGATCAGCCTCCCGTACAAGATCCTCGCCGCGCTGGTGCTGGCGCTGGCCGGCATCCTCGCCGTCATCGCCTACGGCCATCACCGCTACGCGCAGGGCGTGGCCGACCAGCAGGCGAAGGATCAGTCCGCCCAGGCCATCGCCGATCGTGCCGCCGCCACGCAGGCCCAGCAGCACGTCACCGACGCCGCCGCTGCCGGCCACGCGCTCGCCGTGCAGATCGAAACCACCTTGCCGAAGATCGAGGTAGCCACCCATGACACTGCTCAACGCATCCGCACCATCTACCTGGCTGCGCCTGGCGCCGCTGGTGGCACTCCTGCTTGCGATCGGCCTGACGGCGTGCAGCAGCAACTCGACGAGGCCATCGCCCGCGCCAACGCCGCCGCCGTTGGTGACCTGCGACCAGACCCCGCCGGCCCGGCCCCTGCCGCCTCTGCCGCCCCTGCGCGGGCCCGCTGATCTGGTAGCCAACGACACCTGGATTTCCAGCGCGGCCGGCCTCTACCAGTCCGAGGTCACGGTGCGCCAGCTCGAGCACCGGTGCCTGCAGCAGCTGCGGGACAAGGGCGTCATCCGGTAGATCACTGCCCAGAAATTCCCCACGAACAGCCACGGATGGCTCAACGGCGCGGGTTCGCGATGCCTCTCGAGGGCACCATCTTTTTCCAGCAAAAGGCCGGCACTGCCGGCCTTTTGTCTGCATCATGGTCGACAAGCCATCCCGTGCAGGACTGCGTCGATCGTGCGGTCGTCAGCGTTGTCGCGCAGGACATCCACAGGCCTTTTTCATCTGGCCGGCGCCGTCCGGCGGAGTAACGTTCCGTGTCCGAATTGCCCTTTGCCTGCGGCGGCGCGCCGTTGACCGCCCGCCTGCGCGCGGCACCGGAGGATTTCATCGTCGAGGAAATCCTCGGCTACGACACCGACGGCGCCGGCGAGCACGCGCTGCTGTGGGTGGAGAAGCGCGGCGCCAACACCGACTGGGTGGCGCGCGAGCTGGCCCGCTTCGCCGGCGTGCCGCCGGTGAACGTGGGGTATGCCGGCCTGAAGGACCGCCATGCGGTGACGCGGCAGGCGTTCTCGGTGCAGCTGCCGGGGCGTCCGGATCCGGACTGGTCGGCGTTTCCGCATGCCGAGGCGAAGGTGCTGGCGGCCACGCGGCACGGGCGCAAGCTCAAGCGCGGCGCGCTGCGCGGCAACCGCTTCGTGCTCACGCTGCGCGCGGTGCAGGGCGAGCGCGAGGCGGCCGAGCGCGTGCTGCAGCAGATTGCCGCGCGCGGCGTGCCCAACTATTTCGGCGAGCAGCGCTTCGGCCGCGAAGGCGGCAACCTGGCGCAGGCGCGGGCGATGTTCGCCGGCCGCCGCATGGACCGCGGCCAGCGCTCGATCCTGCTGTCCGCCGCGCGTTCGCAGATCTTCAACAGCGTGCTCGCCGCGCGGGTGGAGCAGGGCAGCTGGGACACCGCGCTGCCGGGCGAGATCTGGTCGCTGGCTGGCTCGCGTTCGTGGTTTGGTCCGGAGCCGCTCGACGACGCGCTGGCGCGCCGGCTGTCGCAGGGCGACATCCATCCCTCCGGCCCGCTGTGGGGCGAGGGCGAGCCGCCGAGCACCGAGGCGGTCGGCGCGCTGGAGCGGCAGGTGGCGGCCGAGCATGCCGATCTGGCCGAGGGCCTGGTCAGGGCGCGGCTGGAGCAGGAACGCCGCGCGCTGCGGCTGATGCCGAAGGACCTGCGCTGGCGCTGGCCCGACGACGCCACGCTGGAGCTGGCATTCGAACTTCCCGCCGGCGCCTACGCGACGGTGGTGGTGCGCGAGCTCGCTGCCACGACTGTCTGAGCGGCTCAGCGCTTCAGCAGCACCACCACCGCGCCGATGAAACTCCCCCGGCGCTCGGTTAGACTCGACCGTCTGCACGGGACCGGCCGCAAGGCGCCTGCCGCGACCCCGACAACGCTCTCTACGGATCAACATGCGAGTTCTGGTAAGCAACGATGATGGCGTGGATGCACCGGGCATCCGCGTGCTCGCCGAGCGCCTCGGCACGATCGGCAAGGTGACGGTGGTGGCGCCGGACCGGGATCGCTCCGGCGCCAGCAATTCGCTCACGCTGGATGCACCGATCCGCGTCGCCCGCATGGACAACGGCTACTACCGCGTCGCCGGCACGCCCACCGATTGCGTGCACCTGGCGCTGGCCGGCCTGCTCGACGAGGAGCCGCACATCGTCGTGTCCGGCATCAACAACTCGGCCAACCTGGGCGACGACGTGATCTATTCCGGCACCGTGTCGGCGGCGATGGAAGGGCGCTTCCTCGGCCTGCCGGCGATCGCCGTGTCGCTGGTCAGCAAGGACCATCGCGGCGAGCATTACGAGTCCGCCGCGCGCGCCGTGGTGATGCTGATGGAGCGGCTGCTGGTCGATCCGCTGCCGGCCGACACCATCCTCAATGTCAACGTGCCCGACCTGCCGTGGGAGCAGATCCGCGGCTTCGAAGTGGCCCGGCTGGGCAAGCGCCATCGCGCCGAGGCGTGCATCGCGCAGACCGATCCGCGCGGCCGCCCGATGTGGTGGATCGGTCCGGCCGGCGACGCCGAGGACGACGGCCCCGGCACCGATTTCCATGCGGTGCGACGCGGCTACGTGTCGGTGACGCCGATCCATGTCGACCTCACCCGCTACCAGGCGCTGGAGAAAGTCAGCGGCTGGATGCAGGCGATGACCAGCGCCCGCGACGACCAGGCGGCCTGAGCGATGAACATCCATCCGCTGCCGCCGTCGGCATTGAAAGGCGAGGGCATGACCTCGCAGCGCGCCCGCGATCGCCTGGCCGCCACGCTGAAGAAGAGCGGCATCCGCGATGCGCGGGTGATCGACGTGATCCGCAACCTGCCGCGCCATCACTTCATCGACCAGGCGCTGCACTCGCGCGCGTACGAGAACACCGCGCTGCCGATCGGTCACGGCCAGACCATCTCGCAGCCCTGGGTGGTGGCGCGGATGACCGAGGCGCTGCTGGAGCATTTCGATCCGAAGCAGGGCATGCCGCAGAAGGTGCTGGAGATCGGTACCGGCTCGGGTTACCAGGCTGCCGTGCTGGCGGCGCTGGTGCCGCAGGTCTTCACGGTGGAGCGCATCGAGGAACTGCTGCGCCAGGCGCGCCGGCGCTTCCGCCAATTGGGCATCGCCAACCTGCGCTCGCGCTACGACGACGGCAAGCTCGGCTGGCCGGACGAGAGCCCGTTCGATGCGGTGATCCTCACCGCGGCGGGCGACGCGATCCCGCATGCGATCCTCGAGCAGATGACGCCGACCGGCGTGCTGATCGCGCCGGTCGGCTCGCCCAGCAGCCAGACGCTGATCCGCATGCGCGGCGACGGGCAGGGCGACTTCATCCAGGAGGAGCTCGGCCCGGTGAGCTTCGTACCGCTGCTTGGTGGCATCGGCTGATGCGCCTGTTCGGCGCGTTGTACGCACGCACCCTGACCTGGGCGCGCCATCCCCGGGCGATCCCCTACCTGTGCGGACTCAGTTTCGTGGAGGCATTCATCTTCCCGGTGATGCCGGAAGTGATGCTGGCGCCGATGATGCTGGGCAAGCGCCATCGCGCCTTCTTCTATGCCAACCTCAGCCTGGTGTTTTCACTGCTCGGTTCGCTGGTGGGCTACGCGCTGGGACACTGGGCATACCAGAGCATCCAGCCGCTGTTCAGCCCGGCGATGCAGCAGGCCATCGGCACGTGGGTTGAGCAGTTGCGCAGCGACATGAGTCGGCACTGGCTGGCCATGCTGGGTGCCCTGATGCTCGCCGCGCTGCAGCCGGTGATTCCGATGAAGTTCGTGACCTGGGCGGCCGGTATCGTGGGCGTGCCGCTCGTGCCCTTCCTGGCTTGCGTGGCGATCGGCCGCGGCAAGCGCGTGTGGCTGCTGGCCCTGCTGGTACGCGTGGTGGGCGAGCGAGCGGAGCAGATCCTGCACAAGAACATCGAGCGCATCGGCTGGGCGGTCGTGGCCATCCTCGGCGTGCTGCTGGCGTGGTGGCTGTGGCTGCGCTGAGCCCGCCTGCGTGCCGGTCGTCGCATGGGAAACGCGGCATGAGGTCGCTATGCTTCGTGGCATGAAGGGAACCATCCAGTCGCTCGCGATGCTGTCGTTCGCCGTCCTGCTGGTCGCCTGCGGCACGACCCGATCGGTCGTCGTACAGCGCGCGGGCGCGCCGCGCAGTGCAGCCTATCCGGCATCCTCGCGACCACAGCCGCCGGGTCATGCGGCGAGCTACCGGGTGGTGAAGGGCGACACGCTCTATTCGATCGCGTTCCGGCACGGCGTGGATTTCCGCGACGTGGCGCGCTGGAACGGCATCCCGGCTCCTTACACGATCTGGCCCGGGCAGCAGCTGGTGCTGCGCGCGCCCTCGTCGCGGGATGGGGGCGCCGCCCGGCCGGTCGCCCGTGTCTCGCCGCCGCCACGCGTGCCGCCCGCGCGAGCGGCCGTGGCGCGCCCGGCCGCGCCATCGATTGCGGCATCGGCGCCCCGGCGTCCGGCCACCATGGCCGACGAGGTGCCGGTGGCCGGCGAGCCGGCCGGTGTGCCGATGCCGCCGGCCGCGCCGCCCGCCCCGTCGCCCGGCGGCACCCGTTCGGTCGACGGCGTCCAGTGGCGCTGGCCGGCCGATGGCCGGATGATCAGCGGATTCCGTAGCGGCGATGCCATTCCCGGGATCGAGATCGGCGGCGCGGCCGGCAGTCCGGTGCGGGCCGCCGCCGATGGCGTGGTGGTCTACAGCGGCAACGGCCTGGTCGGCTACGGCGAGCTGATCATCGTCAAGCACAACGACGCCTTCCTCTCCGCCTATGGCCACAACCGCAAGCGGCTGGTACGGGAGGGGCAGCGTGTATCGGCCGGCCAGCAGATCGCGGAAATGGGCGACACCGGCGCTTCGCGCAACGAGCTGCAGTTTCAGATCCGCCGCAACGGCAACCCGGTCAATCCGCTCGATTACTTGCCCGCGCGCTAGACCAGCGAGGGAGTCCCCCCGGCTCTGCCGGGGAGGCCGTAGAAGTTTGACGTATGCGGGAGTCCATCGGGGAAACTCCGTTCGTGAGCCGCCAAGCACACGAAACGGAGAGTCCCGATGGACGAGTACGAGAGCTTAAATCACACGCAATGGGAGTGCCTTTACCACGTGGTGTTCATTCCCACGTGTCGTCGCCGCACGTTGTACGCACAGTTGCGTCAGTACCTTGGAGAGGTGTTCCGCCGCTTAGCGGAGCAGAAGGAGAGCCGAGTGGAGGAAGGGCATCTGATGCCGGATCACGTGCACATGATGTTGCGGATACCACCGAAGTACGCGGTGTCCCAGGTGGTGGGCTACATCAAGGGCAAGAGCGCCATCCACTTGGCGCGCGTGTACGGAGAGCACAAGCGGAACTTCGTAGGGCAGAGCTTCTGGGCAAGGGGCTACTTCGTGTCGACGGTAGGTCGCGACGAGGAAGTGATCCGAGCGTACATCCGCAACCAAGAAGCGGAAGATCAACGATTGGAGCAGTTGCAGCTACTGCGATGAGGCCCGCCACCGAAGGGTGGCGCCAAAGGCTGGGGTCGCGTTAGCGCCCCCGATTCAGCCGCTTTGAGCGGCTCACACAACTAAAGCCCCCGGCTTTGCCGGGGGATACTTACCAGCCTGTCGGACTTTTGCTCGACCGGGCGGCGGATCCGCTGTGCGGTCCCTGTTTCCGCCGCTTCGCCGACCCATGGAACCACCATGGGCCGACGAAACGTCGAAAATCCGTCCTCGCACAGCCGACTTCTCGCCTCGACCAGCAAAGTCCGACAGGCTGCTGGCGCGCCGCGCGGCTTTCACGCTGCGCCCCGGCCACGTGCCCGTGCATTTCCGGGCGCACGGCTGCCCGGATGTATGATGCGGCCCGAGGTGATTCCATTGAGCAAGCTGGCCACCGGCAAGTTCCACACGCATCACGAAGGCGACCCGCAGGGCTTCGTCGACGCGGTGTCGCACGCCAGCGAGGAACGCGGCCTGCGCCTCACGCCGCTGCGCCGGGAAGTACTGGAACTGGTGGCCGCCGCCGGCAAGCCGGTGAAGGCCTACGACCTGCTCGACCAGCTGCGCGAACGCCACGGCAACGCGGCCCCGCCCACCGTCTATCGCGCGCTGGATTTCCTGCTCGAACAGGGCTTCATCCACAAGCTCGAATCGATCAATGCCTTCGTCTCCTGCCATCACCCGGCCGAGGCGCACCAGGTGCCGTTCCTGATCTGCGACGTCTGCTCCAGCGCGCAGGAAGTGTGCGACGTGCGCGTCGCCGCGCTGATCGAGTCGCAGGCCGAGCGCTTCGGCTTCCACCCGCAGGCGCAGACGCTGGAAGTGCACGGCGTCTGCCGCAACTGCAGCAAGGGGTGATCGCCGCGGTCGCCCCGCCGATCGCCCGCAGGGGGTTGACGGGTGGCAATCAGTCGCTAGAATGCGCGACTCTGATGCGGGAATAGCTCAGTTGGTAGAGCACGACCTTGCCAAGGTCGGGGTCGCGAGTTCGAGTCTCGTTTCCCGCTCCAGGTTCATCGCAAAAGCCCCGGCCCATGCCGGGGCTTTTGCGTTCCGGGGCCGGTGGCTGCAGGTAACGCCTGCCCGGCCCCGCCTTTTGCTTCTTCCCACCCGGCGTCCTTCTGCTATCATTTCGAGCTCAGACGCGGGAATAGCTCAGTTGGTAGAGCACGACCTTGCCAAGGTCGGGGTCGCGAGTTCGAGTCTCGTTTCCCGCTCCATCTTTGGCGAAACCTCGGATCACCGGGGTTTTGTTTTTTCAAGCGATGGCCTGGTGGCAGAGTGGTCATGCAGCGGACTGCAAATCCGCGTACGCCGGTTCAATTCCGACCCAGGCCTCCATCGTGTTCCGGAGCACCCCGTGTTCCGTTTGAAGCCCGCGCAAGCGGGCCTTTTTTGTATCTGGCGTGCGCATGGGCAGTCGACTTGGAGCACGCCGCGCGTGCTAGCATCGCGGCGCCGTGCGGCCAGGCTGCCGCGCGCTCGGCCCGGGTGGCGAAACTGGTAGACGCAAGGGACTTAAAATCCCTCACCCTCGCGGGTATGCGGGTTCGATCCCCGCCCCGGGCACCATCACCGCGTGTAAGGCCATCCAAGGCTGACCACTGGAAACCTTGGAATAGCGTCACTAAGCCATTTCTGGCGACCACACGCATCCAAGGCCGACTATCCCCTGCCGTCTCACGATGTGAGTACCGGTGAGAGTAACGTTCGTCTGCCCGCCTTGGGCGGCCTTCCGTTACTCACACCATGCCATTGCTCACCGACACCCGTCTTCGCTCCCTGAAGCCTCGCGCCGCGGTCTACCGCGTGGCCGACATGGGCGGCCTGGCCATTGAGGTCCGGCCCACCGGCGCACGCTGCTGGCGCTTCCGCTACCGCTTCGCCGGCAAGGCGAACATGATCTCGCTTGGCGAATACCCTGCCATGTCCCTGCAGGACGCCCGGCGCGAGCGCGACCGCCAGCGCGCTCTGCTGGCCGCGGGGCAGGATCCCAGCGTTGTGCGCCAGACCGAGCGCCTGAAGGCCACGCTGGCAGCCGAGGACAGCTTCGAGGCGGTGGCCAGAGAGTGGATCGCGCAGCGCGGCGAGTGGACCGAGCGAACGCACGACCGGGCTCGCTGGATTCTGGACACCTACGCCTTCCCGTGGATCGGCCGGCGCCCGGTGAACAGCATCACGGCGGTCGACGTGCTGGCGCTGGTGCGTCGGCCCGATTGCGGCGGCAAGCACGACACCGCGGCGCGCCTGAAGCAGCGGATCGGCCAGATCATGCGCTATGCCGTGGCCACGGGCCGGGCCGACCGCGATCCGACGGCTGACCTGCGCGGCGTGCTGAAGACGGTGAAGGTCAGGCATCACGCCGGCCTGACCGACCGGACAGCCGTGGGCGGACTGATGCGCGCGATCGATGGATACCAGGGCCACGCCCCGACCGTGCTGGCGCTGCGGCTGACTCCGCTGGTGTTCCTGCGCCCGGGCGAGCTCCGGCAGGCGCGCTGGCACGAGATCGACTGGGAGGCCGAGGAATGGCGTGTGCCCGGCGAGCGCATGAAGATGAAGACGCCGCACATCGTGCCGCTGAGCCGCCAGGCGATCGAGATCCTACGCGAGCTCGAGGAGATCACCGGGCACTCGCCGCAGCACTACCTGTTCCCATCGATCCGCACGACGCGCCGGCCGATGTCGAACAACACGATCAACGCAGCGCTGCGTAAGATGGGCTTCACCAGCGATATGCACACCGCGCATGGCTTCCGCACCACGGCGAGCACGCTGCTGAACGAGACGGGGTGGAACCGGGACTGGATCGAGCGGCAGCTCGCGCACAGCGAGCGCGACGGCGTGCGGGCGGCCTACAACTACGCCGAGTGGCTGCCAGAGCGCAGGAAGATGATGCAGGCCTGGGCCGACCTGCTGGACGGCCTGCGGGAGGGTGGCAAGGTGTTGGAGTTCAAGCCGCCTGCTGCTCGCCGTCGCGGTCGCGCGCGCTGATCTGGGCTTCGACCCAGGCATCTACCTCGGCGTCGACCCAGCGCGTGCTCACGCCGATCTTGCAGGCCTTCGGGAACGTGCCGGCAGCCATCCGGTTGTAGATGGCACTCTTGCACAGGCCGCTGCGGCGCATGGCCTCTTTCAGGTCGATCAGGGCCTTGCTCATGACCGGCTCGCCTCCTCGTAGGCCTTGGTGATGCGGTGGAACTCGTCGGCGTCGCCGCCGCGGTCGGGATGGTGCTGGGCGCGCAGGCTGCGGTACGCCGCGGTGATCTCGTCGCGACTGGCCGTCGCCGGCACGCCCAGCACGTCGCTCCAGTGCTCGCTGCTGCCGGTGCCGGGCAGGGCGGCAAATCCGGTGAAGGCCCGGTTGAGGACCTCCGCGCCACCGTGGCGCTCGATCGCGCGCATGGCGTCCAGCGTGGCGGCGATGGCCGCGAGGTTGTCGGCCACCCGGTCGTAGCGGTCGACGGCCATGCAGCGCATCGGGTGCCCATCCTGCGAGCTGTCGCGCCAGTAGACGGCGACACCCGGGTCGTCCGGTTCGCGCTGGCCAGACCGGGGCAGGCCGTCCAGCCGCAGCTGCAGGTTGCTGCTGATCACCAGGTTGTAGTCGCGCACGCCCATGCGGCGTAGCTCGCCGAGCACGCGATCGGTGGCCTGGGCGACGGTCAGCTCGCCGCGCGAGGTGTATCCGCCGTAGCCGCTTGATGCTTTGCCGAACCGGGCACGCGTGCGCGACGACAATGGCGTGCGCTTCCAGCCGGCGGGCCACTGCAGGGGGTAGGCGGGGATGGTCTCGGTGCTCATGCTGCTTTCGCCTCCTGCTCGATGCGGCGGAACTCGACCACCCAGACCCATGGGTTGTCGTCCCAGCTGCCGGCGCCGTTGATCGATTCCCACAGCGACCGGAAGGCCGCGATCGGCGACGCAAACCACGGAAGCCCGGGAGCGCCGCGCCAGCCCTCGCCGTCGCGCAGGATGCCCTCGGCGATGGCGTCGGCCTCGGTGATGTCCTGCAGCCGCTCCACCCGCACGCCAGTGACCTCCAGCGTCAGGCGGCTGGCCCATCGGGGCATGAAGCGCGCGTGCCGGTAGCGGCCAGGAACCGATGTCGATGGGTGCGGACCGAACTCGCGCCAGTCTCTCTCGCTCGTGCGCGCGCCGTCCGCTTCGTATTGCGTCGGACACC
>NZ_JBMSDZ010000033.1:0-29899 GCF_049445995.1 Dyella sp. KRB-257 | reverse complement strand
GACGACTTTTTGCGCACACTGCGCAACCCAACGGCTCAACGTGTCGTGCACATCGCCAACTCCGGCGCGAATCAGGCGCTCGATGGTGGTCGGCGCGCTATGCTCGGAGCGCGTCACGGAATCAGGTGATATCCATCAGGGAACGGCCGATGTCCGACGGGATGATACTGAACACGTCCGCGGCCCGCGGCGTGTAACGCTTGATACACATACCTCGGTCGATAAACACCGTAGCGATGTCGGTAGAGGCAATCAGGTTCTGCAGGTCGTCATTGACCTTGCTGGTCTCCTCCACTTTCACCTTCAGCTCGTAATTGACGGCGATCAACTCCTCGTTCATCGACTGGAGCTCTTCCTTGCTGGTCTCCAGCTCTTCCGTAGCCGAGCGCAACTCCTCGTTGATCGACTGCAGCTCCTCATTGGAGGCCTTCAGCTCATCGCTCGACGTTTCGGACTGCTCCACCGTCATCTGCAGCTGCTCGCGCGTACGCCGCAGCTCGTCTTCCAGTTGCAGCACCAGCGGATCGTCCGCCGATATGTGCAACAGCGGCGAGCCCGACGTGTCCTCCACCTCGTGGAACATCACCAGGAACAGGACCATCTCAGTGTCCGGCATGGTTACTGGACGCACCGACAGCACGACCTGATAACGATGGCTGTCGCGCATCAGCATTGCCGGCTGCGATTCCACCAGCCGTCCCTCCTGGGCCGCCCGGAAAACGGTGGTGCACAGAGCCAGCTGAAGCTCCGGCACGATCAAGGCCTGCAGGTCCGCCGAAGGCGCGCCACCTACGTGCCGCAGATATGGCGCCGCAGAGTGGGTCATGTGCAGGATCGTGCAGCCGCTACCCAGCAGGATGCTCGGCGGTGCGAAATGTCCCAGCAGCTGCAGATGGAAATCGGCCAGTTTGCTGTTCTGCTTGCATGCGGCCAAACCGCGCTGCTCGAGCTGACGAGGCCCGCCCCCCGGCGTAGCCGCGGTACCAATGCGCGAAATGCTGCGGGCTACTTCCGTGGCGCGATAGATGCGGTGTTTCTTATCGACCACGCTGAACAGGCCCGGCGCGGCATCCGCCGATTCGGAACTTCCCAGGAATAGGAAACCGCCTGGCCGTAGGGCGAAGTGGAAGATCTCCAGCACGTCGCGCTGCACTTCGCGGTTGAGGTAGATCAGCAGGTTGCGGCAGGCGATCAGGTCGAGCTTGGAGAACGGCGGATCGCGCAGGATGTTGTGGTGGGCGAACAGCACTCGCTCGCGCACGCCCTTCTGCACCCGCAGATGATCGCCACCTTCCTTGACGAAATAGCGATTGATGTGGGGCGCCGGCACGTCCGAAGTGATGGCTGCGGAATACACCGCCACGCGAGCCTGGTTGATCGCCGCAGCGTCGATGTCGGTGGCAAACACCTGCACGCCCGGCATCAGGCGGTTTTTGGAGGCTTCCTCGCTGAGCATGATTGCCAGTGAATAGGCCTCTTCGCCGGTGGCGCAGCCTGCCGACCAGGCACGCACCGTGGCGGCGCTGTCCCTGTCCAGGAACAACTGCGGGATCACCAGCTTTTCCAGCGCCTCGAACGCCTCACGATCGCGGAAGAAATTGGTGACACTGATCAGCAGATCCTGCAGCAGCGCCGGGCGCTCCAATGGTGTCGCATCCAGAAAATCCCGATAGGCCGGCAGGTCGTCGATATTGTTGACCTGCATGCGCCGCTCGATCCGACGCAGGATGGTGGCGCGCTTGTAATGTCGAAAATCGTGACCGGTGTGGCTGCGCAGTATCGCGAGGATCTCCTGCACCGCGACAAGGGCGAGTTGATCGGCCGTCCGCTGCGCCTCGTGTCCGGCGGGAGCCATTTCCCCGTCGTTCGCCGGCAGCTGGATCCGTCGCGCGTTGTTTGCCAGGGCCAGCATGCGCGCGGCCATTTCCGGCGCCGGCAGCACCGCATCGACCACGCCCGTGGCGATGGCGGCACGCGGCATCTCGCCGAACTCGGCGTCGTCCGGGCTCTGCGCAAACGTGATGCCGCCGAACTCGCGCACCCGCGCCAGGCCGGAGGCGCCGTCCGCGCCGGTACCGGAAAGCACCACGGCCACGGCACGACCCCGATGCACCTGGGCCAGCGTGCGAAAGAAGAAGTCGATTGCCACCTGGCGCCCCCGCGGACGTACCGCCTCGGTCAAGCGCAGATAGCCATCGTCCATCGACAGCTGCTGGCGCGGCGAGATCACGTACACGTGGTTCTTTTCCAGCGGCACCGGCGAGCGCACCTGCAGCACCGGCATTTTCACGTTGCGCTGGAGGATCTTGTCCACCTGGCTCTCGTGCCGCGACGACAGGTGCAGCACCACCACGAAAGCCATGCCCGGGTTCTTCGGGAACTCCTGCAGCAGGCGCTCCACCGCGGCGATGCCGCCGGTGGAGGCGCCGATGCCCACCACCGGGAAATCGAGATGACTGGCGACCAGCTTGCCGGTTTCTTCAGGATCGGAGGACATGGGCCGCTCGCATCGGTTGCTGCACGTACGCCCTGCAGGCGCCACGCCGCGGGGTGCCATCGAGGACGAAGCCCCGATGGTATCGCGCTGGCTACTGAATCGGCCATGGCGGAAGCGCCCTCAGCTTGTGGATGAGCTGGTTGACGAGGTCCGCACCGCGGCTTGATCGGGTGCCGCCGATCCTGCACTGCCCTACGTCGAGGAGCTGCGATGCTCACGCCCAGCCGCTGGCCCAGGTGGAACATATCGTCGCCGCCGCGCGGGGCCGCCCACCATCCCGATGCCACGACACTCTCCGCCGCTGCCTCCTATCCGGCGCAGCACGGTCATCGACGCCGGCTGCTGTGCTTTCTCGTCGACGCCGTAGGCCAGCCGGCGAACCATCGCCACGTCGCCTACCGTTGCCTGGCCGAGCGCATCGCTCAGCTGATGCAGATGGAGTTCGTCGGCGATCGCGATCTGGCCGGCAGCCAGCCCGGGCGCTCGGTATACGTGGTGCCGCACGACACCATCGAGCGCGGCACAGCTGACCGCTGGCGGATCCACCAGCGCCATCACCTGTTCGGTGGCGTGGTGCCGCACGCGTTCGTTGCCAGCAAGGCGATCGTCCACCCGCGCATATCGGCCGATGCCGCGGTGCCTGCAGGGTGGAACGACGCGTTCGCCGAACAGGTGCGCCCGGTGGTGCTGGAGGGTTTCACCGCCTTCGACCGCGAGGGTCTGGCCGCCGCGGCGCGGCGCCTGCTGCAGACCGGGCCGGTGCGGCTGAAGGAGGCATTGGGTTCGGGCGGACGTTTGCAGCACGTGGTGGCCGATCACGCGGCGCTGCGCGAACAACTGGATCGGCTCGATCCAGCCACCCTGAGCCAGGGCGTGCTGGTGGAGCCGCAGTTGCAGTCGTACAGCACACTGAGCGTCGGCCAGGTGCATCTAGCCGGCATGCGCATGAGCTATTGCGGCGTCCAGCAAAACCTCACCCTGCCCTGCGGCACCAGCGCCTATGCGGGCTCGGAACTGTTTTGCGTGCGCGGCGGCATGAACGTGCTGCAGGAGGCCAGGCTGCCGCAACGAGTACGCCTGGCGATCACCCAGGCCTGGCATTTCCACCGCAGCGCGCAGCGCCACTTCCCGGGGCTGCTCATCTCGCGCGCCAACTACGACGTGATCGTCGGCACCACGGTCAACGGTGCCCCGCGTTCGGGCGTGCTGGAGCAGTCGTGGCGGATCGGTGGCGCGAGCGGCGCGGAGATCGAGGCGGTGCGGCTGCTGGCGGAAGATCCGCGCCGCACGCGAGCGGCCGTGCGCACGGTGGAGTGCTACGACGACAGTCCACCACCACCCGGCGCCTGGGTCATCTATCGGCGCGGCGCGGCCTCGGCAGACCCGAACGAACCGCAACTGAAATACGTGCAGGTGATGGACGATGTCATTGGATGGTGACCGGCTTCGTCTGCACATGCGCGACGGTGAGGTGGCCGGCACCTTGCTGGTTCCGGCCGCACTGCGCCCCGGCGTGCTGATGGTGCACGGCTGGGGCGGCAATCGACAGCAATACCTGGAGGTGGCCCACCCGCTCACCGCGCTGGGTTGCGTCTGCCTCACCTTCGACCTCACCGGGCACAGCGCCACCAGCGCACGCCGGCAGGACGTGACACGGCAGGAGAATCTAGACGACGTCACCGCCGCCTACGACTTTCTCGCCGCCCACCCGCAGGTGAAAGAGTCGGCAATCGCCGTCATCGGCAGCAGTTACGGTGGGTATCTGGCCGCGCTGCTCACCGCCATACGTCCTGTTGCGTGGTTGGCGTTGCGTGCGCCGGCGCTGTACCGCGACCGCGACTGGGACGCGCCCAAGCAGCAGCTGGCCAGACTGCAGGACCTGCCGCATTACCGCCGCACTGTGATTGCGCCGGAGGCCAACCGGGCGCTGCGGGCCTGCGCGTGTTTCCCGGGCGATGTGCTGATCGTCGAGTCCGAACGCGACACCATCGTGCCGCGCCCCACCCTCACCAGTTATCGGCGCGCATTTCGGGTGGCCCGGTCGCTTAACTACCGGATGATCGCCAACGCAAACCACGCGCTCTCCGACCATGACAGTCAGCGCGCCTACGCAGCGATCCTGATCGAGTGGATCAGCGCCCAGCTGCTGGACTCCGCCGCGCTGGGCCGTAATGCACCGCCACAGGCAGTGGAAGAACCCGAAGTAGTTTGACGTATCGTCACGCCGCCAATCGAAACCTGCCCATGCTGATCAAGCCCCACCTGCCTCGGGAACTGGTGGCCATCACCCGCGCCGTCGCCCATCTGGTGAAGCAGGGCTACCACGCCTGGCTGCACGCGCTCGGCCTCGAGCCCGGGCCAAACGCCGCGCGCATGTTTGCCGACACGATGACCGATGGCGGCCAGCACACCTACGAAAGCCTACGCCGTTCGGAGGTGGAGAAGGTGCTGCGGGACGAGTCGTGAGACTGCGCCCCGCAACGCCGCGGGAGACTACGCCCGCGGTCAGCACTCGGCGTCAGTGGCCGGCATTCTGCAGCGACTGCGCGTTCTGCAGGTGGGTCTCCAGCACCGGCAGTGTATCGCGGGCGAAGGAGCGCAGGTCGGCGTCGCGCCCCTGGCTGGCTTCCTTGCGATAGAGCTCGATGCCCTCCTGGTGGTCCTTGACCATGTAGTCGGCGAACGCGCGATCGAAGTCTGCTCCCTGCATCTGACGGAACTTCTGCGCGGTCTCGCCCTGATCCTGCGACGGCGGCGAGAGATCCAGGCCCTTGCGCTGGGCCAGCGCCTTCAGCTGCTGGTTCGCCTTGCTGTGGTCCTGCACGAGGCGCTGCCCGAATTGGCGCGTGGCGTCAGAGTGACCGTTGTCGGTGGCGATCTTGCCCAGCGCGATCTCCTTGGCGTTGTCCTCGCTGGCCTTGCGGGCAAAGGTGAAATCCTCGCCGGAAAGCGGCTGCCGCATCGTCGACAGCGGCTGCGAGCGGTCCGGCGGTGCCGGCATGTTGCCGGGTGGCGTCGCGGGGGCGGTGGATTGGGCGATGGATGCCATCGGCAACAGCAGCGGAAGACAGGCGAGAGACAGTCGAATGGATGACATGGTGGACTCCTGCGGGGGCCGCCGGGGGCGACGAAGAGGAAAGCGCGGCCATCGGCAGCCACGCCATCGCCACTATCCGTCACCGCATGCGAAGTGGGTGGTGGCGTGCGGTCAACGGGCTCATCCATGTCGGGCACGTGCTGCGTGCGTGGTCGATTCTTCATCGTCGGTTGACTGCATCGTCGCAATGGCAACCTTAGCGTTGCCGGGCATCCGTCGCCTGCCGCGACGTCCTACCTGGAGTGGTCCATGCTTGCGCTCACCTATCACGGTCGGCGGGATGTCCGCGTCGAAAACGTGCCCGATCCGGGACTGCAGCAGCCGGACGACATCGTGCTGCGGGTCACCGCAACGGCGATCTGTGGCTCGGACCTGCACCTGTACCGGGGCAAGATTCCCGCCATGCAGGACGGCGACATCCTCGGCCACGAGTTCATGGGTGTGGTCGAAGAGTGCGGCCCCGGCGTGGCCCGGGTGAAGAAAGGCGATCGCGTGGTGATCCCGTTCGTCATCGCCTGCGGCGACTGCTTTTTTTGCGCTCAGCAGCAATACGCCGCCTGCGAGACGACCAACCCGGACCGCGGCTCGCTGCTGATGCAGCGCAAGCACATCACGCCGCCGGCGGCGCTGTTCGGCTACTCGCACCTGTATGGTGGTGTGCCCGGTGGGCAGGCCGAGCTGGTGCGCGTGCCCAAGGCGAATGTGGGGCCGTTTCCGGTGCCCGGCAGCCTCAGCGATGAACGCGTGCTGTTTCTCAGCGACATCCTGCCGACTGGTTACCAGGCGGTGGAATCGGCCGGTGTCGGCCGCGGCTCCACGGTCGCCATCTTCGGAGCCGGTCCGGTCGGCATGATGACCGCGGCGTCGGCGCGCCTGCTGGGTGCCGAGCGCATCTTCATGATCGACCAGGCGGACTACCGGCTGGCCTTCGCCCAGCAGGCCTACGGCATCGAGCCGATAGATTTCTCCGAATGCGAACCCAGCGAGCGCATTCTCGAACTCACCGGCGGCCGCGGGGTAGATGCGTCCATCGACGCGGTGGGCTTCGAGGCCAAGGGCAGCGCCACCGAGACGGCGCTAACCGCGCTGAAGGTGGAAACCAGCAGCGGCGCCAGCCTGCGCCAGTGCATCGCGGTGACGCGCCGCGGCGGCAGCGTGTCTATTCCCGGCGTCTACGCCGGCTATCTGCATGCATTCATGCTGGGCGACGCGTTCGACAAGGGCCTGCGCTTCAGCATGGGGCAGACGCACGTGCAGCGCTACCTGCCCCGCCTGCTGGAGCACGTGGAGAACGGTGAGCTGCAACCGGAAGTGATCATCTCCCATCGCATGAAGCTGGCCGACGCGGCACGCGGCTACGAGATGTTTGAAGCGATGCAGGACGAGTGCCGCAAAGTAGTCCTGACGCCCTGACCGCTGTGACGCGCGAGGACGTCGACCTCACCGAGCCGCTGCTGCTGTACGTGCTCGTGCCGCTGTGGCTGGTCGCCGGCTTCGCCGACTGGCTGTGCCATCGGCGTGCCTGCTTGGCCAGCACCAGCGGACCGAAGGAGTCGCTGTTGCACCTGCTGATGTTCGCCGAGGTCGGAGTGCCGCTGCTGGCCGCGTTGCTGCTTGAGGTCAACAGCGGCTGGTTTGTGCTGGCGATCGTGGCTTTTTTCGCGCACGAAGCGACCGCGCTGTGGGACGTGAGCTATGCCACGCGCACGCGCTGGGTCGGCCCGGTGGAGCAACACGTGCATAGCTTCCTGGAGATGATCCCGCTGATGGGCATCCTGCTGATGGCAGTGCGCCACAGCGACGCGCTGCTCGCGCTGATCGGCCTTGGCACTGAGCCGGCGCAGTTCGCCCTGCAGTGGAAAAATCCGCCGTTGCCTCCGGCTTACCTGGGCTGCCTGCTGGCGGCGATCGTCTGGCTGGAACTGCTGCCCTACATGCAGGAGCTGTGGCGCGGACTTCGACGCTACTGGACGTGAGCGGACCGCACCACGCTCAGCTCACACCACGACCATGCGGCCGCATTCAAGGTGCTCAACTGTTCTCCCCACGAGACCCCAGCCATGGCCACGGATACACTGCCCACGAGTGAACAAGCCTGCGTGCACGAGGCGATGTCGCGCCTGCGTCATGCCTGCTACGACCGCGTGTTGGCGATCGGCCCGCCACCGCGCGAGCTTCGGCAACTGCTGGCGCAGCGCTGCGCCAGTATCGTCTCGGCTAGCGAAAACACGGGCGATGGCATCGATCTGCGGCGCACACCCCGCGTCGATGGCGCAGCCAGCGGTGGCACCTTCGGCCTGGTGGTGATCGCCGATGCGCTGCATGCGTTGGAGCCGCGTGATATCGACGCGCTGGCGCACATGCTGTCGCGCTGTACCGAGCCCGGTACTGAATACCTCGCGCTGCACGCGAGCAAACTGCACGGCCCGGCCGGGTCGAGCGAGGACGCCGTCGACACCTTCATCGACTCCATCGGGGCGCATTCGGTCGCCCGCCGCCGCAGCGGCGGGTATCGGCTCGATCACTGGACGGTGGACTGAATCCCGTGGCCCTGCGCCGGGCGTGAGCGCAGGGCCGCCAGCGTCTTGTGCAAGCACGACGTGACGGTGTCGGCTTCGGCCGTGCGCTTGCACACGCGGCTGTCGGTCTCCGGACATCCGGCAATATCGAAGCCGGTGGAACGGATCATCGCGTCCAAAGCCGCGGGATTGGGTATCCACCAGTTGCTGGGGTCGCCGGCCAGTTCCCCCTCGACGAACGCCATCCGCGGCCAGCCCTCGCCCGTAAGCTGCGGCAGGCCCTGGTAACCCGGATCGTGCAGCGGCATACCGGCCGTCGGTCCGGGCATGCACAGGCTTTGCACCACCAGCGTGTCGCGGCACACCGAGGCGGCCAGCTCCAGCCCGAGCAACGGATGGCGCAGGTGATACATCACGCCCAGGAACAGCACCACGTCGAACTGTCGACGCATGCCGGCGAGATCGTAGACGTCCGCGCGTTCCAGCGCGATGCGTCGCGACAGCCCGAACTGGCGCACCAGCCACTCAGCCTGGGCGAGGTAGTGCGGATCGTGATCCACCGCCATCACGCGCGCGCCGCGGCGCGCCAGCTCAATGCTGTAGAACCCGGCATTGCAGCCGATGTCCAGCACTTCCATGCCATTCATGTCCTCCGGCAGCAGCGGCGCCAGCGCATTCCACTTGCAGGCGGGAAAATCGCCCAGCGGGTGGTCCGGTGCGGTCTGGCTGCCGTCGGGTAGACGCACGTTGTGGAACCACGGCCCGAGCGCGCGAATGTGCTGTGTGAGCGGACCTGCAGGGTTACCCGTGGACTGCAGCGTACGCAGGGTACTCATCGTTGCGTCTCCGTCATCGGTATCCGTTGGCGCGGCTGCCGCCGTGGAACTTTGGCGAGCATGTTCATCAGTTGCTGTGCCCGATGCGCTGCGGTGTGCTCGGCCATCACCCGTTCGCGGACGCGGGCGCCGATCGCCTGGCGCGTCCCCTCGTCAAGGTCGCGCAAGTAGCCCTGCACCTGCTCGGACGTGTCGGCGAACAGGATTGGATCGAGCAGCTCCTCCAGCCCCGCCCAGCGATCGGAGATGATCGGCACGCCGCACGCCGCCGCTTCGAACAGCCGCACGCTCGGTGACCATCCGGCGCGGATCATGTCGTCGCGGGTGACGTTGAGGGTGAAACGCTGCTGGTTGTAGAACGCGCGGTGCTCGTCCGGCGGCACGTGCTCGCGCCGCTCGACGTTGCCCGGCCAGGCGATGGTCTCCGGATACATCGGCCCGGCGACGGTGAAGCGGCGCGCCGGCTCACGGCGCGCCGGCTCAAGCAGCAGGCTCTCCAGGCGCGGCTGGCGGTCGGGGCTGTAAGTACCCAGGTAGCCCAGGTCCCAGCGCGTCGGCTGAGGCTGCGGGTAGTACAGCGCCGGATCGAAGGAGCAGTACAGAGCGTGTGCCTCCGGAGCGCCCAGGTCATGCTCCAGGTGTTGCAGGGTCGGCCCACCGGTGAAGGAGAGATACAGCTGGTAGCCGTGGATCAATGCCGGCGACAGGTAATCGCAGGCGCCGCGAGCCAGCGCCGCGAGCGTCAGCGGCGTATCGATGTCGTAGAACGCGGTGCGGCCGCGTGCATGCTCCAGCACCCACTCGCCAACCTCGATGCCGTCGGGCACGTAGGAGCCCACGATCACCGCATCGGCCTGTTCCACCAGCGGCCGGAAGCGCACGCGCAGATCGGTGAGATCGCGATAAAGCCAGGTGCGGCCGTAGGGCGGATGCGGCAGGTCGCGATGGGCCGCGTACCACGGCACGTCGCGCTCGAGGAAGGTAACCCGGTGGCCGAGCGCGGCCAATTCGCGCACCAGGCCACGGAAGGTGGTGGCGTGGCCGTTGCCCCACGACGAGGTGATGGACAAACCGAGAATGACGATATCCATGGCGCATGCTCAGGCGACCGCCGCGGTGGGCGCGGCGGCGCGTCCTTCGAGCAGCGCTTCGAGCTGTGCGACACGATGGGCATAGGTATGCTCGGCGCGCACCCGCTCCAGCGCCGCACGACCGATCGACGTGGCGCGCTCGGCGGTCAATGCATCGAGATGCTCGGCCACCTCGTCGCCGTTGCGCGCTACCAGCACTTCACTGCCCGGCTCCAGGAAGAACTCGACGCCTTCCCATTGATCGGTGATCAGGCAGGCGCCGGCGCCCGCCGCCTCGAACACCCGCGTGGCCGGGGAGTAGCCGTAGCGGGCCATGGAATCGCGGCTGATGTTGAGCACGGCGCGTGGGGTGCTGTTGAACGCGTTATGGTCACGCGTGTAGACATGGCCGATGTGATGCACGTTCGACGTCAGTCCGCAGCTTTCCCAGCCGCTGCCACCGAGCAGGAAGCGGCTGTCCGGACGGCGCGCGGCCACGTCGATGAAGAACGCGCGCACGCGCTCCTCACGATCGGGCAGACGGTTGCCGAGGAATGCCAGATCGGCGGCGTAGGTGGGGTCGACCGGCACCGGGTAATGGGTGTGTGTGTCGAGCGCGTTGTAGATCGGCTCGCAGTGGCGCGCACCGAGCTTGCGATACGCGTTGACCACCGGATGGCCTCCACCGTAGGTGCATACCAGATCGAAGCGCGGAATGCGGCGGCGGAACGGATGGTGTGGATCGCGCGCCACCTCATCCAGCGTCGCCGGCGCATCGACATCCCAGAACACCGCCAGGTGCCCGGGCCGACGCAGGGCCAGCACGCCCTCTTCCAGTGCGGCGTCGAATATGCCGATCCCGCTGGTCTTGACGATGACGTCGGCGGCGGCGGCGTCCTCCAGCGCCCGCTCCATCGGCTCGGCCGAATCGATGCCGTAGACCACGCTGCGCGCCCAAGGTGGGTCGGCGATGTCGCGGTGCTGCTGCCGGCCGTAGGCATCCGGCTCGTAGAAGGTGATCTGGTGACCGAGCGCGTGCAGGTTGCGGATCAGGCCACGGTAGTAGGTGGCCGCTCCATTCCAGTAGGCCGACACCAGGCTGGAACCGAAAAAGGCGAATTTCATGCGCACTCCTTGACCCGTGTGACGGGCGCGATTTCACGATGGATGGAAAGCAGTTCGTCGACCCGGTGACGGCAGGTGTGCCGTCCCTGGATGGTGGCCAGCCCCTGCGTCGCGAGCTCTTCGCGCTGCGCCTCGTCGGCCAGCAGGTCGCGCAGGTGCCGGCGCATCTGCGCGCCGTCGCGCGCCACCAGAAAGTCACGCCCGGGCCGGAACAGGCCCTCGGCATCGGTCCATGGTGCGCTCACCAGCGGCAGGCCGCAGGCCAGCGCCTCGAACGGGCGGATAGTGGGGATGCCCGGCAGCATCCGCACGTACGGCGCGCGGGGCAAGTGCACCGTCACCCGATGCCGCGCGAACACCGCCGGAACATCAAAGTTGGCGAGCCAGCCGCGATAGGCCAGGCCGGCAGCGGCCACGGCCGCGCATGCCTCGTCGGGATAGCGCACGCCATGCACGTGGCCGCTCAGGGCCAGCGCGCGTGCGGGGTCGAGCAGGAATTCATGCAGCTCAGCCGTGCGCTCGCCGTCGCCCCAGTTGCCGATCCATACCAGGTCATGTTCGCGCTGCACCTCGGGCAGCGGGCGGAAGCGGCTCGTATCGGCCGCCTCGTGCCAGGTCCACGCGCGCTGGGTCCAGCCGTTGCGCAGGTACAGGTCACGGATCACCTCGCCGAAGGCCAGCACGCCGTCATAGTGCTCCAGGCGGTACTTCGCCATCACCCGCGGTTCGCTCACCGTGCGGTGATGAGTGTCGTGAAAGAGCAGTCGCCAGCCGGGGTTGGCGGCCCGCAGCCGGCCCATTTGCTCGACCAGCCGGGGGCTGTTCCACTCGTGCACCAGCACCAGGTGAGCACCGTCGGTTTGCGCGCTGAAATCTTCCTGCGCGGGATCGTAGAGATGGCTGGTAAGGCCCGGGTAGGCACGATGGAAGGCCTCCACCGGCGCCACGCCCTGCTCCGCCAGCAGGTTCTGCAGGCTCCAGCCGTCGGCCGGCTCGTAGACGTCCACCGTGTGGCCGCGCAGGAGCAACTCGTTGACCACGCCGCGCAGAAAATGCGCGTTGCCGTGGTTCCAGTCCGAAAGCAGCGAGTGGTAGAACATCACGATGCGCATGGCTGCAGCTCCCGTTGCTGTTGGAGGTCGCCGTACAGGCGCAGGTAGCTCTTGGCCATACCGCGTGCGCTGAAGCGCCGTGCGCGTGCCCGCGCATCGCGGCCGCGGCGGCGGCGCAGCTCGGGGTCGGCGATCAGCCGTTCGATCGCCTGACGAAATCCCCAACCGTCGTCCGGGTCGACGAACTCGGCAACGCCGGACCAGTTCTCGCGCAGCGAGGCGATGTCGCTGAGCACCAGTGCACAGCCGGCCAGCGCCGCCTCCAGCGCCGACAGCCCGAACGGCTCGTAGCGCGCGGGCAGCACGTAGATCGAGGCGTGCCCGTAAGCCTGGGCCATGGCCGCGCTGCCGAGCGTGCCAAGCAGGCGCACGCCGCGGCCGACGCCCCACCTCGGCAGCTGCCCGCCATCGGGATGGCGCACCTCGCCGGCCAGATGCAGCGGCCAGGACAGCGCCGAGACTTCGCACCGGATGAGCTCGATGTTCTTCGCCTCGTCCCACAGGCGACCGGCGCAGAACACGTAGGGGCGCTTGTACAGCGGCATCGCCACGTCGGGCTCGCGCCCGTTCGGGATCACCTCGACGCGCCTGAGCGGACCGTAGAAACGTTGCACGTCGGCCAGCATCGCCGCGCTCGGCGCGACCACCGCATCGGCGCCGCGCAGGCCGCGGGTTACCGAATCGCGGTAGCTCGTCCAGCTGTCATCGGGCAGCGCCTTGCGCACGTGCTGGAACCAGGAGAACACGCACGAGTGCGCCACCACCACACAGGGCACACCCCACGGCAGATGGCCGTGGCTGTAGTGGTTGAGGTGCACCACATCCGGTTGCCAGTCGCGCGCCAGCCCCAGCAGCCATTCGCCTGCTGCGGGCTGCCGCGCGGGTCCGCCGGGCGCCCACTCCAGCGGATAGTTGGCATGGGTCAGCACCAGGTGCGGGATGCGCGCCGCATTGCGCCGCTGCTCCGCGCTGGGCGCGGGTCCCAGCACCACCAGCAGCACGTCGGTGCCGTGCTCGGCAAGGCACGTGGCCATGTCCAGCGCGTATGTCCAGACGCCGCCGATCGCGTCGGTGCTCATCAGCAGACGCTGGAGGCGCACAATGCTTTTCCGGCAGTCACCACGGCGTGCGGCACCGGCGCATCTTGCTGGTCGGCCAGCCACTGGTACAGCCGATCGACGCCGTCACGGGCGTCGACCTGCGCATGCCAGCCCGTCTGGCTGGCGAAGCGGCGGGTATCGGAGACGTAGTAGCGCTGGTCGCCTGGACGCCAGGGCGCAAAATCGACCTGCGGCGCGCGCCCACCCTGCAGCTCACTGATCCACTTCAACAGCTGCAGCAGGCTGATCATGTTCGAGGGCCCGCCGCCGAGATTGAAGACCTCGCCGGACAGGCGGTCGATCTGCCGCGCCGCGGTGAGATATGCGTCGACAGCGTCCTCCACAAAGAGGATGTCGCGCACCTGCATGCCGTCGCCGTAGAGGGTGATCGGCTCGCCGCGCATGGCGCAGATCAGGAAATGCGCCACCCAGCCCTGGTCCTCCGTGCCGAACTGGTGCGGCCCGTAGATGCAGCTCATGCGGAACACCACCGCCGGCACACCCATGCAGCGCGCGTGGTCCAGCACGTACTGATCGGCACCGCCCTTGGAACAGCCGTAGGGGCTGTGAAAGTCCAACGGCCGCTGTTCGCCCACGCCGTGGGCGAGATATTGCGGATCCTGCGGCTCATAGCGATTGCCGCGAATGCGCAGCGGCACGTCTTCCAGCCCGCCGTAGACTTTGTTGGTGGAGGCGAAGATCACCGGCGGCACGTGGCGTTGTCGGCGTGCGGCATCGAGCAGGTTCACCGTGCCGCCCAGGTTCACCTCGAAGTCGTGCAGCGGATCGTCCAGGCTGGTGGTCACGGCTACCTGCCCGGCGAGATGGAAGATCCGCGAGGCACCATCGACGGCGTCGCGGATGCCGTGGCGATCGCGCACGTCGGCCGGAACGAACTCCACCCGGTCGCCATAGCGGTCAATCAGCCACTCCAGGTTGCGCTCCACGCCCGGGCGCGACAGATTGTCGATCACGCGCACGCGTTCGCCGTCCTCCAGCAGTCGCGCGGCGAGGTTGCAGCCGATGAAGCCGGCGCCGCCGGTAACTACCGTGTTCGCTCGACGAATAGGCGTACGTGCCGCCCAGGCCGACGCCTGCCGCACGCCATGCAGGCCACGCTCGGACCACAGGCGGTACAGCAGCTTCGGCTGGCCCGACGCGTTTTGGATGCCGAAGTGATAGTCGCGCTCGTCGTTGTGGAAGCCCGCTTGCGAGGCCTTGTGTGATGCCAGGTCGCGCAGCGCAAACCAGTACGCCCGCGCTACCGGCAAGGCTGCCACCTCCGCCGCCAGGCGCACCTGTTCGAACTCGTCATGCCGCCAGGTGGAATAGCCGGTTTCGGTGAGCCAGATCTCGCCATCGTGACGGTTCTCGCACAGCACCTCGGCAATGCGCTCGATGCGCGCGGCGAGCCGTTCGCCGGGCGTGTCGTAGCTGCCGGGAAAGCCGTGCACGCCGATAATGTCGATGTATTGCATCAGCCCGCGGTCGAACATCGTCTGCAGCCAGCCGGCGTCGATCGGTGCCATGCCGCCGAGCACGGTCCGCTTGCCACACCGGCGTGCCCAGTGCGCGGCGCCGCCGACCATGGCGCAGAACTTCGACCAGTCGCGGTCCAGGCCGTAGTTCCACTCCATCAGGTTGTTCGGCTCGTTCCACAGCTCCACCGTATCGAAGTGCTCGCCGTAGCGGGTGATGCAGTGGTCGATGAAATCGGCATAGGCGGTCAGCTCGCGCGGCGGCGCCGCCGTGGAAGGTGCCTCGCCCAGCGAGGGCGGCGTGTAGAGAAAGCACGGCAGCAGCTCGAAACGTTCGCCCAGGAACGGCAGCAGCCAGTCGAACCATGCTTCGCCGCCGTCAGCGTGGTAGTCGGCCCAGGAGACGCCAAAGCGCAGCCGGGATACGCCCAGCGCGCGCAGGTCGTCCGCCACCGCGATCACGCGATCGCGCTCGCCAAAGTGGAACCACTCGAGGATTCCCAGCGAATCCTCCGCCTTATCGATGTCGACCGTGGCCTTCATGACCTCTGCTCCCGGTTGCTGCGCGGTGGTTGCCATGCTCAGATCGTCAGCCCGCGGCGGCGTAGCTCCTGCGTCGCCTCCTGCGTGTGGTCGACGGCGGCGACGGTCGGCAGCCAGTCGGCCAGTTCCACCAGGCCGTCCTCGATCGCTACCCGCGGCGTAAAACCGAGCACATCGGTGGCTCGCCCGATGTCGGCGAAGCAATGGCGGATGTCACCGACGCGATAGCGCCCGGTGATCTCTGGGCTGACATCCATCTCCATCGCATGGCCGACGCGTTCGGCGATCTCGGCGATGCTGTAGGCGTGGCCGCTGCCGATGTTGAAGACCTGGCCGGCCGCCGAGCTCGAGTCATAGGCGAGCCGGCAGGCGCGGGCCACATCGTGCACATTGACGAAGTCACGCCGCTGCTGGCCGTCTTCGAAGATCGTCGGCTGGTTTCCGTTGAGCAGGCGTGAGGCGAAGATCGCCAGCACACCGGTGTACGGGTTGGACAGCGCCTGGCGCGGCCCGTAGACATTGAAGAAGCGCAGCGCCGTAGTGGGGATGCCGTAGGCCTCGCCGACCAGCAGGCACAAGCGCTCCTGGTCGAACTTGGACAGCGCGTACACCGAGGACAGGTCGGGCAGCTTGTCCTCATGGGTGGCGATCGGCTGCAGCGGTCGCCCGGCATCGTCGTGCAGTTCCCACTGCGCCTTCGCCAGTTGCGCCCGGCTGCGCCGGCGCCCGGGCACCTGTCGACCGTCGGCGTCGCGATACAGGCCTTCGCCATAGATGCTCATGCTCGAGGCCACCACCAGGCGTTGCACCGGGTGCGCCGACAAGGCCTCCATCAGCACCGCCGTGCCGAGATTGTTGACCGAGGTGTAGTCGGCGATCTGGTACATGCTCTGGCCCACGCCCACCGACGCGGCGAGGTGATAGACGCCGTGCACGCCAGCGATGGCGCGGTTGACAACGGCCGGGTCGCGGATGTCGCCGCGGATAAGTTCGACCGAAGGAGACAGGTACGCCGGTCGGTCGCGCGCTTCTCCATGCACCTGGGCGGTGAGGCAGTCGAGGATGCGTACGTGGTGGCCTTGCTCGAGCAGTTGGTCGGCCAGATGGGAGCCGATGAAACCGGCACCGCCGGTGATGAGGACGATGTTTCCCATGGTCGCTCCTTCGCGTCGTAGCAGGCGTGGCGGCGATGCCGTGCCAGCAGGGAGCAGCGAGACTGGAGCAGTGCTCGTCAATCGCGGGTGCAACCGGACCCATCCATACGCACATTCACAAAAAACGGATGAACGCCCAAACGGTTTGTGCAAGTGCCCGCTTACGGTCACTTCACTGCCATCCGATGCCGGCGTGGTCACCCTGCACCTGCGCGGCATCCCGCCGTTGCACATGCCTCCAAGAGCACCCGGGAGAGATTCATGGTCCAAGCCAAAGTCATTTCACTGGATCGGCCGGTGACGTCGACGGTATTGGTGGCCGGCGCCGCCGGCTTCGTCGGCTCGCACCTGGTCGACCGGCTGCTTGCGGAAGGTCATCATGTGATCGGCGTCGACAACCTGATCACCGGACGAGAGACCAACCTCGCCCATCTGGACGGGCACCCGCGGTTCCAGTTCGTGGCGCACGACGTGGTGAAGCCGTTCGAGCCGGCGCGCCGGCCGGACTGGATCATGCATCTGGCCAGCCCCGCCTCCCCGCCGAAGTACCAGCGCTGGCCGATCGAGACGATGGAGGTGAACAGCCTCGGTACGCATAACCTGTTGCGCCTGGCGCGGCGCAATCGATCGCGCTTTCTGCTGGCCAGCACCAGCGAGGTCTATGGTGATCCGCTGCAGCATCCGCAGCGCGAGCATTACTGGGGCAACTGCAACCCGAACGGCCTGCGCAGCGTGTACGACGAGGGCAAGCGCTATGCCGAGGCGGCGGTGATGGCATACCACCGCCTGCATGGCTTGTCGGTGCGCATCATCCGCATCTTCAACACCTACGGCCCGCGCATGGACCCGGGCGACGGTCGCATCGTGACCAACTTCATCCATCAGGCGCTGGCCGGCGAGCCGCTTACCGTCTTCGGCGACGGTTCACAGACGCGCAGCCTGCAGTACGTGTCCGACCTGGTCGAAGGCATCGTGCGCTACATGGATGTGGAGACGCCCGGTCCGGTGAACCTGGGCAACCCGGTGGAGCGCAGCGTGCGGGAGATCGCCCAAATGATCATCGCACTGACCGGCAGCGACTCCCGTATCGTTCTGCGCCCCTTGCCGGAGAATGATCCCAAGCGGCGGCGTCCGGACATCGCACTAGCTCGCCGTCTGCTGGGCTGGGAGCCGCAGGTGGCGCTGGAGGAGGGCTTGTCGCGCACCATCACCGCCGCCCGCGAGGCGATGCGGCAGCCGCTGCCAAGCCGCCGCCCGCTCGAGTCGCCCAGCCACTCGTTCGGCGCGACGACCAAGGTGCCGGGCTGAGAGGCTGTGAAAAATTCGACCGCCTACTGCGACCGCCGCCAAACGCCCGTGCCGGCGGCGCGCTGGGCGCACCTTGTCACGAACGCCTGGCGGCGCTCTCGCTACGGCGGTCGAATTTTTCACAGCCTCTGAGCCGGCGCCTTCTGGTGGCATCACGTCACCCGCAGGTGAGTGCGTCGGCGTAGATGCCATCGAGCACCCGTGCCACGGCGGCCATCGCGTGCGCGGACGGATCGAACGCCGGCGAGCGATGCAGTGCCCTCGCCCACTGTTCGATGGCGCGTCCGCCCCACGCATCGGGCGGTTGGCCCAGCACCGTCGCCTCGCGGCCGCGCACGTGTTCGACCGTGAAGTCGTAGAACGAACTCCCGACGTTGCGCAGGCAGATCGCGCCCTCGGCTCCGAACACGCGCAGGCTGATTTCCGCGTCCACCCCGATCGGCAGGTTCCATGAGCAACACAGGTCGATCACCGCCCCGCCCTGCAGTTCGATGCGGGCGGTGGCATAATCCTCCACCGCTTCGGGCACCTCGCGCAGCGGCACACCGCGCGAATAGCAGCGCCCGTCGATGCGCGTCACCGACGGGTCGTCCAGCAGCCAGAACGCGAGATCGAGCAGGTGGATGCCCAAGTCGATGAGGCATCCGCCGCCGGCCAGGTCGCGGCGATAGAACCAGGCCTTGTCCGGGCCATAAGCATTGTGGAAGACCGCCTGCACCGCGTAGACGGAGCCGAGCGCACCGCTTGCGATGAGCGCACGGGCCGCGTCCATGCCGGCCAGGTGGCGGTAGCTGAGATCCACGCCGAGCAGGCGCCCGGCACGCTCGGCAGCCGTCACCACGCGCTGCACCTCGGTGTGATCGCGGCCCAGTGGCTTCTGGCAGAACACCGGCAGCGTGCGCTCCAGCACCTGGATCGCCTGTCCGGCGTGCGCTGCACTCGGTGTGGCGATGACCACGCCGTCCAGATCCTTCTCCAGCATGGCGTCGAGCGAGGGCACACATTCGATGTCGCCGCACAGTTCGCGCGCCGCCTGCAGGCACTGCTCGTCGGGATCCGCCAGCACCGCCGCCGTCGCCAGACCGCCGTCGAGCAGCGCCTTCATCCGATGGCGGCCGATCCAGCCGACGCCGAGGAAACCGAGCCGCAATGGTGGCGCCGCTGTCACTGCGATCATGGGTTCGCTCCGGTGAGCACGACCGCCTTGGTGAAGCCGTCCGGCCGCTCGATCGAGGCCTGCAGCGCCTCGCCGATACGATCCAGGGGATAGGTGTGGGTAACCAGCAGCGAGAGGTCGATGCGTCCCTCGATCACTGCCGCCACCGCCTCGCGCAGGCCTCGCGTGGCAACCGCGGAATCGCGCTCGTGCGCGTTGATGACGTCGATGCCACGCCAGTTCCACAGCTGCACGTTGACCGAGCGCAAACCGTCCTGGTGGTAGCCGGCGATCACCAGCCGACCGCCGATGCCGGTGAATTCACCAGCCAGGTCGAGCGGCCACGGCTTGCCGGTGGCCTCGATCACCCGCTGGCAGAAGGCGCCGTCGGTCAGCGCGTGGATTTCGTCGATGATGCGCTGGTGATCGTCCATGGCGACCACCTGGTCGGCCCCGCAGCGCCGGGCCAGCTCCAGCGACGACGGCGAGCGCGATACCGCGATCACCGTCGCGCCATGTTCCTTGGCCAGCTGGATCAGCGCCGCACCGAGGAAGCCCACGCCGACCACCGCCACGGTCTGCCCGCGCCGGATGTCGGCCCGCCGGAAGATGTTCATGGCGCAGCCCAGCGCCTCGCCGGGGAACGGCCGATCGTGCAGCGCCGCCGGCAGCAGCACGAGCCGGTCGGCCGCGGCCAGATCGTAGTCGGCGTAGGCGTGGAACGAGAGTGCCGTCACCCGATCGCCGATCCGGCAACCTTCGACGCCAGCCCCCAGTGCATCGACGATGCCCCAGCCCTCATGGCCCAGGCTGCCGGGCGGCATCGGATAAGTGAACCAGTCGCGGCCCTCGAACGCGGGGATGTTCGAGGCGCATACGCCCGAACCCTGCAGCCGCACACGCACCTGGCCCGGGCCGGGCCGTGGCCGTGGCACGTCGATCAATTCGAAACGGCCGGGACTGACCAGGGAAGCGGCTCGCATCGTATCGGGAGAGCCATCCATCGCGATCTCTCATCTGGTGGAAAAGAAGCCGTGATAGACAATCGCGCGGGATGAGCACATGAAGATCGCGTGTCTGCGCGTCCACAACGCGCAGACAGATCACGCGCTAAGGCGCGGTGCATGGATGAGCCCGTTGATCGTCCTTGCACCGTCATTGGCCGATCCGGCGACATCGTTTCGCTGGCCGATATGGGGCACTCCAACACGCGCCCGCGCCGGCTGCGCAATTCCATTTCGGGGAGCATCGCGACACCGCATTGAGCAATGGATGCTAGCCTCGGCGCAGGAAGGCACGCACCGCAACGGCGCAGACTGCCGTCTGTTCGGCGATCTCGCGGAACAGACGATGCAGTTTTTCGCTCCCCAGACGCGCTGACAGCAGCGCACCCAAGTCCGAATGCATGGTAATGGCTCCCAATGCATTGTTGATGCGATGTGCCGCATCGCGCTCCTGCTTGCGCATACGGTTAGATGGTCGGTTGCGTTTGGTCCAGATGACGGCGATTAACAGTAGCCAATCACCCAGCGCATGCGCGCCAGCCGATTCCTCCGGGGCCTCGGCAAACGCCAGGATCACCATCGTCCGCCAGTAGCCATGGGATACCGACCGATGGGTGACCCAGCACGCACCGTCAGTCGTTGCACGGCACCACATCCACTGGGTTGGGATTGCGGCCAGAGCGCTCTCGTTCTCGACGTTCAGCACTGCCTGCACGAGCTCCTCCGGCAACGGAACGCCGTGTGTTGCCAAGATGTTCAAACCACCCATGCCGGCACTCAACAGCAATCCGCCCGATGCGCCACCACGTTCCACAGCGTGACTGAGAAGCACCTCTAGCGCCGACTCTGGGACTGCCGCCGCTTCGGCGGCTGCATTCTTCAACAGGTCAACCACACTCGCATGATCGGTCATGGGCGACCACGATAGCGGTCGAGTTTGTTGTAGATGGTTTTCACGCTGACGCCAAGATGTCGAGCAGCGAGTGTCTTGTTGTCGCCGTAGCGCGCCAGAGTAGCGAAGATCACCTGCCGCTCGATCTCCTCAAGCGTTCCGTTCGGCGCCTGCGCTGCATCGGATGGCTGCGTCCATACTGGCTCCATCTCGCTCGCGTCGATCTCATCGTGTTCGGACAGTATGAACGCCAGTCGCACCACGTGCTTCAACTCGCGGACGTTGCCCGGCCACGAGCGCTGCTGCAGAGCATGTAGGGAAGCGGCCGAAAAATACTTGGCCTGCCCATGGCGGCGGTTGAGCGCATCGAGAAACTCCTCAGCCAGGGGCACGATGTCTTCCGGGCGCTCGGCCAGCGCCGGCATGCGGATCGGGAACTGGGCCAGGCGATAGTATAAATCCGGCCGCAGCCTGCCCTGCGCCATGGCCACCATGGGATCGACATTGCACGCCGCCACCACCCGCACATCGACGTCGCGGGCATGGCTGGCGCCGATCGGAGTTACCGTACGACTCTCCAGCACACGCAGTAGATATGGCTGCAGGTCGAGCGGCATCTCAGTGATCTCGTCGAGAAACAAGGTGCCACCCATCGCCTGCTCAAAATAGCCACGGTGATCACGAATCGCACCGGTGAAGCTGCCCCGTTTGTGACCGAACAGATGGCTGCCCAACAGTTCGCCTTGACTCGCTCCGCAGTTGACCGCGATGAAAGAGCCTCCGCGGCCGCTGAGAGTGTGGATCGCTCGGGCAGCCAGCTCTTTGCCCGTGCCACTGGCGCCCTGCAGCAGCACCGTATCCTCGTAGGTAGCAATGCGCCGGATACGCTGTCTCAAGTCGGTCATCGCCCGGCTGCGGCCGCGCAGGGTAGCGCAGGCACCTTCACGATCGATCATGCCGCGCGAGCGTGCATTGTCCGAAGCACGGCGGAACAAATCATTGAGCAGCCTGCGTCGGAGCGGTTTGACCACGTATTCGATGATCGGAAATTGCTGTGCGCGGCGTGCAGTGTCGGCACACGGATCGCCCGTGACTACCACCAGTCGTTCAATCGTATCGCGCGGGACCTGATGCATCAGGTCCAGGCCGCTGCCATCCGGCAGACTTAGGTCGAGCACCACCAGATCGGGCGCACGGTGCTGCCTGAGCATTGGCACGGCCCGCTTGATTGTGGTGGCAATAGCCACTTCACAACCGTAGATCTTGGCGTAGGAGCTGAAAGCCTGTGCAAACGAGGCATCGTCATCGATCAGCAACACAGCGGGCGAGGTAGGGGGCATAAACGACTCCATGGCGAGCGGTGCCCGCCCGCTGGTTTTCGCATCATGCACTTCAGGTGTGTAGGCAGCGTTGAGCTGTCTGGCGACACCATTTCACACGCGCCGAGTTGCTGGTGGCCGCCGCCGACTCACCCGCTAGGAGCGTGGGCAATAGAAACGTTCGCGGCGAAATCCTCTGTGCGAGGACGGTTTTTCGGCGGATTGCCGGCCCATGGTGGTTCCATGGGCCAAAAAGCGACGGAAAAATGGATCGCGCGGAGGGCTTTGCAGCCCGAGTGGCTTCTACGGCCCACGCTCCTAGCCATCAACTCGCCTATTCCCTGTCCGCTTGCCGCGTCACGCCCGAACCTGCGCCCTCACCATCTGCGGACGCGCGTCCACCGACCGCGGAGTTTCCGCTGGGAGACGACGGCTTGCGCACCCTGAGGCGATTGTCCACGTCTTTCACACCACTGCAGGAGTCGGCGCAATTCTCAGCGCGATGTTTCATATGCCGCGACGGAATCTCACCTTCGAGCGTGACGACACCATCCTTCACCTTCACTTCCATTTCCGATGCGTCTACATGCGGATCATGCGCGAGTGCCTCGCATACGTCCTCGTGAATGCGCTCGTCAGTGCGACGGTAGCCCTTCGGGCCTTGGCCACGAAAGCGGTCGTGGCGCTGCTGGCGTTCCTGTGCCACAGATTGGCCACCATCGCCATATGGCTCGCTCAGGTATCCTTCCTGCGGTGTGCCCCAGGTGTCGCCGCCCTGCAATGAATAAACATCATCGCGGCGCGTGCCTGGCCATGGTTCCACGCTGCGTCCGCCGCGATAGGCTTCCGGTCCAGTGGCGCGTCGCCCGTCTTGAGTCATCCAGGGTGCGCCACGCTCTTCGTCCCAGCCACGATAGCCGCGTCTCCGCAGATCGCCGCGGTAGCCGCCTTCATAGCTCGGCGGCGGTGTCTCGTGGCCCCGCTCGTAAGGGTAATCATGCTGTACGGAAGCGTAAGATCGATCGTCATATCGCTCGCGATCGCCATATGGGCTGCGCTCGTCGTATGCGTTGCCACTCTGGGTGCCACCGAATGAGTGTCCTTCGTGCGGATAGCCATCGAGTGGGTCGTCCTCGCGCCAAGGGCGGGCGAGAGACATGTCTTCGTAATCCTGCCCTGATGAACCGGCATGGGCACCGCTGCTTTGCCGCCGCGGCGCGCGCTCGTTTTCGAAACCGCTGTAGCGATCACTGCTGGCAGAATATTGCGCCTGGTAGTTGCTTGGTCTGTTGGCCATGGCTGGATGTGCTCCAAATCAGGATTGCGTCGTCGGGCGACGGCTACGGCTTCGCGTTCCGCCTATCCGCCCGATAAGCGACATGTGAGTGCGATCGGCCGCGACCGCGCTGCCCCCACGGCGCCCGGCTTTGCGAGCCTCGTCCGGGGTGAATGTATGGGCATGTCCGCGCGCGTGGGCAGACAGTCCGCCAGCACGCGACACCTCGCGCCGCCGTTCATCGCTCATGCTCGCAAAACCGCGTGCTGGCCCTGGCGTGACGGGTCTGTTTTTTTCGTCCATTGTGTTCTCCGTTGATAACAGCAAGGCACACCGAACATCGGTGGCCAGTGAACTGTCGCAACATGCATGCCACCCGAGCTCATCGGCTCTCCACAACGGACGGCGAGGGAGAGGGAAACCGAGAACAACTCTGACGTGAAATCTGTTCTGGTGCGTCCTGTAAGAAATACACGCCAGTACAGCAGCCGGCGCTGCAATATCCGTCGGGAACCGCCACTGCCGCTCATGGACTGGTCGTCATCAGCGTAACCAGCGCATCAAGCATGACGCGCAAACCGGCAGGCTTACGCAAGCGCGGACAACGGGCGAACACGTCGGGAATCGAGATATCGTCGTAGCCGGTGGTGAACAAGCAAGGCACGCCGCTATCGACGAGTCGCTCGGCTACGGGGAACACGCGTTCACCGGCCAGATTGACATCAAGCACTGCGACATGAGGCGCCGGGATCCGAGCGCAGGCTTGCGCCGCCGCGGCAAGCGTGCCGTAGGGGCCGATCACCTCGGCGCCAACCAGTACCAAGGCAATGCGCACATCTTCAGCAATGAGGTACTCGTCTTCAACGACCAGTACTCGCTTACCCCGTAGAACTTCGTAGCTCATGTCAGGCCCGCTCGATGCGCGACATATATAGTCCGGATTGATCCTCCGGCGCCCAACCATCAACCCTGTTCGCGTAGGTCGCCGTCCACGTTATCTTGCAGGACATTTCACATTAAATGCGCAACGCAATTGCGATCTTGCAGCTTGGTAGCCACATTCGGTCGGTGCCGTGCCTATGTCCAAGCAAAACAATGTCCCGAAGAAATCTGGATACGACGAAAGTTATCCCAAAGACGAGCGCGGCACCGAGCATAAGCCGAAGCCGGATGCGCCGCGGCAGCCGCAAAACGCGCCGAATGCCAAACCGAAGCCGTCCTCATCCTGAACCAAGGTGGCCGACGTGACTGACGATATCTTGATTGCCGGATTCTCGAGCCAAGGCGATGCGATGGCGGCGGCGCAGAAGTTGTTCTCGATGGGCGTGGGTCGTGAATGCGTACTGCTGGAGGTGGACGAGCGCGGCATGCAGCCACCGTCCAGTTCGTATGCGCCGTCGACGATCGTCGACCCAACCGTGCCGGGGCAGCCGACCACGCCGGGTGAGCGTGCAGTCAACCCGAAGGAGACGCTGCGCAAGCCAGGTAGCGAGAATCTGCGCGGACCAGAGCTGCAGGGCTGTGCCAGGCTCTCGGTACGACCAACGGCGGCTTGCGATGGCGACGCAGTTACCCATCTGCTCTTTTCGGCGGGTGCATCGCGAGTGAAGCGGGATAAGGGACCATTGCCCACCCCCAACCCGGCGATGTGGCCTACGGTGGATATGGCCAGCAGCACAGATGTAGAACGGGCGGTGGCGGCATCACGGGGTGGTGTTTCGGTGCCCACCCAGCGCTCCGATGCGAAAGCCCCCGATGATGATAATGCCGCACGCGAAGCCCCGGCCGCAGGTGACCCATCGGCACTGCGAAAGTAAGCGACGCTGCGACATTCACAGGGGTGCTCCCGCCCTCATCGCAACCAGGTATTGATCAACGCTACGTACGACAGCACCTGCGGAAAGTTTCCGCACTGCCGCTGCGCTGATGCCATCATTGGCCAAGTCGTTGCGATCGCAGGCTGCGTCCATCGGTACGGCCCCACCGGATCGCGATCGGCTAAATACGCCGTGATGACTACGTCCGCCTCGTGGGGGAGGCGCTGAGCAGGCAGGAAGTCTCGTGGCTGGTGAGGCGTGGATCGCTACCGTACGTGCTGTCCGGCGTCATGTAAGCCTTAGGCGATAACCCAGCGGCGATGGCACGTCCACCGCCTGCGTCTGCGGCATGTGACGGAAGTACCAACCGTCCCAGCCGTACCCGGCTAACGCCAGATCCATGGTGGAGCGCGGCGATGCCCATGTCGAGTCCGAGGCGACCAATGTTGCGCGGCGCATGGCGCGCCACAGGCGGTGAACGTCGATTGGACCCGCGCGGACGAGGCAGTCGCGCACAGCTCGGCAATCAGCACTGCCGCGTCGTGATAGGCGTAGGTGCAGCCGACGCCGCACTGGTCGCCGCAGCGCACGTCGGCGACGATGATCGTGCTCGGACACCATCTCAGCGCGCCGGCTGCCTCGGGTTCGTCGGTGGGCACGCGATAGGCCGCGGCTTGGGCCCGCTCGATACAGGCGCCGCGCGGGCTCAAGAATCGCCCGGCAGCCGCCCAGCCATCATGTCGCGCACGGTTTGCCGGATGATGCCCAACTCGTTCGGGTCGCCCTTGGCGAGCGCCGTCATGTAGGCATTGGCCTGGGTCCAGCGAATGTGCGGTGGCAGCGGCGGCACGTCCGGATCGGAGATGAACTCGGTCAGCACGGGGCAGTTCTCGTTGAACGCTTCCTCCCACGCCGCGGCGATATGTTCCGGCCGCTCCACCCGGATGCCCTTGAAGCCGAGCATCCGCGCGTACTCGGCATACGGAAAATCCTCCACGTCCTGGGCGGCGGGAAACTTGGGATCGCCAGCCAGCGCGCGCTGCTCCCAGGTGACCTGGTTGAGGTCGTGGTTGGCCAGCACCATCACCACGAAGCATGGGTTGCTCCAGCGCTGCCAGTACTGCTTCACGGTGATCAGTTCGGCGTTGCCGTTCATCTGCATGGCGCCGTCGCCGACGATCGCCAGCACCGGGCGATCCGGATACGCCATCTTCGCCGCGATCGCATACGGCATGCCACTGCTCATGGTGGCCAGCTTGCCTGACATCGAGGCCATCATGCCTTCGCGGATCCTCACGTCGCGCGCGTACCAGTTGGTGAGCGAGCCGCAGTCGCCGCAGATGATCACGTTGTCCGGCAGGCGCGGCGACAGCTCCCAGAAGATGCGTTGCGGATTGATCGGGTTGGCCGGCTGCATCGCCTTGGCCTCCAGCGCACGCCACCACTTGCGCACGTTAACCTCGATGCGCTCGCGCCAGTCGGGGTTGTCCTTCTTCGCCAACAGGGGCAGCAACTGCCCGATCACTTTTGCGCTGTCGCCGATCAGGTTGACCTCGGTGGGATAGCGCATCGAGACATTGCGCGGATTGATGTCAATCTGCACCGCGCGCGCCTGCCCGTCCGGCGGCAGGAATTCCGAATACGGAAAAGTGGTGCCAATCATCAGCAGCGTGTCGCAGTCGTTCATCAGCTCCCAGCTCGGCTTGGTGCCAAGCAGGCCGATGGAGCCGGTGACGAATGGCAGATCGTCGGGCAGCGCGGCCTTGCCCAGCAGTGCTTTGGCCACGCCGGCATCCAGATGTCGGGCCAGCGCGATGACTTCGGATCCGGCGTGCATGGCGCCCGCACCGATCAGGATGGCGACGCGCTTGCCGGCGTTGATCACCTCGGCGGCCTTGCACAGCTCGTCCATCGACGGCTGCGGATGTGCCGGTGCGTAGCCGACGCCGGAATAGACGTCGCCATGGGCGCGTGGCGGGTCCGGCACCGCCTTCATCTCCTGCAGGTCGTTCGGCACGATGACGCAGGTGACGCAGCGTTCGGCCGCGGCGATGCGCATCGCGCGATCGATCACGTGGCGCACCTGGGCCGGTGCGGTGAGCGTCTCAACGTAGCCGGTGACGTCCTTGAACAGGTTCTGCAGGTCCACTTCCTGCTGGTAGTCGCTGCCCAGCGAGGTGCGCGCCTGCTGGCCGACGATGGCGACCACCGGCATATGGTCCATCTTGGCGTCGTACAGGCCGTTGAGCAGATGGATCGCGCCGGGGCCGGAGGTGGCCAGGCATACGCCTACCTCGCCGGTGAACTTGGCATGCGCACCGGCCATGAAGGCGGCCATTTCCTCGTGCCGGACGCGCACGTAATCGAAGCGGCCGGACGCCCGTCCCATCGCACCCATGATTCCGTTGATGCCATCTCCCGGGAATCCAAAAATCCGCTGCACCCCCCATTCGGATAAGCGTTGAAGGATGAAGTCGCCCACTGTCTGGCTCATCGGGTTCTTCTGTGGTCGAGTAGTCGGCGCGACACCACCGCAGTCGGCGAGGGCGGCATTCGCATGACAAATTACACGCCGCAATGATGGAGCTGGTGGTGTCATCTGGGGGTCAAGGGCGCGTGTCGACACGTGCACTAAGCAGAGCCAGCACCGGTCACAGCCTGCATCGTCACCGCTGGAAGTGTTGTCGGGGCCGCGGCATCCACTCGGTGCGCTGGCCACGTCCAGCGTGGGCCAGTTGTACGGTTACGACGGCGGCCTGCGCCGAGTCCAGCGGCCAGCGATGGTCGCCGACCGGACCGGTGACGGTGGGCTCGATCGCGTAGGGCCGGTTCATGCTCCCGCCCGCGTGATCGGGGCGGTGGCGCGATGCGAACGCGCGTACGCAGCCAGTCGGTGGGCCGCGAAGTGTGGGTGTCGTAGCGCCGGATCAACGCCAGCCCAGGGTTTTCTGATGCACGGGCTTCCAGGCCAGGTCGAACATCCTGGAGCGCGGACGCAGGCGCTGCTGTGGAGCATGGTGACACTGCAGGCACCAGTGCATCGACAAAGGCTTTTGACGCATCAGTGGCATCTGGCCGACCGGCCGTGGCAGCTGACGCAGCTCACGCCTTGGCGACGTGGATGCTGTGGCTGAAGTAGACGAAATCAGGCAAATGGTTGATCCGGTTCCACTGCAACAGCACGTGTGCGCCTCCCAGCTCTGCACCAGCGGTCTATACATCGGCTGATTGGTGTAGAACTGGGAATGACACTTCATGCACGTGGACATCGGTGGCATGCCGGCATGGGCGGAAGTTTCGGCCGTGCTGTGGCAGCGAAAATTCAGTTCCACTTGCCCGGCATGATGCTGATGGCGGAAGAGCACCGGCTGGTCGACCGCCTCGTCGAGCGCGAGCGGCGATGCGGTGAGCGCTCGCCAGCCCGCGACGGCGCCACCGGCCATCAGCAGCAGTGCATGCGAAGATCAGCACGTAAAGGCCCGCCCGCGGCGAGAGCACCTGCTCATGTTTGTGCCTGTTGCGGTGCAGAGCCCGGGTCCGGCAAGGCCAAAGCAGTGGCAGGTCCCGCCGGATCGACCGTCTGCTCATGTCATAACCGTCGGACGATCGAACGGAAGATGCTTGGCGGGTGTCGCCGACACGGCGGCGATCGCCGCAGGAAGTATCTCCTCCTCACCGTCGATGACTACGAGGATGCGGCCCTGTTCGATTTCGTCTTCGAACTTCCTGCGCACCGGGTCGGGCACAGTGGAACCAGCCAGCGCGGAAGACCATGTGCCCAGCGATGCTCCGGCCAAACCCAGCCCCACGACCCCGGCGAAGGTGATGCCAATGGGAGCGGCCACCACGGCGACCAGGCCAGCAAGCAGGCCGGCCACGCCGCCGCCCACGGCCCCACGCACCGCGGCAGGGTAGAAATCCCCATCAGCCACCTTGCGATCGTCGGGAACGTTCTCAAGCTCGATGTCCGATCGGGCAATCAGCGAAATGTCGTCGTTGGCTATCCCGGAAGATCTTGCGGCATGCATCGCCTTGCGAACGATGGACATATCGGTGGCGCTGAAGACGGCGCGTCTCTTCATGGGGTTGCTCCGGCTTGGTAGTCACGCCACCGAAAAGGCTCTGACACAGACATTGGCAGAAGGGGCAGGCGGAGCGGGGCGCGTTGGAAGAGCGGACAGTACTCACGAAGAAGTGGATGACAGATCAATGCGGGATGAAGTCCATGCAATTTTGGGTTTCGGGCTTATCACACTGCGCGAGGCTTCGAGTTGCAATTCACGCTGTACAAGGCCGCACCGCTGCGATCGTATCCCTCCAAAAATCGGAGATGTTCTCACTATCCCACGAATATGGACGCTGAAACCTAGACCTGATTCCGTGAGCTCGCCCGGTCGGATCCATGCTGCGCTTGGGTTCCGCCCTCATGCCGGGTTCACCCTATGGGTGAAGATGCTGTTTCGACATTTCGCGCACTTCGCGTCGCGCATTTAGCCGTTTATACTTCCATATCAATCTCGCATTGCGTGCATCGCTCGTGTCTTCCAAACCACCCCGGTTCGTCGTTCGCCAGTCTTCCCATGATCTTACCGCAAT
>NZ_JBMSDZ010000032.1:0-30668 GCF_049445995.1 Dyella sp. KRB-257 | reverse complement strand
GCTAAATGCGCGACGCGAAGTGCGCGGAATGTCGAAACAGCATCTTCACCCATAGGGTGAACCCGGCATGAGGGCGGAACCCAAGCGCAGCATGGATCCGACCGGGCGAGCTCACGGAATCAGGTATTGAGCTTCATGGCGGTGGTGGAGTATATGACCCCAATTCAAGCAATGTCATATCTCTGCGGCCCGGTGAAGTTCTTCCGTGGCCAGAACCTATCTCTCTCGACGCTGAAACCACGCTCAAGATTCGCGTGGTGGAAGCTCTGCTGGGCAGTGAGCCCATCACGGATATCTGGTGGGGCAGCACCAGTGTCAGTAACTATCTAAACATCTACAACACGTTCTTTGAAGGCGTCTATGCGTCCCTGAGTGTCCAGACTAGGCTCAAGGGCTACCTGGAGTTGATTGACTTCGGGTGGGCGAACGGTACCTCGACCATGGCGCTGAACTTTGGGCGATTGAACGAGGCGTTGGCTGCCAAGCACACAAGTAATCCTGAAGCTGCCTTGGTCGATCTCGCTGAGTTGCTCAAGTTCAAGGGGCAGGTCTTCGTCGAAGGTGGTTGGACGGAAGGACAGAATTCGTTGCGGTCCTGGTTGACTGATGCACAGGGTGATCCGGTGTTACGCGACAGGCTTGCCGCAGCAGGAATTTTTCTGGGCACGGCTGTCGTCGGAGGAAGCGCGGAGACCGTGGGTACAACGTCCGGCGATGTGCTGGTTAGTCGAGGCACGCTTTCAACCGACCGCGAGGCACTTAGGGGCGGTGGAGGAGACGATACCCTATTGGGCGGTATGGGTAGCGACGTGCTGAGTGGTGATGCAGGCAACGATATCCTGAGCGGGGGTGACGGCGCAGATACGCTCGATGGTGGTCAGGGTAACGATCGACTTTATGGCGGCCTTGGTTCGGACAATCTCAGCGGCGGCGATGGCGACGACGAACATTTCGGCGACGAAGGAAACGACTCACTGATGGGCGGCGCGGGCCGAGATGTACTGCATGGTGGCGAGGGTAACGATTCGTTGCAAGGCGGGGATGGTGACGATCGACTGGATGGTGGTGCCGGCAACGACTATATGGCGGGAAACGCCGGCAACGATATCTACGCGTTTGGTCGTAAGTCGGGACATGACACCATCAACAACTACGACAACGTAGCGGGACGCAAAGATGTTCTGCAGATGGCGACGGGGATTGCACCATCGGACCTGAAGGTCTGGCGCAGCGGCGATGATCTCTGCCTGCAGGTCCTCGGTGCCGAAGACCGCGTCGATATCCAGTACTACTTCCGCAACGACGGCTACAGCGATTATCGGCTGGAAGAAATCCGTTTCGCCGACGGAACGGTGTGGGACATCGAGAGGCGGTCAAGGCCATGGTTCTCGTCGCCGGTAACGGTAACGACGACATCTACGGCTACGAGACCGACGACGTCATAACCGGTAGCGCTGACAACGACTGGCTGGTGGGTCGCGGCGGCAACGATACGCTCTCCGGTGGTGCCGGTGCCGACAGCCTCAGCGGCGACGACGGCAACGACACGCTTTCCGGCGATGAGGGCGAAGACGTACTTTCGGGCGGCTCTGGCAACGACGTGCTGAAAGGCGGTGCCGACGACGATCGTCTGGCCGGCGACAACGGCGACGATCGCCTCGAAGGCGGTACGGGCAACGACTACCTGACGGGCGGTGCCGGCAACGACACCTACGTGTTCGCACGGGGCGACGGCCGCGACACCATCTACAACAACGATTCTGACGCAGGCCGCATCGACAGCCTCGAGTTCGCGGCGGGGATCGGGGCGGCCGACGTGGTGGCCACCCGCATCGGGGACGATCTGTCGCTGCAGATCAGCGGCAGCGACGATCGCGTCTACGTGCAGCAGTATTTCCGCGACGATGCGGCAGGCGCCTTCCGTCTGGATGCGATCCGCTTCGCCGACGGCACCGTATGGGACGTCGACGCCGTGAAAGCTCTGGTCCAGGTGAGCACCGACGGCAACGACACTCTCGTGGGCTACGTCGGGAACGACACGCTTTCGGGCGGCCTGGGCGACGACAGTCTTGCCGGAGGCGATGGCGACGATGTGCTGTCCGGCGGGGCCGGTGCCGATTTCCTCGACGGTGGCAATGGCGTCGATACGCTGGCCGGCGACGACGGCAACGACACGTTGACGGGCGGGGCGGGCAACGACCATCTGCTCGGCGGCGCTGGCCTCGATGCGTTGTACGGCGGCGACGGCGACGACGTGATCGATGGCGGCGCCGACCGCGACTGGCTTTCCGGCGAGGCCGGCGACGACCAGCTCGCCGGTGGCGACGGCGACGACGAGATCCGCGGCGGCGACGGCACCGACAGCCTGACGGGCGGGACCGGCGACGATCTCCTGTATGGCGGTGCGGACGCGGACCGCTACGTGTTCGCCCGTGGCGACGGAAAGGACCGGATCTCGGACCTGCAGGGGCTGAACACCCTGGCCCTGGATGGATTGCCGGTCACCGACGTGCGCATGCGTCGCGACGGCACCACCCTGGTCATCCGTTTCGCGAGCAGCTCTGGCGACGAGGTTCGCTTCGAGCAGTTCTTCGATGGAGCGACGGGGCTGGCGACGGCGTCGCTGGCCATCGATACGGGATCGCTGTGGTCGCTTTCCCCGCAGGACATCGATGCGCAGGTGTTGTTGGGCACGTCGGTCGACGACACCATTTTCGGCAACGCACTGGGCAATACCATCGATGGCCTGGACGGGCAGGACATCGTCCGCGCGGGCGAGGGCGACGACATCGTCGATGGCGGCGAAGGCGGCGACCAGCTCTTCGGCGAAGGCGGCAACGACCAGCTCGTCGGCGGTGCGGGCGACGACCTGCTTGATGGCGGCGCGGGGGCGGATACCCTGGATGGCGGCGATGGCGCCGACCACCTGTCCGGCGGCGCGGACAACGACGTGCTGCGCGGCGGCGCCGACGGTGACGTACTCGATGGCGGCACGGGCCAGGACCAGATGGTCGGTGGCAGCGGCGACGACATCTATCTCGTGGACGATGCCGGCGACACGGTGACCGAGGCGGCGAGCGAGGGCCGGGACACGATACGGAGCACGGTGGGCTACACCCTGTCGGCCAACGTCGAACGATTGGAGCTGGCGGGAGTGGCCTCGGTCGATGGCACCGGCAATACGCTCGACAACGAGCTGGTCGGCAATAGTGGCGCCAACCGCCTCGAAGGCCTGGATGGCGATGACATGCTGCAGGGCAACGACGGCAACGACACCCTGGTCGGCGGTGCCGGCAACGACCAGTTGGACGGCGGCCGCGGCATCGACCAACTGATCGGCGGCGCCGGCGATGACACCTACGCGGTCGATGCGGAGGGCGACGTCATCGTCGAGCTGGCCGGCGAGGGCTTCGACGTCGTCAATGCGTCCAGCAGCTATGCGCTCTCGGAACACATCGAAAAGCTCGTCCTGGTGGAAGGCAGCGACGCCTGGCAGGGTACGGGCAACAGTGGCGACAACACCATTCTGGGCAACACCGCCTCCAATCGCCTGGACGGTGGAGCGGGAGCCGACGTGCTGGTCGGCGGCCTGGGCGACGACACCTACGTGGTTGACAACGTGGGCGACCAGGTCGTGGAGGCCGCCTGCGAAGGCGAGGACACGGTCGAGTCGAGCATCGACCATGTGCTGGGCGCCACGCTGGAAAACCTCACCCTGCTGGGCACCACCAACCTCGATGGCACGGGTAACGACCAGGACAACGTGCTGGTCGGCAACGCCGGCAACAACCGTCTGGAGGGCGGCCAGGGCGCCGACTCGCTCTACGGCGGGCTGGGCGACGACTACTTCATCGAGGAGTCGAGCGACGACTGGGTCTACGAGAACGCCGACGAGGGGCTCGATACGGTCGAGCGCCGCTACGAGACCAATCTTGTGCTCAAGGACAACGTCGAGAACCTGATCCTGGCCGATGGCGTCGCGACCGGCAACGGCAACGACCTGGACAATCGGGTCACCGGCAATGCCGGCGACAACTCGCTCGGCGGCTGGGACGGCGACGATACGCTGCAGGGCCTGGACGGCAACGATGCGCTGTTCGGCGGCAACGGCAGCGACACGCTGGTCGGCGGGGCCGGCGACGACTACCTCGATGGCGGCACCGGCGTGGACCATCTCGAGGGCGGCGCCGGCAGCGACAACTACATCGTCGACGACAGCCATGACACCGTGGTCGAGACGGCGAACGCCGGCACCGACCAGGTGCAGGCATCCGCTTCGTACGTGCTGTCGGCCCACGTCGAGAACCTGTTCCTGACCGGCAGCGCGGACATCGACGGTACCGGCAACGACCTGGACAACTACCTCGCCGGCAACGGCGGAGCCAACCGGATCGACGGCGGCGGTGGCGACGACACGATGGTTGCCGGTGGTGGTGACGACCTGCTGATCGGCGGCACCGGCGATGACAAGTACGTCTTCGACGCCAGTTCGGGCAGCGACGTGATCGACAACGCCGACGGCGGCTTCGACGGCGTGTTCTTCACCGGCGGCATCACCCGCGAACGCATTTCGTTCGGTCGCGATGGCGACGATCTGCTGATCTTCGTCGACGCCGGGACGACGCCTGCGGTGCGCGTGACCAACCACTTCCTCGGTGGCGATGCGGCCATCGACTACGTGCAGCCGGACGGCGGCAACTACCTCACCACGGCCCAGATCAACCAGATCGTGGCCGGCGGCGGCAGCGGCGGGCAGTACGACCAGGTGATCGAGGGCACCGCGGCCGGCGAGCAGTTGGTGGGCAGCGCCGGCAAGGACTTGATCAAGGGGCTTGCCGGGGACGACCAGTTGTTCGGCCTGGCTGGGGACGACACGCTGCAGGGCGGCGATGGCGACGACTATCTGGCCGGAGGGGACGGCAGCGGCACCGGCTCGGGCGCGGATCGCCTGGAGGGCGGTGCAGGCAATGACACCCTGAGCGGCGAGGATGGCATCAATACCCTGATCGGTGGAATGGGCGACGACAGCTACGTCTACGGCGGCGGGCAGGACACCATCGACAACACCGAGGGTGGCTACGACGGCGTGTTCTTCAACGACGGCATCACCGCGTCGCAATTGGTCTTCAGCCGCGATGGCGACGATCTCGTGATCACGGTGGATGGCGATGCCAGCCGTACAGTGCGTGTCACCCACCATTTCCTGGGTGGCGACTACGCGATCGACTACGTGCAGCCGGCCAGCGGTTCGATGCTCGATACCGCTGCGATCAATGCCTTGGTGGGCGGCGGCAGCGGCGGTCCCGGCACGCCGGGAGAGCCCGGCAATGACAGTGACTACACCACCATCGTTGACGGCACCGCCGCCGGGGAACAGTTGCTCGGCACGAACGGACGCGACCTCATCCACGGGCTGGGCGGTGACGACACCCTCTTCGGCTTCGGTGGCGACGACAAGTTCGTCGGTGGTGATGGCGACGACTACCTGTCCGGCGGCAACGGCTCGTTCAGTGGCTCGGGCAACGACATCCTGATCGGCGGGGCCGGTGTCGACACCCTGGTGGGCGAGGACGGCAACGACCTGCTCCTTGGTGGTGCCGGCGACGACAAGTACGTCTGGCAGGCCGGGTCCGGCAGCGACGTGATCGACAACACCGGTGGCGGCACCGACTGGCTGTTCTTCAACGGCGTCGACCGCACCCGGCTGAGCTTCCACCAGAGCGGAGACGATCTGATCATCCTGGTGGATGGCGATACGGCCCAGCAGGTGCGTGTGCAGAATCACTTCCTCGGTGGCGATCTTGCCATCAGCTATGTGCAGCCCAGCGACGGCTACGCGATCCCGGCCGCGAATTTTGCCGACCTGCTGACGCCGCTGCCTGCCCAATTCGCGTCCACCGCTACCCCGATGTCTCTCATGGCGGGCGAATCGGTCGCGCCGATGGAAACGTTGGATGCCATGAGCTGGACCAACTCTCACCTGGCCCGTTTTTCCAGCATCGACGGCCATCGTCAGCGACGTGCTGGCCAGGGAGCCCGGGCGTCCGGGCAGCTTATGATCGACGAGATGCCGGAAAGCACGTCGATGGCCAGGGAGGGAGCTATCGGCATGGGGCTTCAGGCGCAGCAGCTGATCGAGGCGATGTCCCGCTTCCATCCTGCCTCCGCGGAGACAACGATGCTTCATCAGGATGCGGACTGGCCCGGTGCAATGCTGGTGACGAATTCGGCTCATCCATTGAGGGAGCTACCCAAAGTAGCCATGTTGTAGGCGGTCAAGCGCGGACTGGCATGGGTGACTGGCGGCTCGTTCAATCGAAGCGAGCCGCTTTAACCGGACAAGGAAACCCCGTCTCGTGCGGGGTTTCCTTGCAAGCGTGATGGCAGCCTCCGCGACACGCAGATGTCGGGCGGAACGCGTGGCATGCATCAGCCTCATGGCCGATTGGATTTAGGCCTCACAAGCAGATCAATGAATTATGCGATTAGCTGCGGAACTTGGGGGCACGGCCGGCTGTGCGCCCATGTCGACACGGCCGCCCGCCACTACGGCGAGCACGGCCAGTATGTGCCGGTGGCGCCGCGCTGAGGCGCGGCACGGTCAGTTCCCCGGCTTCCCCGCCGGACAATCGCCGAAATGCGGCTCCGGCCCACCGTCGGCGATGAAGCGGTCGATGCGCTGCTCCAGCACCGGCAGCGGCACCGAGCCGAGCTGCAGCACGGTGTCGTGGAAGGCGCGCAGGTCGAACTTCTCGCCCAGCGCCTGCTCGGCCTTGCGGCGCAGCTCGAGGATTTTCAGGTAACCGATCTCGTAGGACAGCGCCTGCCCCGGCCAGCTGATGTAGCGGTCGACCTCGTTGGCGATCTCCCGATCCGACAGCGCGGTGTTCTGCGTCAGGTAGTCGATCGCCTGCTGCCGCGTCCAGCCGTCGTGGTGGATGCCGGTGTCCACCACCAGCCGGGCCGCGCGCCACATCTGGTAGGTGAGGTAGCCGAAGCGCTCGTAGGGCGTGCGGTAGATGCCCATCTCGTTGCCGAGGTATTCGGCATACAGCCCCCAGCCCTCGCCGTAGGCGGAGATGTAACTGTTGCGGCGGAACGCCGGCTGGCCGCGCTGCTCGGCGGCCAGCGCCAGTTGCAGCGCGTGGCCGGGCGCCGATTCGTGCAGGGTCAGCGCCGGCATGTTGTAGAGCGGGCGCGAGGCCAGGTCGTAGGTGTTGACCAGGTAGGCGTCGGCGCCGCCGCGGCCGGAGGTGTAGTACGGCGCGATGTCCGCCGGCACCGGCACGATGGCGAAGCGCTGGCGCGGCAGCCGGCCGAAGAACCTGCCGAGCTGGCCGTCCACCTGCTTGGCCACCCATGCGGTGCGCATCAGCAGTTCGTCCGGTGTTTTGGCGTAGAACTGCGGGTCGCTGCGCAGGAAGTGCAGGAACGCGGGGAAACTGCCCTTGAAGCCGGTCTCGCGCATCGTCTGCAGCATCTGCGCGTGGATCTTCGCCACCTGCTCCAGGCCCACCTGGTGCACCGCCTGCGGATCGAGGTCGAGCGTGGTGTATTCGCGGATCTGCTGGCGATAGAACGCCTTGCCGTCCGGCAGCGCCTCGGCGGCCAGGGTGGTGCGCGCCTGCGGCACGTATTCGTGGCGGAAGAAGTCGAGCAGGCGCTGGTAGGCCGGAATCACGTCGTCGCGCACGCGCCGCAGCGCCTCGCCCTGCAGCGACTGCACCTGGTCCGCGTCAAAGCTGTCCGGCAGGTGCCTGAACGGCGCGTAGAAGCTGCTTTCGGTGGGATCGGCGAGGTTGGCCACCGCGGCGATCGACACGTCGCGCCCGTCCAGCACCGCGCGCGGCACGCTGAAGCCGCGCTTGAGCCCCTCGCGCATGTTGGCGATCTGCTGGTCGAAGTAGGCGGGAATCTGGCCGAGGCGGTCGAGATAGCGCTGGTAGTCGGCGGCGCTGCGCAGGCGATCGCCGTGCAGCTGGTAGCCGATGTCGCCCCAGAACGAGGAATCGCTGTTGAACGGCATCTGCCAGGTCTTGAACTGCTGGGCGGCGAGCAGGTTGGCGATCTGCGCGCGGTACACCGCGTAGTTCACCCGCGCCGCCGGCGAGAGCGCGGACACGTCGATATCGTCGAGCTGGCGCAGCACCTGCTTCCACTTGTCCCGCCGCGCCTGCTGCGAGGCGGGGTCCACCGTGTCCAGACGGCCCTCGCCCGGCTGCGCCTCGCCCGAGCTGCTGATGCCGCTCTGCCCGGTGCGCCAGGCCCACTCGTGCGAGTAGATGGCATGGAAGCGTGCATCGGCGTCGGTGGCCGATGCACCGGCGGAAGCGCTGGCGGCCAGGCCCAGGACGGCGGTCAGCAGGCCGCCCAGCAGGTACTTCATCGACACGGTCCCTCCGCAGGATCAGACGGACATCTTCGCAGAGATTGCGCGCAATGCCAGCGTCAATCCTTGCCCGCGTAGTAGGCCGCATGGCCGCGAGGTAGGCGTCGAGGTTGATCGCCGGCCGCTCGATGAAATGCTCGCCGGTGTCGGCGACGGCGTCGATGCGGTCCGGGCGGAAATTGCGGAAGTCCGTGCGCAGCCGGCACCAGCTGAAACTTCGTGGTCCCAGTTCAGCGCCGTACACCACAGCACGTCCTCGGCGGTGAAGCTCTCGCCGAACAGGTACGGATCCTGCGCGAGCTCCTCGAACAGGGGGCCGCGTCGGCCCGGATCAGGCGCCAGGTATGTCCACGACCGATTGCGACAGCGTCCGCCCCCGGTCGGTGCGGGCGCGCAGACGATAGCGGCCCGGCCGCAGATACAGCCTGGTGCTGCTGGTCGGCTTCAGGAAGGCGTAGATGTCGGCCGGCGTGGCCTGGTCCGACTCGCCGATGTAGTGTGCGTCGACCACGCACGGGATCTGCTCGCGGCACAGTCGGGTGTCGATCGGATACGGTCGACGCTGGCCGTCCAGGCCGAGCCACGCCGGACGCTGCATCTCGTTGAAGGCGACGAAGGCCTGGGTGGCCATCTGCACGCCGTTGCTCAGGATGCGGTAGCGGCCGTGCACGGGATCGTCCACTTCCTGCGCGCCCAGTGCCTTGAGCGTGAGCGAGCGCGGCGAGATCACGCTGATGTCGTAGAGCTTCGGCGCTGCCGACCAGGGGCGCCCGCTGGCCTTGTCGACCAGCACCTCGGGGTCGTCGGACGGAAAGCGGGCGGTCAGCCGATGGTAGTCGTCATCAGCGTTCCATTCCGCCTCGAGGAACTGTGCCTGGTCGATCGACAACGGGTCGAGTCCGGTCAGCCGCGCCAGGATCATGGCCATCGGCCGGACCTGGCCGAGCCGGCCGACCGCCTTGTCGACGTGGGCATAGCCTGCCGCCACCACGAGGCGGGCCCGGGGGTCCTTGGCGAACACGCGGTCGACCAGGTTGCGTGCCTGGCCCGCTTCGCGCGCCTGCGTGTTGCCGCCGGCCGCATCGTCGTCGTAGGACACCAGCACGAAGCCGAGCCGCAGGCCCTCGCGCACGATCTCGCCATACAGCGGCTCCTGCAGATACTCGGTGCCGTTGCGGCGCACCGGATAGCCGCGCTTGATGAGGTGCGGATCGTCGCCCAGCGCCTCGATCGCCAGGTGGGTGAAGCCCAGCGCCCGCAGGCGCGGCAGCAGCCGCAGGGTGAGCGCGCGGGTCTGCGCGTTGTGGTGCACCTCGTTGATCATCACGATGCGGCGGTCCGCCGCCTGCCGGGCGATCACGTCCAGCGCGGGCTCGGCCCGCCAGTGGCGCGGATCGGGAAGTTCCAGCCCCGGCACCGGGCTCATCTGCAACGGGAACACCAGCACCGCGCGGCTGTACTGGCCCAGCTCGGCCAGCGCAAAGGCGCTCATCTGCGCGGCGAGGCCCTGGTTCGCCGGGGATAGCCGCGGGCTGATCTTCTGCAGGTACAGATAACGGTCCAGCGGATCCGGGCGCTTGCTGAGCGCTTGAAACATGCGCACCGCCGCCTGGTCGTACGACTGCGCGCGGGCGGGCGCGGCAGCCAGCAGCATCGCACTGCAGAAAACGGCGCGAAGGAACCTGGTGGACATGGCATCGACCGGGGATGCGGACGCTGACGGCAGTGTGCGCGCGACGGGCGCTCCCCTCAAATGGCCCGAAAGTCCCGGGCGCCTCCGCCCCCGGCGCGCCCGATCGGCCGCGTCGGCTGGCGCGTGCCGGACGCGCACGGGACAATACCGCTCCTTTTGTGCCACGGAGATGCCATGAAGCCCGTCTCGCTGATCCAGTTCCTGATCGAGGAACGCCGCGCCGGCCACATCAACGCCGAGCTGTCGCTGCTGATCGAGGTGGTGGCGCGCGCCTGCAAGCGCATCGGCGTGGCGACCCACAAGGGCGCGCTGGGCGGCGTGCTGGGCATGGCCGCGGCCGAAGGCGATGCGGCCAGCATCAACGTGCAGGGCGAGGCGCAGAAGAAGCTCGACGTAATCTCCAACGAGATCCTGCTCGAAGCCAACGCCTGGGGCGGCCACCTGGCGGCGTGCGCGTCGGAGGAGATGGAAGACCCGCAGCCGATCCCCGACATGTATCCCAAGGGCAACCACCTGCTGCTGTTCGATCCGCTGGACGGCAGCTCCAACATCGACGTGAACATCTCGGTCGGCACGATCTTCTCGGTACTGCGCTGCCCGGACGGCGTGACCGAGCCGAAGGCCGAACACTTCCTGCAGCCGGGCACCGGGCAGCTGGCCGCCGGCTACGTGGTGTACGGGCCGGCCACGGTGATGGTGCTGACCTTCGGCCACGGCACCCACGAGTTCACGCTGGACCGCGAGGTGGGCAGCTTCGTGCTGAGCCGGCGCGGCATCCGCATTCCCGAGGAAACCGCCGAGTTCGCCATCAACATGTCCAACCAGCGCCACTGGGAGGCGCCGATGCAGCGCTACGTGGGCGAGCTGCTGGCCGGCACCGACGGTCCGCGCGGCAAGGATTTCAACATGCGCTGGGTCGCCTCGATGGTGGCCGACGTGCACCGCATCATCACCCGCGGCGGGGTGTTCTTCTATCCACTGGACGCCAAGATCCAGGCCCAGGGCGGCAAGCTGCGGCTGATGTACGAGGCCAACCCGATGGCCTTCATCGTCGAGCAGGCCGGCGGCGCGGCGACCACCGGGCGGGCGCGCATCCTGGAACTGCAGCCCACCGCCCTGCACCAGCGCGTGCCGGTGTTCCTCGGTTCCCGCGAGGAAGTGGAACGGGCCACCCACTACCACCGCGAGGCCGACGGCCTGCGCGGCTGACCGCATCGCACGGGTGCGTCGCAGGGATTTGCGAAGCGCCCGCGCCATGGCTTGCAGCACTTGGAGCCGTGCCCCGGGCGCTGCTAGGTTCGGGAGCTTCCCCGCACCGAAGTGAGCCGCCGATGTCCCGAGCCTCCCTGCTGCCGCTGGCCCTGCTGGCCGGCCTGACCCTGCCGGCGTTCGCCGGCACTGCACCGGTCGATCCGCGCATCGATCGCCTGCTCACCGAGCTGGGCAAGGTGCGCGACATCCATGCCGTGCAGCTGTCGCCCGACGGCCGGCAGCTGGCGTGGGTGGTGGACACCGCCGGCAAACCCGCGGTGATGCTGGCGAAGGCCAACGGCCATGACGCCCATCGCCTGAACACCCGCGACGCGGCCGGCAGCTGCGGTGAATCGAACATCGCCTGGGCGCCGGATTCGCAGCACCTCGCCTTCCTCTCCGAATGTGCCAGCGTGGGCGCCAGCAAGGGCCATCCGGCCGTGGTGGTGGCCGACACGCAAAGTTCCGCCGCGCCGCAGAAGCTGGCGATACTGGACGGCTACGCGCACGCGCTGCGCTGGTCGCCGGACGGCCATGCCCTGGGCTTCCTCTACGTCGAGGGCGCCACCCGCGCGGCCAGCGCGCTGGCCGCGGCCAAGCCGGCCGCCGGCGAGATCGGCGTGGACGGGCTGGAAGTGCAGCGCGTCGCCGCGGTGCCCGCCAGCGGCGGCGCCATGCGGATGCTCACCCCGGCGCCGAGCTACGTCTACGAATTCAGCTGGTCGCCGGACAGCCGCCGGCTCGCCTACGTCGCCGCACCGGCGCCGGGCGACAACAACTGGTGGATCGCCAGGCTGTACACGCAGCCGGCGAAGGCCGGCGCCGCGCCCCGTGCACTGGTCGACACGCGCACCGTGGAAGGCCCGCTGCACGGCCTGCAGATGGCGCTGCCGCGCTGGTCGCCGGACGGTTCGCGGATCGTCTTCATCGGCGGCCTGATGAGCGACCAGGGCGCGACCGGCGGCGATCTCTACGCCGTGCCCTCGACCGGCGGCGCGGTCACCGCGCTGACCCCGGGCATCAAGGTCACCCCGGTGTGGTTCGGCTGGACCGGTGCCGACCGCCTGCTGGTGACGCAGATCCGCAACGGCCGCAGCGAGGTGGCGCAGTACGCCATCGACGCCCGCCACGCGGCGGCGCAGGCGCCGCTGTTCGCGCTGGACGCCAGCCTCGGCGACGGCACCGCGGCGATGGGGCTGTCGCTGTCGGCCGACCATGCGAAGGTCGCGTTCGCGCAGAGCTCCTACGCCGCCGCGCCGGAAGTGCATGCCGGCCGGCTGGGGCGCACGCCGCCGCCGGCGGTCACCGCGATCAACGCCTCGCTGAAGCCGTCGTGGGGCAAGGCCGAGTCGGTCGAGTGGGACAACGAGGGCCGGCACGTGCAGGGCTGGCTGCTGTACCCGGCGCACTACGACGCGAAGAAGTCCTACCCGATGATCGTCACCGTGCACGGCGGTCCGGCCAGTGCCGTGCTGCCGCGCTGGCCGGCGGTCGGCTTCGGCGGCGTGCCGTTCTCGGCGCTGGACTACTTCGTGTTCATGCCCAACCCGCGCGGCAGCTACGGCCAGGGCGAGGCCTACGTGCAGGCCAACCGCAAGGACTTCGGCTACGGCGACCTGCGCGACATCCTCGCCGGCGTCGACGCCATCGAGAAGAAGCTGCCGGTGGACGACCAGCGCCTGGGCCTCACCGGCTGGAGCTACGGCGGCTTCATGAGCATGTTCGTGCCGACCCAGACCCAGCGCTTCCGCGCGGTGGTCGCCGGCGCCGGCATCGCCGACTGGCAGAGCTACTACGGCGAGAACCTGATCGACCAGTGGATGATCCCGTACTTCGGCGCCTCCGTGTACGACGATCCGGCGGTGTACGCGAAGAGCTCGGCGATCCACTTCATCAAGCAGGTGAAGACGCCGATGCTGATCGTGGTCGGCGACCGCGACGCCGAATGCCCGGCACCGCAGTCGTTCGAGATGTGGCACGCGCTGCGCACGCTCGGCGTGCCCACCTCGCTGGTGGTCTACCCCAACGAAGGCCACCACTTCGTCGACCCGGCGCACCAGCGCGACGTGCTGCAGCGCGCGCTGATGTGGTTCGAGAAGTACCTGCCGCCGGGCGGCTGAGCGAACCGCTCAGAGGCTGAGAAAAATTCGACCGCCGTAGCGAGAGCGCCGCCAAGCGTTCGTGACAAGGTGCGCTGGGCGCCAATCCGGGGAGTTTGGTGAGCCAAATGACCCGGATTGGTGCCCAGCGCGCCGCCGGCACGGCGTTTGGCGGCGGTCGCAGTAGGCGGGCGATTTTTCTCAGCCGCTCAGAACAGCTGACCCTGCGGCGACGGCAGGCGCGGGGGCACGAAGCGCGTGGTGTCGAGCTGGAGATCGCGCGCGCGGCCGAAGCGGTGTTTGCGGCAGGCCACCTCGAAGCGGCGCTTGAGCAGGTCGGCGAACACGCCCTGGCCGCGCATGCGGGTGCGCAAGTCGCTGTCGTAGTCGCGCCCGCCGTTCATCTGCTGGATCAGGCTCATCACGTGGGCGGCGCGGTCGGATGCGTGCAGGGCGAGCCATTCGCGGAACAGCGTCTTCAGCTCGTACGGCAGCCGCACCACGGTGTAGCCGGCGCAGCGCGCGCCGGCATCGGCAGCGCGTTCGAGCACCGCTTCCATGTCGCGGTCGTTGAGCGCGGGGATGATCGGCGCCACCAGCACGCCCACCGGCACGCCGGCTTCTGCCAGCGCGCGGATGGCCTGGATGCGCCGGTGCGGCGCGCTGGCGCGCGGTTCGAGTTTCGCCGCGAGGCGGTTGTCCAGCGAGTTGACCGAGACGAATACCTGCACGAGGCTGGCCCTGGCCATCGGCGCAAGCAGGTCGAGATCGCGCTCCACCAGCGCGTTCTTGGTGACCAGGGTGCACGGATGGCCGCATTCGGCCAGCAGTTCCAGCGCGGCGCGGGTCAGCCGCCAGCGCTTCTCGATCGGCTGGTAGGGATCGGTGTTGCTGCCGATGTTGATCGGCTCGACGCGATAGCCCGGGCGCGCCAGCTCGTGGCGCAGCACCTCGGCGAGGTTGCCCTTGGCGCGCAGCTTCGTCTCGAAATCCAGGCCCGGCGACAGGTTGAGGTAGCTGTGCGACGGCCGCGCGAAGCAATAGATGCAGCCGTGCTCGCAGCCGCGGTACGGGTTCATCGCCTGGGTGAAATGGATGTCCGGCGAGTCGTTGCGGGTGATCACGCTGCGCGCGCGCTCGTCGGTGACCTCGGTGCGCGGGCGGGGCGCATCCTCGTCGAGCAGGGCGCTCTGCCAGCCGTCGTCCTCGGCGTGGTGGCGGATCGACTCGAAGCGCCCTTCGGGATTGGAGGCGGCGCCGCGGCCTTTGAAGGCACGGGGAGCGGAAGGGTCGGACGGCTGGGGCATCGACACAGCGTAGCGTGCGGGCATCTCAGCGAACGCGACATGCCCTGCGGCGCGATGCGGCGGACATGATCGCCGTCACGGGGAAGCAGATTCATTGCTGGCCTTTGCGCAGGCGCGGATCTCGTCCGGTGCGCGGAGCGAATCGCTCTCCGGCTACGATCTGCAGCAACTGCGCGAGGGCAAGCCGCCGCTGGAACGCTGACCGGCGCGCCGATGCCGGTGTGGCGTGAAAAAGCCACGCCTCGCGGCGTGGCTTCTGCTTTTCACTCCGGATGCGGTGTCGACAGCGGCCGCAGCCGCCGTCGACGGAGCGCGATCAGAAGTTGTACTTCGCGCTGAGCGACACCTGGCTGCCCTTGGTGCTGGTGGTGGCATTGGGATTCGCCGCCGTGGTCGTGTCGATCTTGGAGTACAGGTACTCCGCGCCGAGCTCGTAGGCGCCGGAGGTGTAGATCAGGTTGATCGCCGCCTGGTTGTTCTTCAGGCGACCCACCGAACCGCGGCCCAGCCACTGCACCACGTCGCTGCGCTTGGGCTTGCTGGAGGCGTAGAACACGTTGGCGCTCCAGTTCGGGGTGAACTTGTAGCCCGCCTGCAGATAGCCGCCCGTCTCCTGGATGTCGCCGAACTGGACCAGTCCGCCGAACACCTGGCCCAAGCCCTTGCCAGTGTAGATGTTGCCCTTGAACATCCAGTTGCCCGGATGCCAGTTGCCGCCCACTTCGAAGGCTTCGCTGTCGATGGTGGTGGCAATCGGGGTGGGTGCCGTGCCGTCCACGCCGCGCAGGTCGATCTGGGCGTAGTGGGCCACGAAGTAGGCCAGCCAGTCCTTGTCCTGCACGTGCAGGCGGGCCTGCAGCTGTGGACGGAACCCGGCATTGCCGGCGGTCAGGTAGTTGATGTTGTCGCCCGGGCCGCTCCAGTTGCCGTTGAAGGCGCCCAGATCAAGCCGCCACTTTGGGCCATCCGCGCCGTGGTTGAGGTCCTGCATCCACACCGCGCCGGGGAAGCGCCAGCCGATCATGCCGGTGCCGTAGCCGAGCGGGAAAGCGATATGAGTGACCGAGGCCGGCACGTTGTCCAGCGGGAACAGCAGATCCCACTGCTGGCCGATGCGTATCGTGCTGCCGCTGGAGACGTTGGTCAGATCCATCCACGCCTGGCGCAGGCGCGGGGTCGGCTGCGACATCGAGTAGGGGCCGGTGCCGTTGAAGCCGCCGAAGAAGTCCATCTCGATGTGGCCGCCGCCGGACCAGTTGTCGTTGAACTTGGCGCCGGTGAAGTCGAGCCAGAAGCGGGTGCTGCGGATGTCCATGCCCATGCTGCGGCCGTGGGTACCCGGGTTCGGGAATTCGGCGTTCTGGCCGTTGCCGAAGGTGAACGCCTTGTCCTGCGAGAAGGCGGTGGCGGCGACGAAGCCGTGCAGGGCCACCGACACACCCGGCGCGCTGCTGAAGACCGGCTTGGCGGCCGGTGCCGGCGCCGGCGCGGCGGCAACCTTCTCGATCTGCTGTTGCTGCGCCTGCTGGTTGCCGGCGATCTGCTGCAGGCTCTCACGCAGGGCCTGCAGTTCCTTCTGCTGCTGGTCGAGCTGCGCCTGCTGCTTCTGGATCAATGCCTGCAGCGCCTTGACGTCGGCCTGCTTGGTGGCGGCGAACGACGGACCGGCAAGGGCCAGGCCCAGCGTTGTCGCAATGGCGAAGAACATCGGCTTGTGTTTCATGGTTTTCCCCATTTGAAAGACCGTCGACAGCGAGTCCGCGCAGCAGTTGTACCGATTGCGCAACCATCGCCTGATCATGTCGAAAAGATTATAGGAGCGTTAAACCACGTGGATAGCGCTTTTCCCGTGTTGCCACTAAGACTTTGGTCGCCCTCGCCATCGGTGCTTGGCCAGTCATGGCGGTTATGCCGCCCCCCTGCGACGAGCTGCCACAGGGGGGCGGCGGGCGGGCGTCAGGCATGGATGTCGACGTCCTTGGTTTCTTTCACGAACAGGGCGCCGATCACCACCGTCATCGCGGCGATCACGATCGGGTACCAGAGGCCGGCATAGAAGTCGCCGGTGGCCGCCACGATGCCGAACGAAACCGAGGGAAGGAAGCCGCCGAACCAACCGTTGCCGATGTGGTAAGGCAGGCTCATCGAGGTGTAGCGGATGCGGGTGGGGAACATCTCCACCAGCCAGGCCGCGATCGGGCCGTAGACCATGGTCACGTAGATCACCAGGATCCACAGCAGCAGCAGCACCATCGGCTTGTTGATGGTCGCTGGATCCGCCTTGGCCGGATAGCCGGCGGCATTCACCGCCGCACCCACGGCTTCACTGAAGGCCTTGTTCTGCGCCGCGAAGTCGGCCTTGGCCAGCTGGCGGCCATCGAACGAGGTGAAGTCCTTGCCGCCGACCGACACCACCGCCACCGTGCCGGGCGCCGCCGAAACGTTCTCGTACGGCACGCCGCGCTTGGCGAGGAAGCTCTTGGCCACGTCGCAGGAGCTGGTGAACACCTTCTTGCCGATCAGGTCGATCTGCAGGCTGCAGTCCTTCGGGTCGGCGGTGACGCGGATCGGCGCCGACGCGCTGGCCGCCTCGATCGCCGGGTTGCCGTAGTGGGTGAGCCCCTTGAAGATCGGGAAGTAGGTGAGCGCCGCCAGCAGGCAGCCGGCCAGGATGATCGGCTTGCGGCCGATCTTGTCCGACAACGCACCGAACACCACGAAGAACGGCGTACCCAGCAGCAGCGCGCCGGCAATCAGCAACTGCGTGGTGATGGCGTCGATCTTCAGCGTGGAGCCGAGGAAGTACATCGCGTAGAACTGGCCGCAGTACCACACCACGGCCTGACCGGCGGTGGCACCGAACAGGGCCAGGATCACGATCTTCAGGTTGCCCCAGCGCGCGAACGACTCGGTCAGCGGTGCCCTGGAGTGCTTGCCCTCGGCCTTCATCTGGGTAAACACCGGCGACTCGGCCAGTTGGAGGCGGATGTACACCGACACTGCCAGCAGCACCGATGACAGCAGGAACGGGATGCGCCAGCCCCAGGTGTCGAACTTCGGACCCAGCATCTCCTTGCAGCCCAGAATGATCAGCAGCGACAGGAACAGGCCGAAGGTCGCGGTGATCTGGATGAAGCTGGTGTACAGGCCGCGCTTGCCGTGGGGCGCGTGCTCGGCCACGTAGGTGGCGGCGCCGCCGTATTCGCCGCCCAGGGCCAGACCCTGCAGCAGGCGCAGCGCGATCAGGATCACCGGTGCCGCCACGCCGATCTGCTCGTAGCCCGGCAGCACGCCGACCAGGAAGGTCGACAGACCCATGATCAGGATGGTGATCAGGAAGGTGTACTTGCGTCCCACCAGGTCGCCGACGCGGCCGAACACGATGGCGCCGAACGGACGCACCGCGAATCCGGCGGCGAACGCCAGCAGGGCGAACACCAACTGACTGGCCTCGTTGAGGCCGGAGAAGAACTGCTTGCCGATGATCACGGCGAGCGAGCCGTAGAGATAAAAGTCGTACCACTCGAAGACGGTACCCAGGCTGGATGCGAAAATCACCCGCTTGTGGCTGACGTCGAGTGCGCTGGATGCATCGATGCCGGTAGTGGCCATGCTGTACTCCCCCCTCATGGTTGAAACACTCCGCGCGTAGCGCGAGACGGTGCCACGTTACCGCGGCATGAACACTCGGCCCCCCCCCTAGACATCCCGCATGGCGGGTCGGAGCGACCGCAACGGCGCCGCGCCCTTTGGCAACCGGACCACCGCACGACCCGCTCCGCGCAGGCTCCGGGCTAAAGCCTTGATACGCCACGATGACGGGCCGAGCATGGTGTTGTTGCGCCGCACGCAGCTATACGGCTTTGGTCGAGAATCGACCAAAGTCGAAGCGCGGCACGCACGATGCGCCGACACCGTCGCGGCTACACTCGAAGGCCATGAAACGGCGATTGCGCGAGGCGCGCCCCCGCCATCCGTTCCCGAGGAGCCCGCCATGTCCAAGCTGCATCCGGTCACGCCCGAATTCGCCGCCCGCGCCCGCGTCAATCGCGAGGATTACCACCGGCTCTACGCCGAGTCGGTGAACGATCCGGCGGCGTTCTGGGGACGCATTGGACAGCGCGTGGACTGGATGAAGGCGCCGACCAAGATCAAGAACACCTCGTTCGATCCGGCCAATCTGCATATCCGCTGGTACGAGGACGGCCAGCTCAACGTGGCCGCCAACTGCCTGGACCGCCACCTGGCCGAGCGCGGCGACAAGACCGCGATCATCTTCGAAGGGGACGATCCGAACGACTCGCGCCACATCAGCTACCGCGAGCTGCACGCCGAGGTGTGCAAGTTCGCCAACACGCTCAGGCATCTCGGTGTGCAGAAGGGCGACCGCGTGGCGATCTACCTGCCGATGATCCCCGAGGCGGCGATGGCGATGCTCGCCTGCGCGCGCATCGGCGCGGTGCACTCGGTGGTGTTCGGCGGCTTCTCGCCCGATTCGCTGGCCGGGCGCATCGCCGATTCGCAGTGCAAGGTGGTGGTGACCGCCGACGAAGGCGTGCGCGGCGGCAAGAAGATTCCGCTGAAGGCCAACGTCGACGCCGCGCTGGAGCGTCCCGGCACGCACAGCGTGGAGACCGTGGTGGTGGTGCGCCGCACCGGCGCGGCAGTGCCGATGCAATCGCCGCGCGACCGCTACTGGCACCACCTGATGGACGGCCAGAAACCCGACTGCGCGCCCGAGCCGGTGGACGCCGAGCATCCGCTGTTCATCCTCTACACCTCCGGCTCCACCGGCAAGCCCAAGGGCGTGCTGCACACCTCCGGCGGCTATCTGGTGTACGCCAGCTACACCCACGAGCTGGTGTTCGACCTGCGCGAGGACGACGTCTACTGGTGCACCGCCGACGTCGGCTGGGTCACCGGCCACAGCTACGTGGTGTACGGGCCGCTGGCCAACGGCGCCACCACGGTGATGTTCGACGGCGTGCCGAACTACCCGGACTTCCGCCGCTTCTGGCAGGTGATCGACAAGCACAAGGTGAGCCTGTTCTACACCGCGCCCACCGCGATCCGCGCGCTGATGCGCGAGGGCGAGGGTCCGGTCAAGGCCTGTTCGCGCGCATCGTTGCGCGTGCTCGGCTCGGTCGGCGAACCGATCAATCCGGAAGCGTGGGAGTGGTACTACCGCGTGGTCGGCGACGCGCGCTGCCCGATCGTGGACACCTGGTGGCAGACCGAGACCGGCGGCATCCTGATCACCCCGCTGCCCGGCGCCATCGACGCCAAGCCCGGCTCGGCCACCCTGCCCTTCTTCGGCATCAAGCCGGCCATCGTCGACGCCAACGGCGAGGTGCAACCGGGCGCCTGCGAGGGCAACCTGCTGATCACCGATTCGTGGCCGGGCCAGATGCGCACCGTGTACGGCGACCATCAGCGCTTCATCGACACCTACTTCAGCGCCTACCCCGGCAACTATTTCACCGGCGACGGCGCGCGCCGCGACGAGGATGGCTATTACTGGATCACCGGCCGCGTCGACGACGTGATCAACGTCTCCGGCCACCGCATCGGCACCGCCGAGGTGGAGAGCGCGCTGGTGGCGCACCCGAAGGTGGCCGAGGCGGCCGTGGTCGGCTGCCCGCACGAGATCAAGGGCCAGGGCATCTACGCCTACGTCACCCTGGTGGCCGGTGAAACCGGCACGGACGAGTTGCGCAAGGAACTGGTGGCGTGGGTGCGCAGGGAGATCGGTCCGATCGCCACCCCGGACTACCTGCAGTGGGCGCCGGGCCTGCCGAAGACGCGCTCGGGCAAGATCATGCGCCGCATCCTGCGCAAGATCGGCGAGAACGCACCCGACCAGCTCGGCGACATTTCCACGTTGGCCGATCCGGGCGTGGTGAAGAACCTGGTCGACGAGCGGTTGATCAAATGACCCCTGTAGGAGCGCACCCCCCGATCGAGTCGAGGGCAGGCTCTGTGCGCGAAGGCTCTTTGCCCAGCTTGCCACGAGAGATCGCGCACAGGGTGCGCTCCTACACCGAGATCCCATGCCCGACGTCCTGATCGCCGACGACCATCCGCTGTTCCGCGATGCCCTGCGCCGAGCGGTGATCACCGCGCTGCCCGACGCGCAGACCCACTGTGCCGACAGCGTGCACGCGCTGCTCGGCCTGATCGAGCAATACCCGGAAGCCGACCTGCTGCTGCTGGATCTGCACATGCCTGGCGCTCGCGGCTATTCGGCATTGGTGCACATCCGCGGCCAGTACCCGGGCCTGCCGACCATCGTGGTGTCCGGTCACGAGGAGGCGCAGGTGGCGCGCCGGGCGCTGGCGCACGGCGCCTCCGGCTACATCCCCAAGTCCACGCCAGGCGACGAGATCGTCCAGGCGATCCATGCGGTATTCGAAGGCGACACCTGGCTGCCGCACCAGCTGGTCGGCGGCGAGATCGCGCTGAAGCACGACGAGGCCGACATCGCCGCGCGCGTCGCCTCGCTCACGCCGCAGCAGTTCCGCGTGCTGACGATGATCGCCGAGGGCCTGCTCAACAAGCAGATCGCGTGGGACCTGGGCGTCTCCGAAGCCACGGTGAAGGCGCACATGACCGCGATCATGCGCAAGCTCGGTGTCAACAACCGCACCCAGGTGGCACTGGCCGCCAGCCAGTTGGCGGTGGATCCGGGCGCGATGCAGGCGCTACCGGATGACGAGTCCGAGTAGCCGCACGATCGGCCAACGCTGCGGCAGGCATTCGTCGTGCCGCGGGTGGCGCGTGATGATCAGTCGTTGCTGGCGTGCTTGCGCAGCAGCGCGCCGAGCAGCGCGCGCAGGACGGCCGGGCGCACCGGCTTGTGCAGCAGCGGATAGCCAAGCTCTCGCGCGCGCTGTTTCAACTCGCTGCTGCCGTCGGCGGTAATCATTGCCACCGGCGGCAGCTTGCCCAGCCGCATGCGCAGGTGCTGCAGCGCCTGCAGGCCGTCGATGCTGTCGGCGAGGTGGTAGTCGGCCAGCAGCAGGTCGATGCCGCCGCTGCGCAGTTGCGCCTCGGCCTGCGCCACGTCCTCGGCGAGCCGGCAATCCACGCCCCAGCGCTTGAGCAGGGCCTGCATGCCGTCGAGGATGGTTGGATCGTTATCCAGGCACAGCACGGTGAGCGCCAGCGGCTCGCCGGTCGGCAGCCGCGGTGCCACCGCCGGCCGGCGCGGCACGGCCGCCACGCGCGGCACCACGCAGGCGAAGCAACTGCCCTTGGCCACGCGCGAGGCAAGCTCCAGGCGGTGGCCCATGATGGCCGAGATGCGGTCGCAGATCGACAGGCCCAGGCCCAGGCCCTTCTCGCCCCACGGCGAGGGGCGCTGCAGGCGCTGGAATTCGTCGAAGATGTTGGCGCGCTGCTCCGGCGCGATGCCGGGGCCGGTGTCCCACACCTGGATGCGCACCTCGTCGCCATGGCGACGCGCACCCAGCAGCACGCCGCCGGCACGGGTGTAACGCAGCGCGTTGGAGAGGAAGTTCTGCAGGATGCGCCGCAACAGCTGCGGGTCGCTGCGGATCGACAGGTGGGTCGGCACCACCCGCAGGCGCAGTCCGCGCTGCTCGGCGACCACCGCGAACTGCGCCTTGAGCGAGTCGAACAGGTCGGCCAGCGCGAAATCGCTGTACTCGGGCCGATAGCGGCCGGCATCGAGGCGGGAGACGTCGAGCAGCGCGTCGAGCAAGTCTTCCGCCGCGCGGAACGAGGCGTCGATGCGCTCGGCCAGCCGACTGGATTCCTCATCGAGCGCCGGCTGCTGGCGCAATGCCGAGGTGAACAGCCGCGCGGCGTTGAGCGGCTGCAGCAGATCGTGGCTGGCGGCGGCCAGGAAGCGGGTCTTGGACACCATCGCCGATTCCGCCTCGCGCTGCGCGCGCGCGGTCGCTTCCAGTGCCTCGCTCAGTTCGGCGGTGCGCTGCTCCACGCGCTGTTCGAGGGTTTCGTTCGCCTCTCGCAACGCCAGTTCGGCGTGCTTGTAGGCGGTGACGTCGGTGTAGGTGGTGACGTAGCCGCCGCCCGGCAGCGGGCGCCCGCGCATCTCGATCACCGTGCCGTCCGGCCGCACCCGCTGGAACAGGTGCGGCGTGCCGGCGCGCAGGTGGCCGATGCGCTTGGCCACGTGCGCCTCCACCTCGCCCGGACCGCACTCGCCGTGTTCGGCGTTCCAGCGGATCAGGTCGGCCACCGGCACGCCGATGTAGACCATGCCGTCGGGGTAGCCGAACAGTTCCAGATAGCGCCGGTTCCAGGTGACCAGGCGCATCCGCGCGTCGACCACGCTGATGCCCTGCGAGACGTTTTCCAGCGTGGTGGACAGCAGCTCGCGGTTGAAGCGCAGCTCCTGCGAGGCCTCGTCCATCAGCGCCATCGCCTCGGCGATGTCCAGCCCGGAACCGGACAGCGCGCCCATCAGGATGCGCCGCGCGCTGGCCGCGCCCACCGCGCCGGCAAGCAGGCGCTCGGTGTACTGGATCAGGGCGCGGTCGGCCGCTGCGCCCGGCTCCAACGCCTTGCCATGGCGCAGGCCGTATTCGCTGAACGCGCGCTGCGCGCTGCGTTCGCCGACGATGCGCCCGGCGATGGTCATCAGGTCGCCGACGGCGACGCGTCCGCGCCAGTTGGCGCTGCCGCTGCTGGCGGCGATGTAGGGATCGACGAACATCGCCGCGTGGATGCGCTCGGCCAGCGAGGGGCGGAAACGCAGCGAGATGAAGATCAGACACGCCACGTTGACCAGCAGCGACCAGAACGTGCTGTGCATCACCGGGTCCCAGCCGCTGAGATGGAACAGCGCCTGCGGGCGCAGCCACTCGATGCCGAACGGCCCCCGCTGCAACCAGGCCGCGCTGCGGTCGACCGCCGGCAGCAGCAGGGTGTAGATCCATACCGCGAAGCCGGCGAGCAGGCCGATGGCCACGCCGGCCTGGCTGGCACCGCGCCAGTACAGCGCAGCAACGATCGCCGGCGCGAACTGCGCCACGGCGGCAAAGGCGAGCAGGCCGGTGGCGGCGAGGTTGGCGTTGCCGGCGACGATCCGGTAGTAGCCGTAGGCCAGCAGCACCAGCGCCACGATCGCCACGCGGCGGATGCGCAGCAGCAGCAGTGACAGATCCTGGCGCTGTTCCAGGCGCAGCCGGCGAATGCGCAGCAGCGCCGGCATCACCAGGTCGTTGCTGATCATTGTGGACAGCGCGACGGTGGACACGATGACCATGCCGGTGGCCGCCGAGAAACCGCCGAGGAAGGCGATCAGCGCCACGCCGCGATCGCCGTGGGCCAGCGGCAGGTTCAGCACCCAGGCATCGGCCAGCCCGCTGCGCACCGCCGGCAGGTTCATGCCGGCCGCCACGATCGGCAGCACGCACAGGCTGATCAGCAGCATGTACAGCGGGAACATCCAGCGGGCGCGGCGCAGATCGCGCGGATCCTCGCATTCCACCACGCCGATCTGGAACTGCCGCGGCAGGCAGAACATCGCGCAGAACGCGAGCAGCGTCTGCGCCAGGAAACCCGGCGACTGGCTGTGTGCGAGCGGTGCGTGCGGAAGCCTGAGCATGTCCTGCAGGCCCGGGCCGTGCCACAGCGCGTAGACGCCCAGCCCGAGGAAGGCCAGCAGCTTGATGACCGACTCCAGCGCGATCGCCAGCATCATGCCGTGGTGGTGCTCGCTGGCATCGATGCTGCGCGTGCCGAACAGGATGGCGAACGCGGCCAGCAGCAGCGCACACCACAGCGCGCTGTCGGTCGATGGCACGATCGCGTTCGGCCCGGTCTCCGACAACACGTCCAGCGACATCGATATCGCTTCGAACTGCAGCGCCAGGTAGGGGATCACCGCGGTCACCGCAATCAGCGCTACCAGCGCCGCTAGGCCGTGCGACTTGCCGAAGCGCGCACCGATGAAGTCGGCGATGGTGGTGGTGTTGCGCTGGCTGGCCACCGTCACCAGCCGGCTCATCAGCCCGAAGCCGAGGATGAACAGCAGCGCGGGTCCCAGATAGATCGGCAGGTAGGCCAGACCATCGCGGGCCGCCGTGCCGACGGCGCCATAGAACGTCCACGACGAGCAGTACACCGCCAGGGCGAGGCTGTAGACCAGCGGACGCAGCCATTGCTTGCTCGGGTAGAGCGGCTGGCGATCGCCTTTCCAGGCCACCGCGAACAGCACGCCCACGTACAGCGCCGCAACCACCAGCAGCAGCCATCCAGAGATCACGTCCAACCCCTCGCCCGATGTGTGCGCTTCCACCGCGCGATGCGTCGATCCTTGTGTGCACGGCGACCGGGGCGGCACCATGCCCGCATGTCCGATCACCCCACGCCTACCGCCCTCACGCTAGCAGAGGGCCTGCACGATGACGAGATTCACGTCTGGTCGATGCGATACGAGCGGGCGGGCGGGCGGGCGCCCCTGCGCCGTCTGCTGGCCGTCTATCTCGACCTCCGCGCCGAGGACGTCACCCTTGTGGACACGGTGCACGGCCGTCCCGAACTGCACGGCGCGCATCGCGGCCGCTTGCGCTTCAACTGGTCGCACAGCGCCGATCGCGCGCTGGTGGCGATCGCGCGCTCGGTGCAGCCGGGGATCGACCTGGAGCATCGTCCGCGTCGCGCCGACCGGAACGTGCTGGCGCTGGCGCAGCGTTTCTTCGCGCCGGTCGAGGCCGACGCGCTGGGCGCCCTGCCCGCCGACGAGCGGGCAGCGGCGTTCCTGCGCCTCTGGACGGTCAAGGAGGCCGTGCTCAAGGCGCAGGGGCGTGGACTGGCATACGGCCTGCATCGCGTGGTGGTGGATCTGGGCGGATCCGCGACCGCACGAGTGCATCTCGACGCGGACTCGGTGGCAGCATGGCAGGTGCGCGAGCTGACGCTCGATCCGGACTGGGTGGCGGCCCTCGCCTGGCGCGGTCCGTCGATGGCGGTGCGCTGGTGCGGCCAGGCGCGTTGATCGACGGCCGTCGGGTTGGCGTACTCTTGGCGTCCGCCGCGGCGTGCCTGCCGACGCGCGGTCATTTCCGTGACTGGTGGTTAGCGTCCCATGACCCTGCTCAGCGTCAACCTCAACAAGATCGCCGTGCTGCGCAATTCGCGCGGTGGCGATGAACCATCGCTGGCCCGCGCCGCGCATACCTGCATCGAGGCGGGATGCGGCGGCATCACCGTGCATCCGCGGCCGGACCTGCGGCATATCCGCCCCGATGACGTGCGCCTGCTGGCGCAACTGCTGCGCGGTCGCGTCGAGTACAACATCGAGGGCAATCCGTTCGCGCCGGCGCGTGGCGACTATCCCGGGCTGCTCGCGCTGGCGGCGGAAGTGCGGCCGACCCAGGTCACCCTGGTCCCGGACGACGACGGGCAGATCACCTCCGACCACGGCTTCGACCTGGCGCGTGACGCGGATCGACTGGCACCGCTGGTGGCGGCATTGCGGGAGCTGGGCTGCCGCGTGAGTCTGTTCGTCGATGCCGGCACCGTGCAGTTCGAGGCGACCGTGCGCATCGGGGTCCAGCGCATCGAGATCTACACCGGGCCCTACGCGCATGCGTTTGCCCGCGGGCAGGTGGCCGCCGAACTCGCTCGCTGCGCGGAGACTGCCCGGCGGGCGCAGCAGGCAGGGTTGGCGGTCAACGCCGGACACGATCTCAGCCAGGCCAACCTGGGCACCTTCAAGGCCGCGATTCCGGGACTGGCGGAGGTGTCCATCGGCCACGCGCTGATCGGCGAGGCGCTGTACGACGGACTGGCACCGACCGTCAAACGCTACCGCCAGATCCTGGATTGATGGATGGATGGATTGCGATCGCGGCGCCGGCATCCGGCTGCGACCGGCCCTGAAACGAAAACCCCCGCGCGAGGCGGGGGTCTTGCGTCTTGCGGTCCGCCGTGGCGGGACGATCACTGCTCGGTGAACCCGATCTTGGTCAGGCCGTAGCTCTTCGCATCCGCCAGTGCGCGGGCGACATACTCGTAGGCCACCACGTCGTCCGCGTTGATCTGGATCTCCGGCTGGTTGGTCTGCTGCGCGATCACCGCCATCTGGGCCCGCATGCCGTTCTCGTCGACCGGCACATCGTTCCAGTACAGCGCACCGGACGCGTCGATCCTGAGGCTGATCGGATCCAGGTGGTCCGTATCCGGCGGCGGGTTGTTGGTCGGTTGAGGGAGATCGATCTTCACGTCGTGCGTCACGATGGGCGCGGTCAGCATGAAGATGATCAGCAGCACCAGCATCACGTCCACCAGCGGCGTGACGTTGATTTCGGACATCGGACCCTTGCCGCTTCCCGTACTGAAAGCCATGGTCGTTACTCCTTGCCCGTCGTGATGAAGCCGACGTGGACCATGCCCTGGCCCTTCGCATCAGAGAGGATCTTCTTCACGATCTTGTACTCGGTCGTCTTGTCGGCGCGGATCTGGAGTTCCGGCTGCGGTGACTTGGAGGCCGCGACGGCCAAGGCCGCCTTCAGCTGGTTCTCGTCGACTTCCCGGTCGTCCAGATACATCGCGCCGTCAGCCGTCACGGCCAGATCCATCGGCTCGAAGTGCTTGGCGTCGGTCGCCTTGGGATTGGCCGTGGGTAGCTTGACGTCAATCCTGTGGCTGGCCAGCGGTGCCGTGATCATGAAGATAATCAGCAGCACCAGCATCACGTCCACGAGGGGCGTGACGTTGATTTCCGACATCGGACCGCCGGAACTGTCACCGGTGCTCATTGCCATGGGTCAGGCCCTCACTTGCCTTCGACGCGGGCGCCGGTGGCGAAGAAGTCGTGCAGGTCGTGCGCGAACTCGTCGAACTGCGCGTAGGTGAGGCGATTGGCGCGGTTGAAGAAGTTGTAGGCAAGCACGGCCGGGATCGCGGTGAACAGACCGATCGCGGTCATGATCAGCGCCTCGCCCACCGGACCGGCCACGGCCGTCATCGAGGCGTTGCCCGCCGCGGCGATGCCGATCAGGGCGTTGTAGATGCCCCACACCGTACCGAGCAGACCCACGAACGGTGCGGCCGAGCCGACCGTGGCGAGCAGGGTCAGGCCGCCTTCGAGGCGCAGGCTCTCACGCGCCACCGCCTGACGCAGTGCGCGGTCGATGAATTCCGAGCGGCTGAGCGTCTGGGCCAGGCCGTTGCCGGCGGCGCCGGCCTGCTGGTGGTGGGCCACCGCCGAAGCGGCATCGAGCGCGATCTTCGAGAATGGTTCGCTCTTGGGCTGCGCTTCGAGTTCGCGGATCGCGTCCTGCGTCGAGGTGGTGCTCCAGAAGCCGTCGATCACCTTGTCGGCACGCGAGCGAACCATCGCGTTGCGGATGGCGTTGGCCACGATGAAGTACCACGAGGACACCGACATGATCACGAGCGTGATCAGCACGATCCAGCCGAGCGGATCGAGGTTGTGGATGAGGTCGCCGAAGCCCATCTGCTTCATGGCTTCGGAGTTGGTCAGTGGTGCAGAGGTCTGTTGGAACATAACGCTACCCTTGGGAAGTCAAGCGTGAACTGTAACTGTAATGGGGATTACAGCTGATTGAGGTTGAAATTGACCGGGACGCGGGCATAGCCCTCCACCTTCTGACCGTTGCGGATCGTCGGGTTGAAACGCCAACGGCGTGCCGCATCCATCGCGGCGCGATCCAGCTCGCGGTAGCCGCTGGAGACGTCCACCTTGACGTCCTTTACCGAACCGTCGACGCCCACGAGTATCAGCAGCGTGACCGTGCCCTCATGCCGCTGGCGAATCGCCTGTGGCGGATAGCGCGGCTGCATGCGGCTGTTGTAGCTCAGATCCTGGCTGGCCGTGATGTCTGCCGGCGGCGCCGGTGGCGCAGGCGGCGCAGGCGGAACCGGCGGCGCCGGGTTGTTCGTCACCTCATCCACGGCCGGCGGCGGAGCCGGCGGCGGCGGTGTCGGCGGCGGTGTCACCTGCTTGATGATCTTCGGCGGCGGCTGCTTGGGCGGCTCCGGCGGCGGCGGCGGCGGCGGCGGCGGCGGCGGCGGCGGTTCGATGAAGTTCACCTGGACAACCTTATCCTTCTCTTTCTGTGCCTGCTTCGGCGGCGCCATCGGCGCCACCAGCATCAGAAACGCGAAGGAATGCAGCGCGATGGCGGCTGCCAACGCCCAGGTGCGCCTCCAGTTGAACGACTTGTTGTCGAATTCTTCGTTGCGTGAGGCCATCTGTCACTATCTTGAAGCGAGTCGATCGGTGGGCGTTTGCCGCAGTGCTGGGCGCGTCATTCGTGCATCAGGGCAACGAATGACGACACTCATTTTGCGCGCGGAAAGATTTCAACGTTACATCAGCACAAGGTATTTGTATAGTTCCCGGGAGCAGGGTTTGGACGTCCATTTGCGTCCAGGGAACAGAACCTTGGCCTTACACCTTGGCCTTACTTGGCTCCAGCCTTCTTCAACCAGTCCCTGGCCTTGGCAGCGGTTTCCGGATCCTGCGCTGCATGTTTCATGGCGGCAATCGCACCGGTCTTGTTCTTCAGACCGCGCTCGACCTCGGCGAGCAGCATGTAGGCCGAGCCCTTGTGCTTGACGCCCTTGGCGATGCCCTGCTGGATCAGCGGACGGGCTTCGCTGTACTTGTTCTGTGTCACCAGCAGCTGGCCGGCGCGCACCGCTGCCTCGCCATCGGTGGCCATCGGGATGGCTTTCCTGTAGGCCGCGATCGCCTTGCTCTCGCTGCCGGCTATGTAGTTGGCATCGCCGAGCAGCTTGTAGTTCTCGTACGTGGCCGGGACGATGCCCTTGGCCATGCCATCGTCGATGGTCTGCGCGGCCTTGACGGCGTCCGGCTTGGGATCGTTCGCCGTCTGGCCCGTGACGAGATAGAGCTTGGCCAGATTGATGTAGTCCTTGTCGGACTTGAGCGCCCCCTGCGTCTTGGCCTTCTCCATCAGTGCGATGGCCTCGGGGTACTTCTGGGCCTGCATCATCACGGCCACGGCGTTGTTCAGTGCGGTGGTGTCGTTCGGATTGGCGGCAAGCTGCTGTTCGGCCAGCTTGGCCGCCTGGTCGCTCTGGCCCGACTCGGCGTAGCTGGCCATCAGGATCTGGTTCCAGCTGCCGTGCGGCTTGTCGGTCATCGACAGCGCCTGCTTCATGGCGGCGATCGCCTCGGGATATTTCTGCAGGCGGTAGTAGGCGTTGCCTTCCAGCGCATGCGATTCGGCGGTGTCCTTCTTGCCCTCGCTGCGCCACTTGGCCAGCGTGTCGAGGGCGGCCTGGTACTGCTCGTCGGCGAGCTGGAACTGGGCCAGTTCGTATTCGAGCTGGAAGTAGGTGTCGTTCGGAATCACGCCCTTGTCGAGCGCCTGGGTCAGCAGGGAAATGGCCGACTTCAGGTCGCCGGCGTTGTACTTCAAGCTGGCCAGGCCCTGCAGGGCGAGCGCCTGGGCGTACTTGCTCTTGCTGTGGTCGAGGATCGGCTGCAGCAGTTCGCTGGCCTTGGCGGCATCGCCGCCATTGACCGCCTCGAGACCGGCGTTGAGCGCCTTCTGCTCCTTGGGGCTGGTCAGGTCGAGTTTCGGCTCCTTGCGCGTCGCGTTGGGGTACAGCGACTCCTTCTTGTCCTTGTCGGCGTGTGCATGCGCCATGGTCGGCGCAGCAGCGATGGTGAAAGCGAGGGTTGCACCTGCCAGCAACTTGAACAGGGGGGCATGCTTCATGGCTGTCCTCATGTCGGATTTACGCATGAACGCGCGTAAGGGGATTCCGAAGACTAACGGTACATGCAATCGATAACAAGACGCGGCGCCGCATGTGTAGCTGCCAGTTAGTAGTGTCCCCTTCCTGCAAGTTACAAGTGTCCCCTTTTCCGTCGAGGGGGTGACCGTGGAGGTGGGGATGACGCAACGTGAGGTGGAACGGGCAGGCTTGATCGCCGA
>NZ_JBMSDZ010000031.1:0-31332 GCF_049445995.1 Dyella sp. KRB-257 | reverse complement strand
GGCTAAATGCGCGACGCGAAGTGCGCGGAATGTCGAAACAGCATCTTCACCCATAGGGTGAACCCGGCATGAGGGCGGAACCCAAGCGCAGCATGGATCCGACCGGGCGAGCTCACGGAATCAGGTTCGGTTTTGGTAACGGCGTTCATGGTGACAACTCCTAGCGATAGGGATGCAGCAGTGAGAGAAGCGGCAAGGGCTGCTGCCTGCCCCTGCCGCGTGGGAAATCAGGCTTTCAACTGGCGCAGGCCATCGGCCAGCAGCCACAGGGCGCGATTGAGGCGGATGCCGTTGTCGATGCTCTGCACGGCGCGCGTGGTCTGGCGGCGACCATTCGCGGCGCGGGCGGAAAGGCCGCCTTTGATGAGGTTTTCCTGCGTGCGGTTGAACACGCTCCACAAGTCGCGGCGGCTGTCGTCGTGACGGCGCGGCATCAGGATTTGCGATTCGGTGACGGGTGCGGGCGTGGCCTCGTCGTACTTCAACGCCAGCGCGGCACGGGCGAACACTTCCGATTCCCCGGCATCCAGCGTGATGGCCTGCATGGCATCGCGGGATACCTGCGCCCGCTCGAAACCGTGCAGGACTTCATAAGCGCCTTCGATGACATGCCCGGCGACGTCGCCCTTGTGGGGTACGCGCACGTCCGCCACGGTGTCGCCGCAAACGAGGCCGTTCTGGCACACGAAACGGAACATCCCGGCCAGCATCTGATAGCTGCTCGTGCCGTCGTGCGAGTTCAACAGGATGATTTCGTTGGCTTCGCGGCCGTTGATCTGGCTGGCGTGGCGCAGCCGGATCATGTGCTTGGTGTACTCGCGGCGGTCGTCATGGCGCACGCGGGTCTGGCACACCATGAACGGCTCGAAACCTTCGCCGCGCAGTTCCTGCAATACGGTGGCGGTGGGGATGTAGCTGTAGCGCTCGGAGCGGCTTTCGTGCGGGGCGTCCGCGAAGATGGAAGGCGCTACGGCGCGGATTTGGTCGTCGGACAACGGATAGTCCGAGCGCAGCACCGGGGAACGGGAAGCGAAACGGGATGCGAGTTGCATGGTCTTTCTCCTGACAAGGGTTGGCTGTTGAAACACCACCGGATTCCTAGATTCGAAGCCCGCTTTGGACTTCCGGTGGGGTTGGCGCGGAGACCTGGGCCGGCCTCGTTGCCACCGTCTTTCCTGAGTTCATCGCCCGCGACGGTCAGGAGCGCGCGGACGGGGGCCGTCAAGGAGGCAAGCGCAGGGTTGGTGCGGCCCGCAGGCACAGCCGAGGACACGGCCCGGCGCGCCTTGACGGCCTACGGCCGCGGGCTACAGTCGCGGACAAGGTGATGAAGTCAGGAAAGGCGGATCGACAGGCAACGGCTGCTGCGTTGGCGCAGACCCCACGCGAGCGAAGCGCGCAGGCCCGAAGCTGGAAGCCGGGCCGTAGGCGTCAGCGATGGAAGCCCGAAGGGGGCGAGACGCCGTAGGCGGCTCAATGCGAAGCACGACAGCGCGACCCGGCCAGGCCGGGTGACGCTCAAGGACTTCTCACGCTCCTTGACATTTTTCATATAAATCCTAAAATAGGATCGCTAGAAACCCAAAAAAGGATTTTTATGCCATCCAAGTACGCTCCCATCGAAACCGTCGCACTGCGGCTGGCGGTTCTGCTCAAGCGATCCGAGAAAACACGCGCTCGCGTCAGCGAGAAAACATTTCGCATCCTCTCCGGACGCACCACGCTGCGCGACTCCTTCGTCGTCAGCGTCCGTAATGCACTCGAAGACCTTGGGGTTGTGTCGGTTCGTCTCGACCGCGGCGGCTTTGCCTTGATTGCCACGTCTGCTCTGGAAGGTGCCCCCCCCGCGCTCGTTAAAAACCTGATGCCGGAATACAAGAAACTGTCCGACGACAAGCTGTGGAGTGAGCTGGATTTGCCTGACAGCGAGACAGACGAGTAACTGCACACCGGCAGCCGGCGCAGCAGAAAAAAAGCGCGTCGCCCGCAAGGACGGCGCGCTGCGTGATTGGCGTGCGGTCAGTGCGCGACCATCGACTGCAACTGCTCGATGACGCCGGGTTCGACGAACACGCACGGTTGCTTGTCCGCGATCGGCACGTTGAATACGCGAGCGAACACCTCGCGCTTCAGGTGCGCCAGGCGGCCCGTGCGATATGCCTGTTCGGGCTTCATACGATCAGCGCCGAGCGGCGAGCCGCTGCGCTGCGGATCGCATTCGACCAGCGCAACAAAGCCATCGTCGGACAGCTTTTGGTGTTCCGGGCACATGCCCCAGTCTGTCGCCGTGTGGCGCTCCATGCTCGCGCGTAGGCGCTTGTCCAGCAGGATCGCGCCGGTGTCGAAGCGAGCGCCGCAGACCAGGCAAACGTGTTGTTCGAGGGAAACGTGCGATTTGTCATTCATGACGATCTCCGGTTGCACGGGCGGAATTGCCCGGAACCGTCGCCAGCACGGCGCAGCGCAAGCCGTCAGGGGGCGCAGCCGGCCACGGCCGCGCGCAGCCCTTGACGGCGAGAACGCCGTGGTACCGTGACGGAAAACAGCAGGCCGCTCCCCGCCACCGCACCAGCAAGCGGAGCGCGCAGGCCCACCAAGGGCCGGAGGCGTCAGGGATCAAAGCCGGATGGCCACGACTCGACCTGAGGCGTGGGGCGCAGCCCGCGAGCCCGACGGCGGCACGCCGGATGCTTGGAAAATTCCTGAAACTCCTTGGGAACAAACCGCCTCAGTCGCTATCCTCTCCCTCGTCAACGTGTTGCCGGTTTTTTTGGCGTATCGCCCTTTGGAACTACGCCCACCGCTGACGGCAAAAGGTTTGCTCATACAGGGGAAGCACTGGATGAATCAGGAGAGCATCGTCCGCTATTGGCACGCCGTAGAGCTGCTGCAACCGCAGGCCGCGCCCAAGCTGACAACACGCAGCAGCCCCTATGAAGGGTTTATCCACGACATGGCCATCCAGCATCCGGCCCTACCCTGGATGTCGGGGAGCCTCGTCAGCAAGCAGGTACTGCCCACGAAACGGGTCTGGAGTCACACGCTCTATGCCCATTTGTACGACAGCCGGCTCGTGGCCGACAAGCTCAAGGAGACCTTCGGCGCCGATCAGGGCTACCGGGAACCCCAGGCGCGCGAATCGGCCTTGTTCGCCATCAAGTTCGACATGGATGGCCGGATGATCGAGGACAGCTTCGTGCTTTCCAGCGAAGCGTGGTTTCTGGGCCAGGTCCTGACCGGCAAGGATTGGACGCGGGGATTCGAAGAGGCTCAAAGAGCCCTCCGCGATGAGACGAAAGCGCGGATGGAGGACCCGGTATCCGGCGCAGCCCTGCGTGAATTGACGCAACAGATTGTGCAGTCTCTCGGCGTGGCAGAGTTCTTCGGCGACATGGACGACCATCGGTTTCGCTTTCGCTCCCAGCCGGTAAAGCCGGACAAATCCGAACCGGAAGATGACCCGCTCAACAGCTTCCTGCTCGCCGATCTGGCCGATGTGGCGGACCAGGTCGGGAAAGGCGTGAAAAGTGGGCCGCTAGACCAATACCTTCGCAGGCACGATCCGCAGACACGCCTGCACATGGACGACGACCATGCTTCTCCGCAGCTGATCGACCGGTTAATGCCTGATGGCTACGCAGATAGCTGCTGGCCGAGCGAGCACCACCTGGGACTCGTGCACTCCCAACAACTGGCCGTTAATACGATTCTGTCCACCCTTGCCGATGGCGAGGGTCTATTGGGTGTCAATGGTCCGCCAGGCACCGGCAAGACGACCCTGTTGCGCGACCTGATCGCCTCTATTATCACCCGTCGGGCTGATGCGCTGGCCACGCTGTGCCGCGCCTCCGATGCGTTTGTCAAAAATGGCCGCGAAGTAGCCAATGACGGCGGCAAGCAACAAACTTGCTTCAAGCTCGATCCTGCCTTGTATGGGTTCGAGATCGTGGTCGCTTCGTCCAACAATGGCGCCGTCGAGAACGTCACGCTCGAATTGCCGCAGCGAGACAAGATCGACGCAAGCTGGCTCCCGGACGCGGAGCATTTTGCCGAACTGGGGGCATTGGTTGCCGGCAAGCCCGCCTGGGGACTGATTTCCGGCGCACTGGGCAGCAAGACAAGACGCAGCACCTTCGTGGATCGCTACTTCTACGGCAAGCGCCCCTTCAGTGTGGATGGCTCGTCGGGCGTTCCACCCGAAGACGAGGTCGCTGTCGAGCCCAGCGACGACGTCGACGATGGAATGGATACTCCATTGGGCTCGCCCTCTATGGATGCGGAAAGGGGCGGCGAAACCCACAAGCGGGGCGAGACACCTCATGGGCAAGAGACTGCGGACAGCCCTCGGGGCTTCTTTGGCTGGCTTGGAGAATGCGTCCAAACCAATGCATCCCGCTCCTCGGAACAACGCCAAGAACTGTGGTATCAGGCCGTCGCCGACTACGAAGCCGCCAAAACCGAGGCCCGAGATACGTGCGCCGACGCTGTTCGCATTCGCGAACTAATTCAGGGGATCGGCGAGATGAGGCAGAAGATCCGCGACACATCCAAGACGCTTGTTGCACTGGAAAAGAAGCTGGCCGACACGACACGCCAGCTCCTGCATCTGGACGCCGAGGAGAGCCCACCCGTCCACCTTGCGTTCCAGCAGTGTCTTGAGGCGCTCGAGTTGCATCAGGCGTGCAAGCCGAACTTCTGGACCAAGCTGCTCAGCCTGTGGGGCACCCAGCGAAGCTGGAACACGGTGCGGAAGCGGTTGGAGAGCCAACATACCCTAGCCAAGTTCGAGTTCGAGCGGGTGCAGCGACTCGTCCAACAACTCGATGGCACGCGGAAAGACTTAGAAGGCCAGACGAACGCCGCGCGTGAAGACATCCGGGGACAGCGGGTTCTGGAACAGCGTCTACAGCAAGAGGCCACGGTAGTCGCCGAGGCCTACCAGGCAGACCATCTACTCGCCTGGCTTCACGGCGATACGGTCGGCCGCGGCGACGCCATCGAACTGGCCGAGCCTTGGCGCGTTGGCGGCTGGCGGCAAGCACGCGCCAGCGTCTTCATCGCCGCGCTGAAGCTTCATCGAACCTTCTTCGAGCTGGAGGCGTCTCGGCTGCGTTCCAATTTGTTCCTGATCAACGGCATCTTGACGGGTGCCCGCTTTCAGGGCCTCTCCCGCGAAGCGATCCGTTCGGCCTGGGCATCACTGTTCATGGTGGTTCCGGTGCTGAGCAGCACCTTTGCGTCATTCGCACGCTCATTTGGCTCCCTGGGGGTCGGCGAGATCGGTTGGCTGCTGGTGGATGAAGCTGGTCAGGCCACGCCGCAAGCTGCCGTCGGCGCACTGTGGCGATCCCGGCGTGCGCTGCTAGTAGGCGACCCGCTGCAGCTCAAGCCTATCGTCACGGTGTCCGATGCGGTGCTCGAACACATGCGTACCCGCTACCGCGTCGACGCGCATTGGCTTCCCAATCGGCAATCCGCGCAGACTCTGGCCGACGAGGCCACCGCATGGGGTCGCATGGCTGGACCGGCACAGAGCAAGGTCTGGGTAGGGTTGCCGCTGGTCGTGCACCGTCGTTGCGACAAGCCCATGCATGATCTGGCCAACCGCATCGCCTACGACGGTGCCATGGTGTATGGAACATTCGCACCACCACCGGACAAGGAAACACGCGCCAGCCTGCCGACCGGGTGGATCCATGTCGGTGGCACGTCCCAAGGCAACTGGGTGCCTGCCGAGGGTAAGGCGCTACAGGAGCTGCTGGCGCGCCTGCGCGAAGATGGCGTCGAGGATAACGACATCTCCGTCATCACCCCTTTCAGAGCCGTCCAGCAGAACCTCAAGCGCATGCTTCGCAGCAAAATGGTGAGTGGCACGATTCATACCATGCAGGGTAAGGAAGCAGCCGTCGTCATCATGGTGTTGGGAGGCAATACGTCAGGTCCAGGGGCCCGCAACTGGGCCGTGTCCGAGCCCAATCTACTGAACGTGGCGGCGACTCGGGCCAAACGGCGTTTCTACGTCATTGGTGACAGGAACGACTGGAAGAATCGCTCCTTGTTCTGCGACATCATGGACTTGTTGCCGCTCCAGAGCCTCGCGGCACGCGAGTCGTTGTCATCCAATAACATGGGGGGACACTGAGATGGACACGGCTACCGCAGGCCTCATCGGTACGGCCATCGGCGCCAGCGGCGCCCTGACAGCAGTGTTCCTGACTCACTATTTCACCCAACGCCGAGAGAACGACAGGTATCTGCGAGAGCAAGCGCAGGAGAAATCCAAATGGCTCCGCGACCAGAAACAAACCTGCTACCACAACGCGGTCAAGCACCTGATCCGAGTATGCGCGTTGGGAGCACACGTCAAGAGCAACACGTTCATCAAGCTGCCGGATGACGCTCCAACCACCTGGTATGACGACATTGCGGAAGCCAACGCCTGGCTCACCTCCTTACATTATTTCTGTGGGGACTACTACTATGACGACATTGGTTCGGCCGCCACCGAGTTCCTGAACCTTTCCAATTGGCTAATCGGTTTCAAGCCCACGGGAACCCGGTCCCGGACGCATTTTTTGCACATCCTTTCCGAGGACGGTGAGCTCGACTATCAGGCATTCGTGGACTTCATGAATCAACTTGAGTGCACGATCACGAACTGCGCGCGGCGCGAGTTTCAATTGGGTCCACGACATTCCTCCTTGGACTAAGCACAGGCATCAACACCCGAACTCTGCACACCCCTTCGAGCGAGGACCGTCGCGCCTGGCTGGCGGAGCGCGGCTTCTTGTCGAGAAGCAGGAACGAATGGACCAACGATGGAAAGAACTATTTGAACGGCCTGTTCAAGATGCTGCATACCGGTGGCTCGCATCCGGGCCTCTCGGACGAAGATCACAGCACATTCCGACTGCACCTTGGCCTTATCACCGCACGAACCTTGCTTCGCCGCCTCAACAACGGTCACTGACCGGTATCCCTCCCATGACGATGAGACAGTAATGACCGGCCACACAGCAAAAATATTCTGGTCTTGGCAGAGCGACTATTCGCCCAAGACCTGTCGCCATTTCATCCGCGAAGCCCTGGTCGATGCAATCGCTCAAGTTGCCGAAGAGATCGGCGTTGATGACGCAGACCGGCCCGAGATTGACCACGACACCAAGGGCGAACGTGGCATGGCCGACATCGCTGCGACCATCCTCAATAAGATTGCGGATGCGGCCGTGTTCGTCGCTGACCTCACCCCCATCGCACGGTCTCCAGACGGAAAGTGGCTGCCGAATCCCAACGTGATGATCGAACTCGGATGGGCAATGCACAGACCTGGCTGGGAGCGCGTCATCGGCATCCTGAACATGGCCAGTGGCGCGAAGATGGAAGATCTACCCTTCGATATTCGCCAACGGCGTGTCGTCACGTTCGTGCTGAATGAAGCTGCTGACAAACCAACCCGCGCAGCGGTTCGGTCGAAGCTCGTCAAAGAACTCAAGGAAGCCCTGCGGATCAATCTTGAGGAACGTGCCGAAGACCTGGCGACTGCAGCCAGAATTGATGGCGTTGCTTCGAAGGTAGACAACTACTCTATTTGGGCCTCGGCAGGCGATACCCTGACACACAATGACGCCTTTGGAGGGGCGCGACGCGAGACGATTGTGACGCCGGACGTGCCGCGTGCCTTCATGCGGATCATCCCTGCCGGCTGGAAGAATGGTGCCCCGTCAGTTTCTGACATCGCCAAACTGAACCAATCGGAGAGCGTCGAAGCGCCAGGCGATAGCGGAAGCAGCGGCAATTTTGGAGCGACGGCAGAGGGATACGTTCGCTATTGGATCACTGATCTGCAGGAATCAGGTAATGCATCCTCCACCAACATGACCATGTTCTTCACCGATACGGGCGAATTCTGGATGCTGCATGGCAGCGTGATCGCCCAGCATCAGGGTCAACTCTTGCTCAGGGATCAACCGATGCTCGGGCAGTGGTCACAGTTGCTGCGCAAGGCAATGGCAGTGATGGACCGCTTTCAAGCGCTGAAGACCCGCCAGGTCGAGGCGGGACTCTTCGGCGTCAGGGATCTTCAGTGGTTCTCTGAATGGCAAAGCGATCGGACGCCATCACGACGAAACGACGCCCGCGAAATCAGGCAAAGCCAAGACTGGAGCCCGGAAGCACAATTGACGTATCTCACTAGTGCCTACAACCGAGTCAGAGACTTGTTTGCCCTGGAGCGAAGCACTGAGGCTGAAGTAACTCGGATATTGCAGCATTTCGATCCGGAGCGGTTTCGAGAAAGAGCTTAGATAGGCGGTGCGTCAGCGATGACGAAAAGCCGGGGGACGTCGGCGAGATGGAGCCCATCGCTGAGCAGCTGCCGTGCCATGAGCCGTACCGAAACCGCCCACGAGTAATCGCAATCGGTCTCCGTGTGCTGGCCATCCGCGCGGCTGGCGTGGGCGAAGTGCCAGACCTTGATGGCCCCCTTCCGCGCTATCAGGCGTGACTTGCACGAGGGGCAGATGCAACCGCAGGCGAGACCGGCGGCCACGTCGCCTACGCCAACGAACCGCTGGTCAGATTCGCGCAGCGCGAAGGGAATGAGGGTGACGTCCACGGCCTATCCCTGCCCATCATCTATTTGCACGATGCGCCCTTCGCCGGAGCTCAGCCCAAGCAAAATCCTCGATTCACCGTCCAGTCGATCTCCGAGCTCGACATCGGGCGCCATAGCCGGCCCTTCCAATAAGGCCATGACGGCAAATAGGTCGGCCACTTGGAGTGCATCAACAATCAGGCCATCTGGGTAGCGCGCGATCACGGCATCGCGATGGATGCGATATCGCATGTGTTCAAATTCCCCATGCACGAATCCATCCATTCGCCTGATCAAAGGCTTCATATCGGTGAGCATGGACTGGTCAAAGAACCCTGCACGATCCAGCGCACGAATTCGTGCTTCCAGCCCAGTCGTCAGCTTGCCCTCCGCCAGTAGCCGCAACTGATCATCGGTCGCGATGCGAAGCGTCCGCGCCGACCAAACATAAGCTTCGTATACGGGACGAACAAGCGCCAGCAAGGATGCTCTGTGATTACCTTCAGCCAAGGTCACAAGTGCCGCATGGTGCGCAAGCGCAAGTTGAATCGATGGCGCGACCAAGATCGCTCGCGTCTGTTTTGGAAAGCCTATGAGGCCTACAGATGCGCGTAACCACGTGACCAGTTGCCTGGATCGCTCAAGCTGTACATCAAGAGGAAGTGGGTTGGCACCGACTGATTCTGTGTCTGGTCGTGTCATTTCTCGATATTATGAGATCGCGCCCTGAAAAGGGTCGCCCCTCCCCGCGAACAAAGCGAAACCGGCCCCGTAGGGCCGGTCCGGTGTAAGCGAATTACTCCGCGGCTTCCTTCGGCTCGTAGTTGCGCAGAACGACCACGCCATCGATCGGGAGGCTCGTCAGCACGACGCGGAAGCCCTTGCCGTCGTTGTTGGGAAACGCGACACCGATGCGGTTCCAATCGTGGCGGATTTCGCCAGTGGCCTTGTCGGTGAATTCGCGGATGGTAAAAGCGTCCAGACGATCGGCGGTCTTCGGGGCAGTCTTGGGGACGGTGTTCTTGCTCATGGTGCTTCTCCTGGTTTGGGTAGCGCGGTTGCGCGAGCCCAGGACAGCGGGCCGGAGAAGACCTGCAGCACCGAAGGAACGAACGCTGGTGAGGAACGCAGGGCGAAACACCGTGGAGCACCCCTTGTGGGTTGCGCGGGTCGCGGACTGCTACTGTCGCTCGATTGAGCAGCCGCCCCAACGCCGGGAAACGCTGAGCGCTTCTTGCCGCCCCGCTTCCGTGCCGATCACTCCTGACCGGACCAATCTGCTCACCGAAGCACTGCGATTCACGACGGATTCGATGTCAGTGGCCCATTGCGGTTAGGCCACTTCGTGCTGCACATGCCCGATGGGTGATGTTTTCGACTGGCGTTGAGCCTATCGCAGAGTAGCCACCACCCTGCCCGGCCCGCGGGACCTGTTTCGTGAATCAGACAAGCGGGCTACCCGCAAGCAGTGCGCGCAGGCGACCCCAGGTCGACGGAGGCGCAGGGGGTCAGGCCGGAATGGGCGCAACGCAGTGCGCGTGCGGAGTACCCGACACATGGCCCGTAGGGGACGCACTAGCTTGGCCCGGTTTCGCGCTAATCTCGCAGGTACAAACCACCATAAATGAGGATATTTGATGGCTGTCAAACTCGATGGACTCTCACCGAAAGAACTCCAGGCGCTGATCGCTCAAGCTCAATCACGAATGGAAACCGCTCGCGCGGAACACATTCAGAACGTCAAGGCGAAAATTGACGGTATCCTGAAAGCTGCAGGTCTTCAACTTTCAGACGTCTATTCCGCTCGTGGCGGCAAACGTGGCAAGCGAGCGGGGGCCGGCGTCCCGAAATATCGCAATCCTGCTGATGCATCGCAGACGTGGACAGGGCATGGAAAGTCTCCCGCATGGTTCCAGGCAGCCCTCAAGAAATCGGGCGTCACTGCTGAATCGCTCTTGATCTCGAAGACGCCGGCCAAAAAGTCGACGGCAAAAGCGGCGGCGAAGAAATCGCCAGAAAAAAAGGCCGCCCGGAAGGCGGCCAAGTGATCTGAGTAGCGGGGCCTCAGATGAGGCCCCGGCTTGCCATGCTCACTGTCTCGGTGGCGCCGACCACGATGTGGTCGAGGATCCGCACGCCGATCAGCTGGAGAACGTCCCGCAATTCGTGGGTAATGGCGCGGTCGGCGGCGCTGGGCTCGGGGACTCCGCTCGGGTGATTGTGAGCCAGGATGGCTGCGCTGGCGTTGATGTTGAGTGCTGCTCGCACGACCTCCCGCGGGTGGACACTCGCGCCGTCCACGGTGCCGTCAAAAAGCTTTTGGACATCCAGGATGCGATGTCGGTTGTCAAGCCACATGATGTGGAATTGCTCAGCTTTCAGGGCACCCAGCCTCATCCGCAAGAAGTCTGAGCTGTCTTTCGGGTTGCCCACGCTGCCGAGCCGTTCGAGCTTGCGGCGCAGGATGTCCTCCGCAGCCTCAAGGATGTCGTTCTCCGTTTGCGGGCCGGTGATCGTATAGTGCCCCAGGACGTCGCGCGCGATGCTCATGTCTTGTTCTCCCTCAACGCCGGATTGCGCCGTGGGCCTCGGGACGCGAAGCGGGAAAAGGCTGGCAGCACCTGGAAGCGGCCGCCGCGCGGACGCTGGAGGGCGGGAACGCAGTGGACGAGGGTTCATCCCTTGCGTCAGCCGACCGCGAAGCAAACCTTGCCCACATCCAGCGCAACCGAGCCGTCGAGGGTGACGTGAGCGATCAGTCGGTTGGGGGCACGCATCCATCTCGATGAGCAAACGTGCTGTGAGACGGTGGGGCGGCCGATGCCTGCATTACTGTGAAAACAGGTGGCTCGGGTTGGTGAAACCTTGTGCGGACTGATGCGGTTGTCGATAAACAGGACTGCAAACAACTCGTGGTTGAGGCTGCCAACTTCGCGACAGGTACACCTTCACGGCGACTGGCGAACCAAATTCGCGCTGCGCTGCATCTTCTGATCAATCGCCTAGCGCGCCGCTACTAGGGTTTGATTGACGGCCGCCGGTAGATAACCGCCGCGCGCATCATGCACCAACGGCGAGGCGTCGGGAGTACGAGGATGTGCGACATGATCGTGCTCCGGCTGCTCGGGCAGCATTGTCCGGAACCGGAGCCTTCACGGCGCAACACAAGCTGTCAGGGATCGAAGGTGGTCACAGCCACACGCGCCATCGGCGCGAAGCCCTTGACGGCGAGCACGCCGTGATACGGTGGGAAACAGCAAGACCGCCCTGCCACCTACAAAGCCGGCAAGCGGAGCGCGCAGGCCCGCGAGGGCTGGAGACGTCAGGGATCAAAGCCGTATGGCCGCGACTCGGCACGAGGCGCGGGGCACAGCCCGCGAGCCCGACGGTGGAGCACCGAGACGCTATCGCACTGATGATCCATGCAGATGGATAAAACGGTTATGAATACAACGGCTCTTTTCGACATCGCATCGTTCAATCTCGACCGCGCCGATGCGCCTTTCGTTATGCCATGGCCCCAAGCGGGAAATCCGACCGCCATGCTCCCCTTCCGCCACTTCCAGGAATGGCAGGCGTTCATCGAGGAACGTGGGCTACATGCGGTCGCCCCACGCATCGTCGGCGATAAATTCCGTCGCGCCCAGCGACTCTACTTGCTGGCTTGGCTGGACGCAGACCTCGTGAAAGCCGGCGAGCTGGTTGCGCTAACCGCGCTCGAACTGGCACTGACAGACCGATATGGTGGGTTCTTCCGCCAACGACACGCGCAGGCGGGCAATAAACAAAAGCGCAAGCAAGCACCCATGCTGCACGACCTGCTTGAATACCTGGTAGACGGCGATGGCCTCACGGATGCCCAGCTTCCCTTCACGCAGCGCTACGGCGGCTCCATCATCCCCGTGCTGCACCGTAGTTGGGCGACGCATGGCGAATCGAACAGCGGGAATGTTTCCCGACCAACTCTCGCTGAGATCCGTAACTCGCTCGCGCATGGCGATCCATTCGATGGCCTACCGTGGAGCGGCTTGCTCGAACTGGTCCGCGATCTGATCGAGTATGCCTACCGATCCCATCTGCAAGAAGGTCGAACAGGATGCTGCAGTTGAAGATCGACTGCATTTTCAACCAAACCCCTGTCGGGTTCCTGGGCGTGTTGCTCTGCCCCACGCTCTCCTAATTCAGCCACAGTCGAAAACGATGTGCCAAGGCTACCGAAAATGCATATCTGAAGCCAGCTTGGCCAATTTGCTACCATTGCTGACGACTGGCAGGCGTTGGGATCGGGTCTGCGGCCGTAGTCACAGGGGAGTCGAAGTAAAGTACGCCATGGCGCAACGAAAACAGCGCCAGCCCCTGCTATGCCGCCGGACCCGCCACACGAAGCGGACATAAGGACTTGGGCATGGCCGAGGCATCCACCGACAGGTTTTCAGCCGGCGAGCAGGGGCTGGGATACATCTACCAGGCACGCCTCGCACTGCTGCATCTCTTGCAATTGCCCGAGGACACCGCCGTCTTTCTGGAAAAGGATGACGACCTCGATTTCATCGATGGAGGCGGTGGCAAGTCTCTGGCCTCGCTCAAGCACAAGGCGGTCGGCGACAGGCTGACCGGCCTGTCGACCGACTTCTGGAAGTCCGTCAACATCTGGCTCGCGCGGTACAAGCGTGATGGTCGCGCTGCATCGAACCTGCGATTTTTCTTGTTTACCACCGGCACGGTATCGGCCGACTCGTTCCTGGCTCGCCTCCTCCCCAACCAGCCCGTCGCCTCCGGCGATGCGGCCACGCTGGCCGAGTTGGCCGATGCCGCGCTTGCCAAGTCGACGTCGCAACTCATCGCGCCGATCACCACGGCGTTCAACGAACTAAGTGATACCGAGAAGCAGGATTTTCTCGAACGCATTCTGATCCTCGACGGCAGTCCACGCATCGGTGACATCCCGGCAACCATCAGGGACAAGCACATGCGAAGCATCCGCCGCGAGCACCGCGAGTTTGTCTTCGAACGGCTGGAAGGCTGGTGGACTGACGCCGTGATCAAGCAGCTCAGTGGCGCCAGGGCAGAAGAAATCTTCGGTTACGAAGTCTCAGACAAGCTGTCCGACTTCGCCGAGGAATACAAGGCGGACAACCTCCCCATTACTTTCCGTGGAAAGGTGCCCGCCGACGAGATCGACACTGAGACCGATCCGCGCTTGTTCGTGGCGCAATTGCGCGAGACCGGCATTTCCGCCAACCGGATCAGGAGCGCAATCCTCGACTACTACCGCTCGTTCGAGCAACGATCAGCTTGGGCACGCGAGAACCTGCTGGTGTCTGGAGAAGTCGAGGAATATGAGGATCGTCTCGTCGACGAGTGGAGCCGCTATAAGGATGTCGCCTTCGAGAAGCTGAAGGACGATAGCGCCGAGGATGCGCTTCGCGATGCCGGCGCGACCCTCTATAACTGGGCGGAGTTCGAAACCGGGAAGATCGAATCCCTGCGCATCCGCGCGCGAGTCACGGAGCCCTATGTCCTTCGCGGCAGCTTCCACATCCTGGCCGATGCCACACCGGAACCCAGGGTCTACTGGCATCCCAGGTTCCTCGACCGTCTCGGCAAGGTGCTGGGGGTGGCCCCATGAAGCGATGGGACCAGCGCCCCTTTGAGATTCGGAACCTGTTCAACCCAGCCTTCTGCGGCTTGGTCCTGTTCCGCGCCCTGCATGGCTACGAGGAAGAAGATGCCCGAGGCATGCCCTTCTCGCTGTCGCTTCTGGTGCTGCCGCTGTGTCTGCACAAGGATTCGCGCGAGGTGATCGCCGGCAGTCCACGCAGTTACCTGCTCAAGACCACGGAGAAGAACCAGCAAGTCATGGTGGGCTTCGCCAACCGGGTCACGCAGATGCTGCCCTATGCCTTCGAAGGATTCGGCCTGCTGATGGAAAGGGGCTGCATCGCCGTCGCGGACGATGGTCGCATCCAGACCGTACCCAGGAAGGTGCGCACAGCCGTCAAAGGGACCGATGAGACCGTCACCTGCCAGAAAGTGGCGCGCGTCGTCGGAAGGGAGTTCGCGCGCATCGCCGACCGGGCGACCATTTACACGACTTTCGGAATTCGCCCATGAAGATCCGTTCCATCCACATCTACAGTCACGACGGCCAGCGCCGTGATCTCCGGTTCAAGGTGGACGGGCTCAACGTCATCACCGGTCGCTCCTCCACCGGCAAGTCCGCGCTCTCCGACATCATCGAATACTGCATGGGACGCTCCACGTTCAACGTCCCCGAAGGCGTCATCCGCGACAAGGTGGCCTGGTTCGCCGTGATCTACCAGTTTGAAAAGGAGCAAGTACTGGTCGCCAAGCCAACCCCGCCCAGCGGCGGCGCCAGTTGCAGCACGGCAATGCTGCGAAGGGGTGCCCAATTGCAGGCTCCCGATTTCAAGGACTTGGTGGTCAACACCGACGACGACAGCATCGTCGAATTGCTGTCGCGCCTACTCGGCATTCCCGAGAACCGTACCGATGTCGCGCTCGAACACAGTCGCGACAGCTACGATGCGAACGTCAAACACACACTCTACTACCTGTTCCAGAAGCAGGGATTGGTTGCCAACAAGGACCAGCTTTTCTACCGCCAGAACGAGCAGTTCCAGCCGCAGGCGATCCGCGACACGCTGCCGATTCTGCTCGGCGTGTCTTCCCACGACCGCTACGAACTGGAATCCAGGCTACGCACGGCACAGCGGGACTTGAGGATCAGCAACAAGAAGCTGGAACAGGCGCGCGATACCGTCGATACGTCGCACGAACAGGCCATTGGCCTCTACTCGGAAGCCAGGACGGTCGGCGCTATCGGCAACGCCGATGTGAACCCGAATGCCGACGGCATTATCGACACGTTGAGATCGACGCTGTCGTGGAAGCCTGAAACGGTGCCTGACGACGACGGCAGCCGAGTTTCGCTTCTGGAAGAAGAACTGGGCCAGTTGCGACAGGATCGCCGCGACACCCAGACCAGGATCGACGCGGCGCGTCAATTTGCCAAACGGGCGGGCGGCTACGAAAGCGAGGCCGCCGAACAGATAGACCGGCTAGCCTCGATCAAGGCGTTGCCGAAGAATCCTGACAGCGGCGAATGGCAATGGCCATTCAGCGAACGGAACTTGGCGCTGGAATCCCCGGTCGCCACCGTCCTGCTCAACGAGCTGGCATCGCTCGATAAGGAATTGAGCATCGCCACCGGCCAGCGCCCGAAACTCGAAGCCTACCTGACCGAGCTGACCGACAAGGCAGACGAGATCGCGGGCACCATCAAGCAGAAGGAAGCGGAGCTGTCCGCAGCGATCTCGGCCAACGAGGTCATCGCCCAGATGGGCACCCGCAACAACGCAGCCGCGCGTGTAGTCGGCCGGATCAGCCTGTTCTTGGAAACGCTCCTCCCGAACGAGGATCTTGCCAAGCTGGAAGCGGAGAATCGTCGCCTCAACAACAAAGTGAAGCAGCTGGAGGAACAGATCGGTGCCGACGACAGCAACGAACGCCTGACCTCGATCCTCAACAACATATCGGCACAGGTGTCGCGGTACATCCAGAAGTTCAACGCCGAGTTTGGCCCCTATCCTGCGCGGCTAAACCTGCCGCAGCTGACGATCGTCTTCGATCGACCCGAGCGTCCGGTTCCTATGGGCCGGACCGGTGGCGGTGAAAATCACTTGGCCTACCACCTGTCGGCACTACTCGCCTTGCATCTGTTCGCAGCCCAAAACAATCGTCCGATTCCGCGCTTCCTGCTGATCGACCAGCCGACCCAGGTCTACTTTCCGTCCGAGCAGGTCTATAAGGACGCTGATGGCTCGGTGCAAAACACCGAGGCCGACGCCGACCTTGATGCGGTGCGCCGATTGTTCGAACTGTTGCTGAAGTTCACGCAGGAGGACGTCCCCGGCTTCCAGTTGATTGTCACCGAGCACGCGAACCTCCGGGAGCCGTGGTTCCAGGCTGCTTTGGTAGAAGAGCCCTGGACCAAACCGCCTGCACTGGTTCCCGAGGATTGGCCGTAGAGACGACACCCGCTCATTCGGGGACGTAGCCACCATGGAGATCGTCGGTGTATCTAGCGCAATTGAAAATATCGAATTTCAGAAAGCTGCAGAAAGTTGATTTGAGCTTCCAGCCCGGATTGAACGTTCTGGTCGGGGCCAACAACGTCGGCAAGACCGCCGTTATCGACGCGCTGCGCGCGCTGTTGGCGGGATACGACGAACCCTACCCTCGACTGGATGGCGAAGACATGCACCGCCCCAAAGGTGGGGCGCCAGCGGGTGACATCGAGTTCCGATACGTTTTTCGCGACCTGGATGCGGACGATGAAGCCGATTTCCTCGCAGCACTGAAACCCGGCGACGCCGGCAAGCTTGAGGCCCATATCTCCATCCGTTACTCGGAAGCCGACAAGACCGGCCGACTGCGTGCCAAGCGCTGGTGTGGCGACCACGAGGACCTTGGCCTGACCACCGACATGATGGAGAACTTGCGCGGTGTCTATCTGCCGCCGCTGCGGGATGCCTCGCAGGGACTCAAGCCTAGCCGCAGCAGTCAGTTGTCACGCCTGTTCCAGCTCCTCGCCGACGACGCGGGACGCGAAGGCATCAACGACGTGCTGAAGAAGCTCGACGAAGAACTGAAGAAGCACGAGCCGGTCGTCAACACTCATACGGCGATCAAGGGTCGCCACGACAGCATGCTCGGCCCGCAGCTTGCCCAGGTGCTCGACCTCGGCTTGAGCGGCAGCGATTTCCAGCGGCTGGCTTCGCGCTTATCGCTGCTGGTGGATACGTTCGAGATCGAGCAGAACGGACTCGGCTTCAACAACTTAATCTTCATGGCCGTGGTGCTCAGCGAGCTGGCCAAGAACCCTGACGCGAGATACCGCAGTCTGATCGTCGAGGAACCGGAGGCGCACCTGCATCCGCAACTCCAGGCCGTGCTGCTCAGCTATCTGGAGATGATCAAGGCGGTTGAGGGCGAGAAGCCCGTCCAGTTGTTCGTCACCAGCCATTCCCCCAACTTCGCCAGCATCGCCGACCTCGACAGGCTGGTCTGTCTGGTCGACACGGGGAATTCCGTGGAGACGTTCTTTCCACGCACGATCACCTTCGACAAGGGAAAGCGCGAGAAATTGGAGCGCTATCTCGACGTGACCCGTGCCGAACTGTTCTTTGCCCGGCGCGTCATCTTCGTCGAAGGTGCCGCCGAGCTGATGCTGGTAAGCGTGCTGGCGGAGAAGTGCGGCCACAAGCTACGCGCGCATGGCGTCAGCCTGATCAGCGTCGAAGGTCTGAACTTCGATTCGTTCCTCCCGCTGTTCGGCGAAAAGGCATTGAAGATCCCGGTGGCAGTCATCACCGACGCCGATCCGACTGCTGAACCGGAAGGCGGCGGGGAGGCGCAAGCTCTCTATCCGGCGCTTGGCGACGCGGTGAACGTGTCGGACAACACCGCCAAGATGAAGGAACGTGAAGACACCTTCGTCAAAGTCTTCCACGGACTCAAGACGCTGGAGTACGACCTGGCGCTACATGCCGACAACCGAACTGCGATGCTGGCCGCTCTCACGGAGCTTCACCCGAAGATCGGCAAAGCGGTCTCGGCGGCGGTCGACGCTGTCGAAGGCGACGCAGCAAAGGCGCGCGCCCTGTTCAGCGGCATGTTCGAGCGCCCGCAGAATAACGTGCAGAAAGGCCGCTTCGGCCAAGCCCTGGCACAGGTGTTTGTCGATGGCGCCGCCTGCGTGGTACCGGACTACATAAGCGAGGCGATCGCCCATGCCTGCCAGGTTCAACAGGCCGCTCCATGACCCAGGTATCCGACGAGCAGCTGCAGATCATTGGCGCGCCGCTCGCGCCGATGTCCGTGATCGCCTGCGCCGGCAGCGGCAAGACGTTCACCGCCGTGCGCCGACTCGCGCAGATGCGTCAGCATCTCGGTGAACACCGTGGCCGCGTCGCTCTCCTCTCGTTCTCCAATGTCGCGGTGGACACGTTCAGGCGGGAGTACCAAAACCTGGCGCAGAGCGCGTCCGGCGGATTTACCCATGATCGCGTCGAGATCGACACATTGGACGGATTCATCACCCGCAATGTCCTGCATCCGCACGCCTATCGGACGATGGGCGCGCAGCAGGCCGCATTCTTGGTGACGGGCGGAGAAGCGTTCCTCAACGGCTTCAAGTTCCAGACCGGCACGTATCCGCGCGAGATCACGAAGATGCAGGTTGGCTTCGACCGCGGCAATGTCTACTTCTGCTATGCCGACAACGACAGGACGCAAAGGCTGGACACCGCGTATGCGACGGGTCTCGTCCACCGTCTCGGGCAGGTGGGTGCCTACACTCACAACCTCGGGCGCTACTGGTGTCACCGCGTGCTGGACGACCAGCCCAGCATCCTGCGCGTGCTGATCCGTCGCTACCCCCATATCCTGATCGACGAGGCGCAGGACATCGGCACGGTGCACCAGGCCATCATCGAGCAGTTTATCAACGCGGGCTGCCAGGTCTCGCTGATCGGCGACCCGAACCAGGGCATCTACGAGTTCGCCGGTGCGAACGGGACTTTCCTGACGCAGTACGGAGAACGGCAAGGCGTCAACAGTCTCGGCCTGACCAGGAACTACCGCTCCGTACCGGCGATACTGGCCCTTGCCAACGGGCTCTCGGCGCGTATCGACACCGCTGATCGGAGTGCACCCGAGACGACGCATGGCACGTACTTCGTGCCCTACCGCAATGCCGAACGCGAGAACCTCATCGCCGCATTCCAGGCTGCGGTATTGGTCGCCGGCCTGAATCTCGAACGCTCGGCGGTGCTCTGTCGAGGTCGCGACATGGCCGACCGGCTCGCCGGCAATGAAGGTGCGCCGGGCCAGGGAACCGTCAAAGCTCTGGCACAGGCCGCGATCCTGCGGGATCGGCATCATGACTATCTCGGCGCGTTCAAACTGGTGGCCGCCTGTATCGTCGGCTTGCTGGCCAATCCGCCGCAGGGACTCGTCGCACGGATCACGCAGCCTGCGCGCTACCCAGATGATCGGCTACTGCGCCGGCTCGTATGGGCGTTCACCCGCGACCCGGAATTGGGGCTGCCCGCCGTTACATTGATCGGGGGCACGCAGTGGCACCCGCAGTTGCTCGAAAGAGCGCGGGCGCTGTTGGCGACGATCGAGCAGAAGCACGGGCTGGCGAGTGCAAACAATCTGGGCAACAAGCTTGCGCGCAGGGGTTTACCCCATACTCCGCTGATCGCCGCAGTTGATCTGGCAGCCAACAACGACATGCCGCGAATCCGCGTGGATACGATTCATCAGGCGAAGGGCGAAAGCCTCGATGCAGTGCTGTACCTGGCGAACCGTGACCATGCCAACGCGCTGTTAGCCGGCGTGGATACCGAGGTCGGGCGCATCGGCTACGTCGCAGTAACCCGTGCCCGCAACCTCCTGTGGCTTGGCGTACCGGTTAACGCACTGGAGGAATTGCGACCCGTCCTGCTCGCCCGGGGGTTTCAGGAAGCGGGCGCTGCAGCACTGGCGTGAGGCTGACAATCGGCCCTATGGCTGTCGGAGGGATGACCTGCAGCCCCTATCAGCGATGGCGCAGCAGTTTGGGCGCTGGCTGGCTGGGCATAGCGTCGCACTGCCCCATTTGCACACCGTCGATGGCGTAGTCGCTGGTTGGCCGACTTCAGCGATCCTCGTAGGCGGTTCGCTGGCGCGGGAACGCCCGTATCGACGGCAGGTATACGCCTGTTTCATGGCACAATTTGTTCAGACCCTTGGTCTGACCAAGCCTTCGCAGTACATGCAGATCCAAGGCATGCTCTCCGTGGCGCACATCACGTACATCGGCCGACAACGGCGTCGCCGATAAGAGAAAGGTTGACAGAAACACGGGAACAGGGAACCGCATGGACAAGAAGACCAAGGGATCGTGGCTCATTCACCACACGAACAAGCTGCAGAGCGTCACCAACCAGTCGGGGTATGAAAAGACATATCTGGCAGGCAAGGCGGGAATTTTGCTATCGGCGATTTCGGCGAACCGCCAAATCACGGTCAACCAGGATCGTCTGAATGTCCTCGCCAAGGCAGCGAATATCAATACGACGTTCGAGCTGCCCAAGCTCATTGAAGTGCTGGAGAAGCAGGAGCTGATCGATAGCTCGTCCAGCGGCGTTGCCGTACTGGGCGTCACGACGGCCAGCGCCCTGCAGCACACGTCCGATATTTTCGACGCACTTCGGCCTGGTGCCAGCGAGGAAGCCTCTTTGGTCCTTGCTGAGCGGGCTTCGCAGTCACCCATCCTCTCTCGGGACGTCGCTGGCGATCTGGCAGATACCTACAAGCTTCCCACTGCGGAGCTCGGTCAATTGCTGGCCGACTCGGAGCAGATCGGATTCGTCGATGTAGAAAAACTGGGAGGGAACGACAAGCTGCTGTTCAATGGCAACTTGTTCCGACGCGATACCACCCAGAAGATTATGGCAGTGCTCAACTCCCTCCAGCCCGCCGAGCAGACGAAGTTGACGGAATTGACTGACATGCTGAAAAAACGGGCCTGTGTCAGCGTCGATTCTGCGAAGCAGTTCCTCGGCGAAACGCTGTTCCAGAAGGTAACCGCTATCGGTCTGTTCGATATCAGCGTCGTCAGCAACTCTACGGAGGATGTGGGCTTTCTCACGTTGCCGTCAGCCTTCTCCAAATACAGCAATTCGATGATCGACGACGCCTTCGACCTGGCCAAAGCCTTTGTGAGCTCGGTGACCTACGGCATGACGAAGAGTACGTATGCCCGTGGGCAAATTCAGATGGTCGATGCCCTGCTGAGCGCGCTGGTTCGGGGCGAAAGTGTGGGACCCGTGCGCGCCATTGCCGAAGACTACAGAGTGCTGGAACTTAAGGGCGTGGTGGAGGTTAAGCAGGGTTCGAAGAAGGGACGCACCGGACCCATGCTGCGTCTGTTGAAAACCGAAGTGGGAGAACTGGCACTTCAGGCAATCCGCCAGGGCGACGTCAGCGAGCACTCCTTGAGCGCGCTGCCGACAGCAGCCGTCACGAACTTCAAGGGCCCCGAGCTCAACCGTGAGAGGGTTCGTCGGGCGCAAACCCAAATGAGCCCCAAGGCAACCAATGACATGCTGTCCGTGCTGCGTACTGGAGGTGGCCTGTGAGTACGCACTCGAACGCGCTCCCTAAAGGCCCCAGGATGGAAGAGCTGCTGCGCAGCTATTTTCTCAAGGCCGGCTACTACGTTGTGCGTGGCGTCCCATTCGTCTACGAAGGCTTCGATGTCACGGACATCGATCTTTGGCTCTACAGCCGGATATCCTCCGTGTCGCGTGAAGTGACCCTGGTCGATGCGAAAAACAAGAAGACACCGCAAGCCATCGAACGCATTTTTTGGGTGCAGGGGCTGCGGATCGCCAGCAAGGCGACCAATGCAATCGTGGCCACCACGGAAAAACGCCAGGAGGTCAAAAATTTCGGCCGGGAGCTAGGTGTGCTTGTGCTGGATGGCGCCTTTCTCGGCAAGCTTGCCCATTCAGACGAACCCAATAGCACGCGCCTTACCGACGAAGAGTTTTTCGGAAAGATCAACGAATATTCGTTCAGCAAGATCGATGGCGACTGGCGAGGACGTGTCACGCTGTCGAAGAGCCTGCTCGCTCACTCACTGTCGTTCGATAGTTGCAATCTGTGGCTGGAGCATGCCCGTTTCTTTGCCGAGCAGGCGATCACCAAAGGGAACCAACGTGAGACGGCCCTGCGCTGTCTCTATCTGGTCTGCTCGTTCATCGCCGTCGCCGTCGACTATTGCATGAAAGAGCTTTCGTTCCACGAGCAATCCGAACGCAGCGCACTGATCAAGGACGGGTTCACCTATGGTTCGCGCGGTAGTAACGGCCTAAAAAAAGTGCTGAATGTCGCGATGGGACTAGTCGAGCAACATGCGAGTGACGGGCCGGCAATCTCCCGCCAGGTGAGGACCAGCGTCGAGAAGCAGCTCGCTCAAATGAACACGGCCATTCTCGGCGAATTCTTTGCACGGTATGAAGTCGCCCGCACGCTCTTCGCTGTAGCCCGTGAATTTGAGCAGTTGGCCATGGCAAGGGACTTTGCCTTTCACAAGACCGCGAGCATCGAGCTTCGGAGCGTGCTTTCATGCCTGCTGGATTTCTGGGGTATAGACCGGGTCATGTTTTCCGACGCCCAGTTGACCGGGCAAGGTTAGCTTCGCCGATCCTGATGAACTACTTGCCGACATCACGGCGCGGGAAACATGGCGCACGCTGATCGAGAAACGCCGTGGGGAGACGGCCAAAAGCGCAAGGCGGGATCGGCTACTACCTCGGTGCCTGCAGTGGCCGCAGTACATGGTTAGCTGGGGCATCACGAAACTCGCACATATGCGAGTCGTCATGGACAAAGATCGCATCGAATACCGAAAAGGCGCCAATCTCCATCAGGAGCGGCGCTAGGTATGTTGCCGCTTTGGCATAGCTGACGGTCGGCAACGGCCAGTTGTCATAGACGATCAGCCAGTTGGCCCGGTATCGAACGAACCCTTCAGCGGTTGCCTTAGGCAACTTCTCTTTGACATAGTGGGCTATTGCTGCCGCCCATTCGCGCTCCGGTGAATCGCCGACCCAAGCACCACCGGGGGCATCCGCCTCGATCTCGCGCTTAAGTTCCGCGGCCGTCTTCCGTGGTTCACCCGGCGTAACGTGAGGGGTGAAGTAAACATCCGGCCCCAAGCCCCTCCCTCGCAGGAACTGCGCACGGGCAACGTTCTCGGGCACGGCTTCCGTGTGTTCGATCCCGACGTCGTCGCCATCGGGCATGGCCAACAGGAAATCCGGTCTGTCCCGATGGGTAAGCGTCAACGGAAACGAGAGCCGTCCTGCCGGCAGCGTCGCCAGCAAGTGCGCGATGCCGTACCGCTCCGCATGGCAAGGCTTGCGTCCTTCCGAGCGTGCAGGGACTTCAATATCCAACTCGGCCAGCCTGGCCTTTAACTCCGCCAAGGTATTTGCCCGCAGGATGATGTCAGGCATCGGACGGACGCACTTCTTGAGGGGCCGCTGTATGACTACGATGTAAGTCCGAAACCACCGCGATCAACCTGTTGATCGGCTCGGCCAACCGCTTCGGCAAGACACGATGCTCGGTGTGCTTACTCAGCTCGGCAACCCAGCGATGCGCGACCCAGACATCATCTTCCGGGTGGTTGTTATCCACACCGTTGCAATACTTGTATCCAACGAGCGCATCCGTGTGCGACAGCAGCACGCGTGCCATCGTCATGTGGAAACGATGGGCCTGGAGGTCTGCCGGGCCTTTGGGGCGTGGAAGCGTAAGGCGCAGGCATCGCTGGTCGTTGAAGCCTTTCCAGTCTGGTCCAACGACCTGTCCTGCGCGCTCCAGCATCTTGCGCGATTGCTCGTTTTTCCCGTTGACCAACGCCACGGCGACCGTACTCTTTGGGTACCCCAACTTGTCGGCCAGCAGGTTCATCCAGTGCACCAGCTTGTGCAAGGTGGCGTCGTCTGCAAACACCAGGAACTGGTGACGCTGCTCGCTATCGAGGAACGCCGGAAGTTGCGCGTAGAGGGGGTACAGCAGATCGTGGAGATAGATGTACGTCTGCCGACGCCCTTGCTCGTGGCTCCGCGTGGTCGCGGTCAATACCTGCTTCGCCCATTCCGGCGTAAGCTCGGCCAGTGTCATCTCGGTGATGTCGATGGAGATGAGCGGAAAGCCGAGCGACTTGCCGATCAGCGCCTTGCGCCCATCGAAAGCGTGTCCAAGTTCGATTTCCACGCCTCCCAGCACCATTGGTTCCGTCAGGACAGGTGGGCCGAGCACAGCGACGTCAAGCCGGAACCGACTGCCGAAAGGAGTTTCCAGCGGATGTTCGCTCGCCACGCTGTCGGCGCCGAGCAACAAGTTGCCTTCCAACGGGTAATCCGACGCATCCACGTCCTTGAATGACCAAGGCATCGCAAGCCCGGCATCCATGCGCCGCGCAAGCTCTGCGGCGATCAATTCCTTGGCGTGCCGGTGTTCGGGGCTTTCTTGCACGGTGCGCTGCCGACGACCTTCTTCGTCGTCAAAGTGTGCTCTTAGGTTGTACGTGTGATCGGCGGGAAGCTGCCGGAAGTGGGAACGGCGGCGTAGCTCCCCGTTCTCAAAAGTGGGACTAACCCACGTTACCATTTGCCTCAACGCATCAGGAGACACCAGAGGCCATAGCTTGCGCGCGTGTTCCCGACTACGCACATCGCGCGCAGTGATTCGGGTCTGAAACAACCCTTTCCGCGAAAAGACGATGACGGCCTCATCCATGCTTAATGTTCACCACCCTTGCGTCACGATGAAGCGTTCGAGCGAAACCTGGCCCAAGTGCGGCGTACCGGCAACGCGCGAGACGATCAAGCGGCAACGGAGATACCGGGCGCATGGGTGCGCCGCGCTGGCTGTACGATGATTTCGACACGCTGATCCAGCGACACCAGCGCCTGCATCAACCGCTCCAACGAAATGTTCTGGAGCTTGTAACGGCGCACTTGTGACACCTTGGGTTGGGTCATACCGGTGATTGCCGCCGCCTCGTTCTGGCTCAAGCCTCGTCGATCAATCAGCTCGTTGAGCTTGAGCGCGAGCGCTGCCTTCGCCGACAGTTCTTCCGCGTCGTCGAAACCGAGATCCAGCAGCACGTTGTCGGTGCCTTGTGGATTGTCTTTGCGAGCCATCACGTTCTCCCGCTCGCCCCATAGCGGGCAAGCACTGCTTTCAGCCGCTTCTCGATCAACTCCACGTCCGGCTGCGGCGTGGCAATACCGGACTTGGATTTCTTCTGGAACGTATGCAGCACATGCACCGCGTCGCCAAACCGCACGGTATAGACCGCGCGAAAGGTGTCGCCCCGGTGGTCTTCTACCAGTTCGTACACGCCGGAACCCAGCCCCTTCCAAAGCTTGGCCGAATCCGGCGTGCCGCCCAGCTGGACGACGAAGAGCGCCACGCCCATGTCCTTCTGCACGTCGACCGGGAACTCTTTGAAGTCCTTTTTCGACGAGCCTTCCCAATAGAGAAGCTTGCGTTTCTGTACCATGAAATTATATCCGTTCGAGTATGAATGGCAAGCCCTGAATTGTCGTATCGCTGATACGACAATTCAGGCGCCACGTTCAGGAGCCGGCCGCCACCGGCACTTCTGGCGCTGCGCGCTTTGTGCCAGGCGGCACTGCGCGCTTCGGGCTTTTTCGGTAGCGGTAGGGTCGATAGTTGCCCTGACTGGTGCGAGTCTTCTCACCTTCCGCGACGGGGCAAGCGGCCAGCGGCTGCGTAGTCGGCGTAGCCGACGCCCGGCTGTCGATGGCGTCCCGCCGCAGTTTGGCGACCTTCTCGGCAGCCGCCCGCACCGGGTCATCCTCGGTATGCACATACGTCATGAACTGCGTGACGGTCTTGTGCGCGGTCAGCGCCATGCCGACCTTGATGGGAACGCCGGAATTGGCGATGTCAGTGGCCGCGCGATGACGAATGCCGTGCGTGCCGACATGCGGCACCTTGGCCCGTTCCAAGATGCGCCGCCAGGAGTTGTAATAGGTGCTTTCAGGCAGCGGCTCCTTGCTGTCGAAGACGGCCGGGCACACGTAAGGCGAATCGTTGATGCGCGGGGCATTGGACAACAGTTGGTAGGCTGCTTCGCTCATCGGCTTGGAAATGTCGCCGGTCTTGCTATCTGGCCAGACGACGCGGCGATTCTCGAAATCGACCCAAGCCCATTCAAGCGTGCGGATCTCTATCATGCGTGCCGAAAACTCGAATTGCAGGCGGATTGCCAACGTCAGGGTCGGGTGTTCCAGCCCTTCGGCATCCGCCCGGTCGAGATAGGCATAGAGGCGCGCCAGCTCGTCGTTGACGATGTAGCGCGTCTCGCCATCTTCTCGGTACTTGGGGACGTGACGGCACGGGTTAGAGCCGTCCGGCCGGTAGCCCCACACTTCGGCCATGTTAAGCATCTTGCGGAGGCAAGCCAGAATCCGGTTGGCCGTGACGGCGATATGCGCCTTGTCCCGCATCAGCGCCGTAATGTCCGCGCGCGTCAGGTCGGGCACCTTCATCTTGCCCAACGCCGGGATGATGTGACGGTCGATGTAGCCCTGGTAGGTATCGACCGTGCGGGGCTTGTTGCGCGGCTTCGAGTATTCCTCGATGAACTGCTCGCACAACTCCTTGACCGTGGGGGCCATGCGCGCGGCCAGCTTGGCGGCACTGGGGTCGCTGCCCTTGCGCACGTCGGCCAGCCAGTCCTGCGCGATCGAGCGGGCCTGCTCAACGGTCAGCTCGCCGAACTGGCCGATTTTCGGCTTGCGGCGCTCGCTCCAGTTCGTGCGGTACTGGAGCATGAAGACCTTGCGGCCGTGAGCGGTGACTTTGCAGAGGAATCCGGGGACAATAGTGTCCCGCAGTTCGTAGTCTTTGCCGGTGACTTCGGCCGCATCGACGGCGGATTTGGTGAGCTTGATCTTGGCCATGACGCCCTCCTAGTTCGAGATCGAACGCAGGAACCAGCCAGGAGCCACGGCATCGGAAAGTGTGCCGCAATCGGTCTGGTCAAGGCGTAAGGTTAGACGGGACTAACCCCTTGGAAAACCAAGCCCAGCAAGGCTTGGCGAGTTCCAGCGTAGTCCCATGCTATTCCTCAAGAACAATCTCAAAATCCGCTGGCAGCGATGTCGTGTAGGTTCGAGTCCTATCACCGGTACCAGACATGAAGAACCCCGCCTCGCGCGGGGTTTTTCTTTGGCGGCCGCGGCACGTGGCACCGGTTCAGCCGAACAGTTCGCCCTCGTCTGCGTCGTGCCAGCTGCCGTCGCATTCCTGCACCTGTACCGGTGGATGATCCAGGCCCCAGGCGCGGCTGAGCTTGGAGCGCATCGCCATGGCGGCGCGGACCGCGTCGGAGCGGCTGCCGAAGGTGCCCACGCGGACCACCTCGCGGCGCACGATCCACGGCGTGTCGTCGGTGTACGGGACGAACAGGCGAACCGGTTGCGGATCCATGGCAGCTTCCTCGACAGGTCTTGGGGGGGCCAAGGGCCGAGTCCTTCCCGATGAACCGGAAGGATTCCGGGAAAAGATTCCGGAAAAAACGGTAGCGGGTACTGCACCACCCGGCGTGCACATTCCGCTGCGTGCCGGAGTGGTGAACATAGCGCGATTTCCGCGCACAAATGTGATGGCGCCCGCCGCCAGTCAGAAGCCGCTCAGCGTTCGGGCTTCAGAGCTCGCGCACTACCCGGAAACCGACGCGCACACTGCGCACCGTCGCTTCCACGCCCTGCCGATAAGCCGAGCGGTCCTGCTCCGGCGCGCTGCCCCACGAGCCGCCACGCACCACGCGGGCGCTGCAGCCGGGGTTGATCCACGCGCTGCCATCGCGCGGTGCGCGCAGGTAGCTGTCATGCCAGCAATCGGCCACCCATTCGGAAACGTTGCCGTTGATGTCGTACAGGCCGAACGGGTTGGCCATGAAGCTCATCACCGGTGCCGGCCCCCAATAGGCGTCCCGATAGCCGCGGAAGGCATTGCTCCAGCGCCGACCGTTGCGGGAGCGATCCAGCGCACCGGTGAGGTTTTCCACGCGCTTGTCAGGCGTGCCGTCGCCCCACCAGTAGCGGGTGGTGGTGCCGGCGCGCAGTGCGTATTCGAACTCGGCCTCGCTAGGCAGGCGATAGACCTTGCCGGTGCGCTTGCTCAGCCAGTCGGCGTAAGCCTTGGCGTCGTTCCATGAGACGTTCACCACCGGCAGATCATCGTCGGCCGGATGGCCGGCGTAATCGTCCTCCCAGGTGGCGCGGGGGTCGTCGCGCAATACGCCGCTGCGCTCGTCGTAGACGCTGGAGCCGCCCATGGTCACCGAGTCGGGCCGGTAACCGCTGGCGCGCACGAAGTCGCGGAACTGGCCCACGGTGATCTCGGTACGGGCCATCGCCATGCCCTTGGCCAGCGTCACCTCGTGGCGCGGGATTTCGGTATCGTTGCGGTCGGCTTCGTCGTTGGCTGCGCCCATCTGGAAGCTGCCGGTAGGGATCACCACCATCGCCGGTGCCTTGCCGGGGAGATCGACGAAGCTGTCGGTGAACACCTGGCCGGGGTGGTAGCTCGCGTACAGGCGGGCATTCATCAGCCGCTCGTGGAAATCATCCAGGCCAGGCAGGTCCGGCCGGGTGTCGCGGGCCTGCCCGGCGAGTTTCTCGGCCAGCGACAGGTTGCCTGCATCCAGCGCCGAGCGGGCCTGTGCCAGCAGTCCGCCGGCGCGTTGGTCGCGCATGCCTTTCACGCGCGAGCTCACGTCGCGCAGTGCCAGCGAGTTGGGCTGGATCGCCTGCGCCTCGGCCAACGCCTTGTCCGCGCCGGCAAAGTCGTTCTGTGCCACGGCCGCCAGGGCGCGATCGAGCACGGCGCGCTGTACCTGCAGCAGGCCCTGCCGGGCCACCGCGTTCTGCGGATCGAGTACCAGCACCTGTCGATAAACTGCCAGGGCGTTGTCGTCCTCGGGTTGATCGACCTTGCCCTGGTCCAGCAACGTCGCCGCCCGGGCCAGCATCGGGCGCACTTTCACCAGGGTGTCGAGACTGGCCTGCAGGCTCTTCACGTCGTCGGCTGCGCCGGGCAAGGCGCGCAGGGTGGCGATCAGCTCCCTGGCCGAGTCGGCGTCGCCCACCGCGATGTCCTGCCCGATCGCGGCGACCAGCCGTGCGCGCGACTCGTACAGGCCTTCCAGCGCGCGGCGGCTGTCCGGCTTGAGCTTGAGCGCCTGCTGGTAGAGCACCGCGGCACTGTTCTCGGCACCAGCCACCTGGCCGGCATGCAGCGCCTTGTCGGCACGCACCAGCAGGGCGACCACCTCGGGCGGATCCTTGCCCTTCTGCTGCGGCAGGTCGGGATTGCGGTGCGCGCTGCGCGCGGCGATCACCGCCGCCGGCGCGAGCGTGAGCGGTGGGCCGGCATCGATCTCGCCCGGATCGACCAGCGACGAGGCGCTGGAGGCGCTGGCGCCGCGCGCCTGCGTCGCCACGCCGAGCGCCATCGAACGGCGCGGCGCCATGTCCCCGGGATTGACGTGGAACACCCGCGGAAAAAAGTGATACACGAGCGCGAACGCCAGCACGAGCACACCAAGGGCGCCGCCGAGGGCGCGCTGTCGGGCGACGTTCGTGCTGCTGGGCATCTTGGGCGTCCTCGTGGGGCCTGTTATCGTGCCACGCCCACCGCGGGCAATCGACATTCCATCGAGTCGGCCCGCGCGCCGCGTCCGCGGCCACGCCCCGCTTTCGAAGGAAATGCTGCATGTCCCTGCCCGCCCTGCCCAACGATGCCGCATGGATCGACCACCGCGACATGCTCGATCGCTGGCTGGCCGGACTCCCGGACGATGCCATCGTGGGCGTGGATACCGAATTCATGCGCCGCAATACCTTCTATCCGCAGCTTGCCCTGCTGCAACTGGGCTGGAACGGGCGCTACGCGCTGGTCGATCCGCTGGCCTTCGACCTGGGCGACGCGCTGCACCCGTCGCTGCATACCGGCAACACGGTGACCGTGATGCACAGCGCCGGCGAGGATCTGGAAACGCTTGCGCCGCTGCTGCCGGGCGGTCCACGCGCGCTGTTCGACACGCAGATCGCCGCGGCCTTCGCGGGCATGGGCCTGGGCGTGAGCTATCGCGCGCTGGTCGCCGAGCTGTGCAGCGTGGATCTGGACAAGGGCGAGACCCGCTCGGACTGGCTGCAGCGCCCGCTCACCGACTCCCAGCGCCTGTACGCCACGCTGGACGTGGTCTACATGGACTCCATCCACGCCCAGCTGAGCGAGCGCCTGCACCAGCGCGACCGCAGCGCCTGGCACGCCGAAGACTGCGAACGGCTCAAGCATCGCGCCGGTGCCCGCGAGGGCGAAGCGCAGCCGCAGCGCGCCATGCGCGGTGCAGCCGAATGGTCGCCACCGCAGCAGACGATGCTGCGCCGCCTGCTGCGGTGGCGCGACCGTACCGCCCGCACGCTCGATCGTCCACGCCCCTGGCTGCTGGAGGACGCCCTGGCGATGAGCCTGGCCCAGCACCCGCCCGGCACGCCGGCCGAGCTGGACCAGCGCAGCCGCGGCCAGCGCGCGCTGCGCGCGCCGCAGCGCGCCGAACTGTTCGAACTGCTGCGCCAGCCGATGGACGAGGGCGAGATCGCCGCCACCGCCGCCATTCCCACCCATCCGCAGGGCGAGGCAAAAAAGGCGCTGGCGGCGATGAAGGACGTCGTGGACGCCGCCGCCGCCGAACTGGATCTACCCAGCGGCCTGCTCTGCCCGCGCAAGGTCCTGGAGGAATACGTGGTTACCGCCGAGTGGCCCGAGTTCCTCGACGGCTGGCGCCACGGCGTGCTGCACGACCGCCTGCCCGGCCTGTTGCCGGGCTGAGCCGCTGGTGCCGATGCCGCATGCCGGGGTCTGCATGCCGGGGTCTGCATGCCGGGGGCTGTCATGCCGGGGTCTGTCATGCCGGGGTCTGTAGCTGCCAGTTAGTAGTGTCCCCTTCCTGCAAGTTACAAGTGTCCCCTTTTCCGTCGAGGGGGTGACCGTGGAGGTGGGGATGACGCAACGTGAGGTGGAACGGGCAGGCTTGATCGCCGAGG
>NZ_JBMSDZ010000030.1:0-33129 GCF_049445995.1 Dyella sp. KRB-257 | reverse complement strand
CTCACATTCGCCAAAGATTTCCTGCGCCCAAGCTTTCGCGTCCGTGGGAAACATGCGTGAGGCCACCATGAAGGATCAAGGGCTTGCAGCGTATTTTCAATACCAAATGTGATCAAGAGACAGCCCCAAGGGGAGAGGGAGCAAAGCGGGGACTCGGCACTTCTCCCTCTCCCCTTGGGGAGAGGGCTGGGGTGAGGGGACACGCCGCCTCAAGCCCGCCATCTACTCCAGCACAACCTCCCCCGCTTCCTCCCGCAGGTTGTACGGCGAGGACATCACCTTGCCGTACGCGCCGGCCTGGGCAATCAGCACCACGTCGCCCTCGCTCGCCTCGGGCATCCGGCGGTCGCTGCCGAGCACGTCGCCGCTCTCGCAGATCGGGCCGACCACCTGCACCAGCGCGGTGGCCGGCTCGTCGAGGCGAGTGAGGTTCACGATCTCGTGCCAAGCGTCGTACAGCGCGGGGCGGATCAGGCTGTTCATGCCGGTGTCCAGGCCGAGGTAGCGCAGCATCCCCTTGCCCTTCTGCTGGGTGACTTTCGCCAGCAACACGCCGGCGTCGGCGACCAGGTAGCGGCCCGGCTCCATCCACAGCTGGTAGTGCGGATAGGCCGCCTTCACCTCGCGCAGCACCTTGTCCAGCGCGGCCATGTCCAGCCGCGCCTCGCCCGGATGCGAGGGCACGCCGAGGCCGCCGCCGATGTCCAGGAAGGCCACGCTGCCGATGCGCTCGGCCAGGCTGGCCAGCTGCGCATAAACCTCGCCCCAGTGGCCGGCGTCGAGGATGCCCGAGCCCAGGTGCGCGTGCAGGCCGCGCACCGTGACGCCGTGGCGGTCGGCCAGGCGCAGGAAGGCGTCGAGCTGCTCCACCGGCAGGCCGAACTTGCTGCCGCTGCCGCCGGTGCGCACCTTCTCGTGATGACCCAGGCCACGGCCCAGATCCAGCCGCAGCACGATCTCGCGAGCGCGGAAGGTATCGCCCCAGTGCTCCAGCGGATAGAGCGAGTCCAGCGACACCGTCGCGCGCGTGGTCAGCGCCCAGGCGTAGTCCTCGCGCGGCGCGAAGTTCGGCGTGAACAGCAGCGGCGCACTCTCCGGCACCGCCGCCATCACCGCCTTGAGTTCGCCCGGCGAGACGCACTCGAAGCCGAAGCCTTCATCGGCGATCGCCTTCAGGATCGCCGGGTGCGTGTTGGCCTTCACCGCGTAGTGCAGGCGGTCCACCGCGGCCAGCGTCTTCAGCTCGCGTGCCTGCGCGCGCACCGTGGGCAGGTGGTAGACGTAGCGCGGCGTGGCCTCGGCGGCGATCGCCAGCAGGCGCTCGCGTTCGGCCTCGCGCCACCAGGCGGAGGCCGCCACCGGCGCTTCGCCACTGCCGTACAGCGCCTGCCAGCTCGGGCCGAACAGCGCGCTGTCGTCGGTGCGCAGCGCGCCGGCGGCGATCAGCAGTTCGTGCAGGTGCGGCAGCAGCTCGTCGACCACGCTCTCGTCGACCACGAAGGTCAGGTTGAGGTTGTTCGACGATTGCGAGATCAGGTGCACGCGCAGCTGGCCGAACTCGGCCAGCACGCCGGACAGCGTGTGCAGCATCGAGCGCATGCCGCGACCGACCAGGGTGATCGCCGCGCACGGCGCGATCACCTTGACCCGGCACACCTTGGCCAGGTCGGCGGCCAGCGCGGCCACCGCGTCGGAGTCGAGCAGGTTCTCGGTCGGGTCCAGCGACACGGTGACGTTGGTCTCGGCCGAACCGATCAGGTCCACCGACAGCCCGTGCTGCTTGAACTGCGCGAACACGTCGGCGAGGAAGCCGACCTGCTGCCACATGCCGACCGACTCCATCGACACCAGGGTGATGCCCTTGCGCGCGCTGATCGCCTTCACGCTGGGCGCGTGCTCGCGCACCTCCGGGCCGATCACCGTGCCGTCCAGCTCGGGCCGGTTGGTGTCCTTGATCAGCAGCGGCACGCGCGGTTCGCGCAGCGGCGACAGGCAGCGCGGGTGCAGCACCTTGGCGCCGGTGGAGGCGATTTCCTGCGCCTCCTCGTAGTCCAGCTTCTGCAGCAGGCGCGCACCCGGTACCTGGCGCGGGTTGGCGGTGAACATGCCGGCCACGTCGGTCCAGATCTCGACCCGCGCCGCCTTCAGCAGCGCGCCGAAGTACGAGGCCGAGGTGTCCGAGCCGCCGCGGCCGAGCAGCACCGTGCGCCGGCGGCTGCCTTCGACGTCGGCCTCGCGGGCGATGAAGCCCTGGGTGATGAACACCTCGCCGCGCTCGGCCAGGCGCGCGTTGAGCGCCGGGTCGGGTTTCGCATCGACCATCGCCGAGAGCAAGCGGGTGCGCTCGTTCTGGTTGGGCAGTGCGATCGCGCTCAGGCACTCGCGCGCGTCGACCCATTCGGTCGGCACGTCGGTATGACTGAGAAAGGCCGCGCCCAGCGCGCTGGACATCAGCTCGCCATGCGCCTGCACCTGCGCCAACCAGGCCAGCTCGCCCAGCTCGGCCGGGCCGGTGTCGGCCAGCCCGGCCAGCACCTGCAGCCGTTCGGCCAGCGTCGGCGGCGTCTCCAGCTGCATGTGCGCCAGCAGGTCGTAGTGGCGCTGCGCGATCGCATCGGCCGCCGCCATCCGTTTCGCCCGGTCGCCCTCGCTGCACAGCTGTTTCAGCGCGTCCGTGATGCCGGTCAGCGCGGAGACGACGACCAGCACGCGGGCGCCTTCGGCGCGGCGGCTGGCGACCAGCTCGCGGATGTTCTGCCAGCGGGGAAGCGTGGCGACGGAGGTGCCGCCGAACTTCATCACGATCCAGGGGGCGTCCGCGGGGAGCGGTGCTTGGGCGGGCGGGGTCACGGGTGGTCGGGCCTGGTGGCGTGGAAGGTTCGCCAGTGTTGCGCTGCGGCAATGCGATTGCAACTGGGGGATGCGTTTGGACGTTTAGCCTTCTAATTAACCAAATCGCATGACCTTTCTCGGCATCAACGTCAAGACCAAAAGGGCGACTCGGTGGCGATACGAGGGCATTAGCTGTGGGCGTTAGTGCAAAGGCGTTTCGTACGCCTTCGGCGCCCGAGTCACTTTCTCTTGGGTCGCCAAGAGAAAGTAACCAAAGAGAAGGCGACCCTCCTCGGCGCTTGCCGGGCTGCACCCGGCAAGTCCGTGAGCCGCGGCCGGGCTTTTCGACAGGGCTCCTGCCCTGGCGAAAAGGCATCGGCATCCCTGCCGATGCCCCTGCGGGCCTGTCGTCCACGGCTCACCGCCTCACAAGGGAGGGGAAGATCAAAAGCAAAGGCAACGGCCAAAGCCAACGCCAGAGCCAGAGCCACGGCAACGGCAACGGTGACGGCGACCGCAGCGGCGGTAGCGGCGGTAACGGCTGCAACAGCAATAACAGCGGCCACCGCCTCAGCAACAGCATCTGCACGGACAACAGCGCAAAGGCGATGGTGATCGCGCGAGCGATCGCCGAGCCTTTGCGCGCGGCGCGCGCGGCTTTTGACCTTCCCTCCCCTCTGCAGCGGCGGCCGGGCGGAGGATCAGCCCGAAGGGTGGCCGGCATGGATGCCGGCCAGTTTGGCGTCAGGGCAGGATGCCCTGTCGACAAACCCCGCAGCCCGGACGCGTACCTCCCGGGCCAGCGGCCCGGGAGGCGCGGAAGCGGGGTGGCCTCTCTTTTGGTTACTTTTCTCTGGCCAAACAGAGAAAAGTGACTCGGCCTCCGAAGGAGGACGAAACCGCTCTTGGCTGTTAATCGGTTTCCGACAAAGAACAGCCAAGATCAAAGTGGATGGCGACCGCTCCTGCGGTCGTCCTTCGGACCGCCTTCGGCGTCCGCTCCGGCTCCTGCCTCCGCGAGCCCGCGTTCGCGGGAATGACGACGATGCGGGATACGGCAGACACGTTGCCCGACCTTCCCAGCGGGGAGAGGAGACAAAGGCGGCGCCCGGACGCGGCGTTCTCGCGAGCACCCGCCCCTCACCTCAATCCTCTCCCCAGCGGGGAGAGGAGGCGATGGCGTGCGCTACGCGCACAGCTTTTATTCGATAACGACCGGAATCTTCCCGATCCGCGCCTGCCACTCGCGCGGCCCGGTCTTGTGCACCGAGGTACCGGCCGAGTCGACCGCCACCGTCACCGGCATGTCCTTCACCTCGAACTCGTAGATCGCCTCCATGCCGAGATCGGCAAAGCCGACCACCTTCGACGCCTTGATCGCCTTGGAGACGAGATACGCCGCGCCGCCCACCGCCATCAGGTACACCGAGCGGTGCTTCCTGATCGCCTCGATCGCCGCCGGCCCGCGCTCGGCCTTGCCGACCATGCCGAGCAGGCCGGTTGAGCCAAGCACCTGCTCGGTGAACTTGTCCATGCGCGTCGCCGTGGTGGGGCCGGCCGGGCCGACCACCTCGTCGCGCACCGGGTCGACCGGGCCGACGTAGTAGATGAAGCGGCCGGCGAAGTCGACCGGCAGCTTTTCGCCCTGGTCGAGCATATCGACGATGCGCTTGTGCGCGGCATCGCGGCCGGTCAGCAGCTTGCCGTTGAGCAGCAGCACTTCGCCCGGCTTGAAGCTGGCGACCTCGTCGGCGGTGATGGTGTCGAGGTTCACCCGGCGCGCATTGGTCGGGTTGTAGGTGAGCTGGGGCCAGTGCTCCAGCGAGGGCGGATCGAGCGCCACCGGGCCGGAGCCGTCGAGGGTGAAGTGCGCGTGGCGGGTGGCGGCGCAGTTGGGGATCATCGCCACCGGCAGGTTGGCGGCGTGGGTCGGATAGTCCTTGATCTTCACGTCGAGCACGGTGGTGAGGCCGCCCAGGCCCTGCGCGCCGATGCCCAGCGCGTTGACCTTCTCGTACAGCTCGATGCGCAGCTCCTCGATGCGGCTGGCCGGCCCGCGCGCGATCAGCTCCTGGATGTCGATGGGCTCCATCAGCGATTCCTTCGCCAGCAGCATGGCCTTCTCGGCGGTGCCGCCGATGCCGATGCCGAGCATGCCCGGCGGACACCAGCCGGCGCCCATGGTCGGCACGGTCTTGAGCACCCAGTCGACGATGGAGTCGGACGGGTTGAGCATGACGAACTTGGATTTCGCTTCCGAGCCGCCGCCCTTGGCCGCCACGATCACATCGAGCTTGTCACCCGGCACGATCGAGACGTTGATCACCGCCGGCGTGTTGTCCTTCGTATTGCTGCGCGTGCCGGCCGGGTCGGCCAGCACGCTGGCGCGCAGCTTGTTGTCCGGGTCGTTGTAGGCGCGGCGCACGCCTTCGTTGACGGCGTCCTCCAGCGAGCCGGTGAAGCCTTCCCAGCGCACGTCCATGCCGACCTTGAGAAACACCGTGACGATGCCGGTGTCCTGGCACAACGGGCGATGGCCCTCGGCGGCCATGCGCGAGTTGATCAGGATCTGCGCCATCGCGTCCTTCGCTGCGGGCGACTCCTCGCGCTCGTAGGCGGCGGCGAGATTCGTGATGTAGTCGACCGGGTGGTAGTAGCTGATGTACTGCAGCGCGTCGGCAACGGACTGGATCAGGTCGGCTTGCTTGATGATGGTCATGGGCGGCTCGGGGACGGGCGCTCCCGAGGAGGCCGGCAGCGCAAGAGCGCCATTTTGCCCCAGCCGCCGGACCCGACCAAACCGCGCGCTCGACCGCGGCATTCGCGCTGCACCACCGGCAGCCGGCGCGGGCGCTTGTCGGGCACCGCGTGGCCCGCCATGCTTCGGCGTCCATTTCGCCGCGAGTCCGCCATGTCCGATCCCATCGGTGCCCCCCGCCCCGGTTACTCCCGCGCCCTGCGCCCGCTGGATGCGGCGCTGATCGTGATCGGCGGCATCATCGGCGGCGGCATCTTCCTCAATCCGGGCATCGCGGCGCAGCGCACCGAATCGGGGCTGGCGCTGCTGGCGATGTGGGTGGGCGCCGGCGGGCTCACCCTGATCGGTGCGCTGTGCTACGCGGAGCTCGGCGCGCGCCGGCCCAGCGCGGGCGGCATCTACGTCTACCTGCGCGAGGCGTTCGGGCCGCTGGCCGGCTTCCTGTTCGGCTGGACCATGCTGCTGGTGATCTACTCCGGCTCCACTGCGGCGGTGGCCACCATCTTCGCCAGCTACGCCTCGGCACTGTTCGACCTGCCGCCGCGCGCGGCCACCCCGCTGGCCGCCGCCGCGCTGGCTTTCGTGGCGGGCATCAACCTGTTCGGCATCCGCCTGGGCGCCACCATCCAGAACGCCTTCGCCCTGCTCAAGCTGCTGGCGGTGGCGGCACTGGTGGCCTGCGGGCTGTACCTGGCCGGCATCGGCGCCGGCGCGCATGCGGTACTCGGCGCGGACGAGGCGCGCCGCGGCGTCGGCTTCATGGGCGCGGCGCTGCCGGTGCTGTTCGCCTATTCCGGCTTCACCTACCTCAACAACCTCGCCGGCGAAGTGGACCAGCCGCAGCGCACCCTGCCGCGCGCGCTGTTCCTGGGCATGCTCGGGGTGGTCCTGGCCTATGCGCTGGTCAACGTGGCCTACCTCGCCGCGCTCGGCCACGACGGCCTCGCCGCCAGCACCGCGCCGGCGGCGGAAGTGATGCAGCGCGTGTTCGGCACCGTGGGCGCCAAGGTGATCGCGCTGGGTATCGCCATCTCCACGCTGGGCTTCTGCAACATCACTGTGGTGGCCGGCGCCCGCGTGCTGCAGGTAATGGGCGAGGACGGCCTGTTCTTCCGCTCGGTGGCACGGCTGCACCCGGTGCACCGCACGCCGAACCTGGCGCTGGTGCTGCTGGCGGGGTGGTCGATCGTGCTGGTGCTGTCGGGCAGCTACGGCCAGTTGCTGGACTACGCCACCTTCGCCGACTGGCTGGCCTGCGCGATCGGCGTGGCCACGCTGTTCTGGTACCGCCGCCACGATGGCGGCGCCAGCACCAGCTTCCGTGTGCCGGGCTATCCGCTGCTGCCGCTCATCTTCATCGGCGTGATCGGCTGGGTGGTGATCGAGACCATGCTGAGCAACCCGATGAACGCCGGCATCGGCGTGCTGATCATGCTGGCCGGTGCGCCGGTGTACTTCCTCTGGCGCCGCTTGTTCAGTGCCGCGCGCCCCTAATCGCATCGCGTGATGCGAAAATGCCGCGTTCGCCGACGGGAGTGCTTTAGATGGCGCAGTTGCAGGGCCAGGATCATCTGGACGTTCCGGAAAACACCATCGTCCCGGAGAAAATCCGCGCCGGCATCGCGCTCGAGATCAACGGCGAGGGCTACCGCCACACCGGCGATCCGGACATGCCGCTGCTGTGGTACCTGCGCGACGTGCTGCAGCTCACCGGCACCAAGTACGCCGACGCGCAAGGCGTGGGCGGCGCCGACCTGGTGCTCGTCGACGGCAGGGCGACGTCGGCCATCACCGTGCCGATGAGCAGGCTGGCCGGCCGCCAGGTGACCACGGTGGAGGGCTTGGCCGGCGCCGACGGCATCCTGCATCCGCTGCAGCAGGCCTTCATCGACGAGGACGCGATCGGCTGCGGCTACTGCACCGCCGGCTGGCTGATCGCCGGCGTCGACCTGCTGCGCCGCCACCCGCATCCCACCGATGCCGACATCGACACCCTGCCCAACCTGTGCCGCTGCGGCTGCCAGAGCCGCGTGCGCAAGGCGATCCGGCGCGTGGGTGCGGCCAATGGAGCGCAGGCATGAGCGGACGCATCGCGCTCTCGCGCCGCCGCTTCCTGCAGGTGCTGGCCGGCGCCACCGGCGCGCTGGTGGTGGGCATGCCGCTGGTCGATGCCGCCGACGCGCCGGTGCCCGCCGGCTGGCTGGGCGACACGCTGTACGGGCTGGGCGCCTACGTGCGCATCGATTCGGACGGCAGCGTGCTGATCGGCGCGCGCGATCCGGAAACCGGCACCGGCGCGGCCACCGCGCTGGCGCGCATCATCGCCGACGAACTGGATGCGGACTGGGCCAGCGTCAAGGTGATCGGGCTGGGGCCGGCTACCGCGGACGCCAACGGCAAGCCGCGCTTCGTCTACGGCCACCAGCTCGGCGGCACCGGCAGCTCGGTGCCGGCCGCGTGGAACGACCTGCGCCAGGCCGGCGCGCTGGCCCGCTGGCTGCTCGCCCAGGCCGCCGCACGCCAGCTCGGCGTGCCGGCCGACCAGCTGCGCTGCGAGGCCGGCCGCGTGATCAGCCGCGACGGCCGCCGCCTGGACTACGGCAGCCTCGCCCAGGCCGCCGCACGCATCGATCCGCCCAAGGCACCGGTGCCGCTGAAGACGCCCGACCGCTACACGCTGATCGGCCAGCCCGCGGGCGACGCCGACGCGCTGGCGCTGGTCACCGGCGCCGCGCGCTTCGCCATCGACCACACGCCCGACGATGCGGTGGTCGCGGTGCTGATGCACTGCCCGTGGCCCGACGGCCGCCTGGAGCGCATCGACACCGCCAAGGCGCTCGCCGTGAAGGGCGTGCTGAAAGTGCTGCAACTGGCGCCCGAAGCGGGCCAGCCGGTCGGCACCACGCCGCGCTCCGCCGCGGTGGCGGTGGTGGCCGAGACCACCTGGGCCGCGCTGCAGGGCCGCGCCGCGCTCGACGTGACCTGGAAACCCGGCGCCGCCGCGGGCGAATCCACCGCCGCGCTCGAACAGCAGGCGCTCGCGCTGCTGGCGGACGCCGACGCCGCGCCGACCACGCGCGTGCGCGACGACGGTGACGTCATCGCCGCCGGCAGGAAGGCCGCCCGCCGCATCGAGGCCACCTACGTGCAGCCCTGGCTGGCGCACGCCACCGCCGAGCCGATGAACTGCTTCGTGCGGCTGGAGAAGGACCGCGCCGAACTGCTCATCCCCACCCAGGCGCCGCAGGACGCCTGGAGCGTGGTGCAGCGCCTCACCGGCCTCACCGCCGCGCAGATCGACATCCGCGTGCCGCGCGTGGGCGGCGGCTACGGTCGCCGGCTCGACCACGACTTCGTCGCCGAAGCGGTGATGCTGGCGAAGCTGCTCGACAGGCCCGTGCGCCTGCTGTGGACGCGCGAGGACGACCTCACCCACGACTTCTACCGCTCCGGCAGCGTGCACGCGATGCAGGCGGTGATCGACCGCAAGCGCAAGGTGCTGGCGTGGACCCAGCGCATCGCCAGCGCGCCCACGCTGGTCGGCCGCGGCGTGCCGGACGATCGCCTGTGGATGTCCGAAGCCAGCGCCGGCCAGCTGCCGGGCGGACTGCTGCCGAACTTCCGCAGCGACTGGTATGCCCTGCAGTCCGCCACGCCGCGCGGCCCGATGCGCGGCATGCCCGACGTGGCCAACGCGTTCGCGGCGGAGAGCTTCATCGACGAGATCGCGCACGTGATGCGCGAAAACCCGCTGGACATCCGCCTGCGCCTGCTCGGCGAAGCGCGCCAGCTGCCGCTGCCCGACGGCGGCACACTCGACACCGGCCGCCTCGCCAACGTGCTCAGGCTCGCCGCCGGGCGCATCGGCTGGAGCGACTGGCTGCACACCGTCAACGGCCTGGGCATCGCCAGCTGGCATCTCGATGGCGCCTATGTGGCACACGCCGTCGAAGCATCGATGCAGGGCGAGCAGCTGACCATCGAGCGCGTCGTCTGCGTCGCCGACGTGGGTCGCGTGATCAACCCCAAGGGCCTGGAAGGCCAGCTCGCCGGCGCCACGCTGGACGCGCTCTCGCAGGCGCTCAACCTGGCCATCACGGTGAAGGACGGCCAGGTGCAGCAGCACGACTGGAAGGCCTTCCCGCTGGCCGCCATGGCGCAGCTGCCGCACACGGTCGAGGTGATCGTGGTGGCCGACGACGACCGACCGCCGACCGGCGCCAGCTTCCTCGCCATGCCCAGCGCCGCGCCGGCGCTGGCCAATGCGGTGTTCCGCGCCACCGCAGTGCGCGTGCGCCGGCTGCCGCTGATGAAGGAACTGCTGCGCCTGCTGTAATTGAAGCGCGCCCCGCCGCGGCACCGCCATCCAAGGGCGATGTCAGTCGAGGCTGGGAAAAATCCATTTCTGCTGGGCGACCTGCCACGGAAGTGCGCGGTCGAACCAGAATCCCTGCACATACGTGCCGCCCATGCGCCTGATCGAGTCGAGCTGCTCGACGCGCTCGATGCCTTCGGCGACCGTGGTGATTGCCAACGAACGCGCGAGCGCAAGAATACCTTCGACGATCATCGCAGCCTTGCGACTGCTGTCCATGCTGGCGGTGAAAGTGCGGTCGATCTTCAGCGCATCCACCGGGAGACGATGCAAATAGCTCAGCGACGAGTAGCCCGTGCCAAAATCGTCGATAATGATGCCAAGGCCATATGCCTTGAGCTCGGCGAGCAGGCTCGCGCTCCTGTCGACATCGGTCATCAACTGGCTTTCGGTTATTTCCAGGGCGAGCTTCACGGCGCTGAGCTGCTCGACGGCACCCGTCAGCAACTGCCCCACACGCTCTGCGAAATTCCGCTCGCGCATCTGCATGGCCGAGACATTCAGCGTGATGACGAGGTCGCTGGCCCCCATGCGCTGCCAGGCAAGAGCCTGCTGCGCGGCCGTGCTCATCACCAGATCGCCCATCGGCAGGATCAGGCCGGTACTTTCGGCGAGTGCGATGAAACGATCCGGCGCCACCTGGCCCAGGTCAGGGTGGTTCCAACGCAGCAGCGCCTCGAAACCGTGCAGTCGACCCGATGCCAGCTCGATGATCGGCTGGTAGTGCAGAACCAGTTCGTGGTCGGCAATCGCGTGGCGCAGGCAGTGTTCGAGCTTGCGGTTCTCCTGCAGGCCCAGACTGATGGCCGGTGTATAGAAGTGCACAAACTCGCTGTCCGTGTCATGGCTCACTGCCAGCACGGCCTGTGCCTTGTCGAGCAGTGCCTGCGCGTCGCGATCATCGTCGGGAAACACGGCGATGCCAAGCCGGGGGGCGGCCACAGCAGGCCTGTCACGCCCCTCCCCATGTCCTGCCAACAAGCGCTCGACCAGGGTATCGATCTGCCGCTGCGCCTTGTCGATATGATCCAGGTTGCCCATGATGAGGCCGAAGCGCGCTCCTGGCAGGACTCCCGCGAAATCGTCCTCTCCCAGTTGGGCCTCGATCTGTCGGCCCACCCATTTGAGCAACGCATCAGCCGGCTGCGCGCCCCACTGGCTCACCAACTGCTGAAAACCGATCTCCAGCACGCCCACCACCAGACTCCCGCCGTGCGCGCGGGCATGACGGATTGCATCATCCAGATACTGCACAAGCAGCACGTGATTTGGCAATCCGGTCGTGGTCTCGTGGGTAAGGCTGTGCGCCAACGCCTGTTCGGTGGCAATCATGTGCAGACCGAACGCCGCATCCTGTGCCAGTTGCTCGAGCAACTCTATTTCTTCGGTCTCGAAATAATCCGCACGGTCCACACACAGCGTGAATACGCGTCGTCGTCCATCCGGTGTGAACCCGATGGGAAATGCCGCGGCGGAATGCATGCCGAGCGGTTGGCTGGAATGGTGCCCATGCGCCGTCCCCGGATCCGCGGGACAACGGTTGTTCACCGCAACCACCCCCTCGCTGGCCGCAACGGCCGATGGACTGCGGCCTGCAGGGTCGTCGGCGCCGAGGGACACCTGCATCCCGGCCTGGGCTTGCGCACGGGCGCCAGCCCAGCCAACGGGACGCAGCATTTTTTCCTGCGCATCGACCTCGCCGATCCACGCGCTGGTGAACTGGCCGACCTCGCAGGCAATGCGGCAAATTTCTTCGAGCAGCAGCGATACGCTCGGCCGTAAGAGGATCGCCGCATTGATAGCCGCCAGCATGGCGTGCAACCGGTTCCGGCGCTGCAGCGACTGGATGTGGCGGGTCCGCTCGGCGGCCTGCCGTTCGATGTCCGCCGCCATGCGGTCGAAGGCCATGCCGAGCCGGGCGATCTCGTGATTGGCTGCGGGCAGTCCGGTGCGCGCATGCAGGTCGCCGCGTGCCAGACCATCCATGGCCGTCAGCAGTTTCTGCGCGGGCCACAGAATCAGGCGGTGCCCGAGCGACCAGATCAGGGCCAATACGGCCATCAGGCCGGCGACCATCAGGCTCAGGTTGCGTATCAGTGTGTGCCATGCGCTCTGGTAGAGCGTCGAACTGGCGATGGACATGACAAACGAACCGATCCCGGCTTGTTCGCCCAGCGGTAGCCATGCGATCAGTTGCCCGCCCATCCGCTCGACATGCACCACGCCCGGGGCCGCCGAAGCATGCCGTTGCGGCATGCCTGCCACCAGCTTGCGGATGTCGTCGTCGACACGCGCTGGGGCACCCCGTCCCAATTCGGTGAGGCCGCCAGCGGAATCGACGAAAAACAGTCGCGCCTCGTTCATCGCGGGAATCGCGGCTACATCGACGGTTTCGATCACTTTGTCGAGCGAGGGAAACGCGGTTGAAACGAATGCGATGAATTTCCGCGCGGATCCCGGGAACGGTTTTGCAACAGCGATCACCAGTCGCGGAAACGGGGAGGCACCCGGATCGGTCATCGTGATCACCGGCCGCCCGGAAAGCCTGGCTGCATTGCGCAATAGCGCATGATCCATCGAATAGGCAGGTCGACCAGGTTGGCGCAGGGTGCAAATGGTCTCGCCATCATCGCGGACCACTCCGATACTGTCGTATTCGGGATGCTGCCGCGCCAGCACATGGAATGAATCGGGGCATGTTGTCTCGACCCCTGACAGGTCACTGGCCGCAACCGCAAGTCCGGCAGCTGCGTCCGTGGTCACGTCGGCATAGACATGCTGGGCATGGCCCAGCACAAGGGGCAACGACAAGCGTGCGGATCCCTCGGCCTGCCGCAACGACGCCACCGTATCCATCGAGGCAATCACGAAACCCGGCAACGCCGCCAGCATGGCCAATGCCAGCACGCGGGCGCGCAGACTGCCCAGCCAGCGCCCGCGGATCACGCGCTCTCCCTGACTGAGGGTGCATCCATGGGGGTCTCGGAGGAAGCCGGAGCCTCCGCCTTCATCAGGCAGTTCTTTCCGTGCGCCTTGGCCTGCAGCAGCGCGGCATCCGCGGCTTCCAGCAGCTCGTTCAGGTGTCTGCCGTGCGCAGGATACGCGGCCAGGCCAATCGATAGAGTAACCTCGGCGAAGGCTTCCCGGGGCCGCGGATCCATGCTTGCGATGCCTTTTTTCAGAAGGCGGCGGGCCACTTCCTCGGCGCCGGCCACACTCACGCCGGGGAGCAGCACGACAAATTCGTCCCCTCCGAAGCGCGCACCGATATCCGCACCACGCAGTTCGCGCGTCAAAAGCCCGGCCACCGCCTTCAGCACCGAATCGCCAGCCGCGTGACCGAATGAAAACCCGACCGTCACGATCAGCACCGCAAGCGATATATAGATCAGGCCGCGCATCGGCGGATGCAGGAACAGCACCAGGGGCGGCAGCACGAAAGCCCAGGAAATGCCCGTGTGGTGGCCGATCTGGAGCGCCACGAAGGCGGCCAGCAATACGACCAGGCTGTGCGCGGCGGCTTTGGCATGGCGGCTGCGCGCCAGTGCCGCATTGAGGAAACAGGCCAGCGTCAGCAGCAGGGAGGGCAGCATCCAGCTCGCGTTGTGACCCGCATGCGCGGTCAACGGCTCCAGCAGTGCGATCACGCCAACCAGCAGCGACAGCGACCAGCAAAGTGCCTGCTTGTGTCGTTCCAGCAAGCCGTCCAGATCGGTCATGCGGCCACGCGATACCCCGGCAACCGGCAGGGCGGCGGCAGAGGCGGCAGCAGGAACCGGGGGGGTGGGCATATGTCGCGCAGTCTCGTGGAATGGGATCACCGGGGCAATCGGGCGATCCGCCTTCCCGTCGGCCGAACCGGATCTACCTGCCCCGGCCGCTTCATCCGCTGCAACACAGTCAGCCCGGGCTGCTGGTCGAGCGCAGCCTGGCAGGAAATGTTATCGATAACATATCGTCGCGCGGCTCGGCCGGATTGCCGGGTCGGGTGACGAGCACCCGGGGCGCGGCCCGGCCGTCACGATGCGGCCGCATTATCTTGCACACAATAAAATTGCTTGAAACATGATGTGCCGCCCCCATCCCCGACCGTGGCCGGCGGGCGTCGACCGCAAGACGGCACGCCCCGCCCGCACCGTTCGAACCATCCCCCATTCCACCCCACCCTGCGCACCCGAGGAGTTTCCATGACCGATCACGCCGCTTCGGCCGACGTCGACGTCCTGTTCCAACCGATCACCGTGGGCGAGCTGAAGCTGCCCAACCGCATCGTGATGGCCCCGCTTACCCGCAACCGCGCGGGCGAGGGCAACACCGTGGGCGACCTGCAGGCCACCTACTACAGCCAGCGCGCCAGCGCCGGGCTGATCATCGCCGAGGCCACCCAGGTGGTGCCGGAAGGCCAGGGCTACATCGCCACCCCCGGCATCCATTCGCCGGGGCAGGTAAAGAGCTGGAAGAAAGTCACCGACGCCGTGCACGCCGCCGGCGGGCGCATCGTGCTGCAGCTGTGGCACGTGGGCCGCATCTCGCACACCTCGCTGCAGCCCGGCGGCAAGGCGCCGGTGGCGCCGTCGGCGATCCGTGCCGAGGCCAAGGTGTTCACCGCCGATGGCTTCAGCGACGTCTCCATGCCGCGCGCGCTGGAGCTTGAGGAGATTCCCGCGCTGGTCGACAGCTACCGCCAGGCCGCGCGTCACGCCATCGAGGCCGGCTTCGACGGGGTCGAGGTGCATGCCGCCAACGGCTACCTGATCGACCAGTTCCTGCGCGACAAGTCCAACCGGCGCACCGACGCCTACGGCGGCGGCATCGAGAACCGCACGCGGCTGCTGTTCGAGGTCTGCGCGGCGGTGGCGAGGGAAGTCGGCGCCGGCCGCACCGGCGTGCGGCTGTCGCCGCTCACGGCGTTCGGCGACATCGCCGACAGCAACCCGCAGGCGCTGTTCAACCGCGCGGTCGAGCGCCTGGCCACGTTGAACCTCGCCTTCATCCACGTGATCGAGGGCGAAACCGGCGGCGACCGCGCGCCGCAGCCGTTCGACTACGCGGCCATGCGCAAGCCGTTCAGGGGCGCGTGGATCGTCAACAACGGCTACGACCGCGCCATGGCGATCGACGCCGTGGCCCGCGGCAGGGCCGACCTGGTGGCGTTTGGCCGTCCGTTCATCAGCAACCCGGACCTGCCGCGCCGGCTGCGCGAGAACGCGCCGCTGAACGCGCTCGATGCCGACACGCTGTACGGCGGCGGCGCCAGGGGCTACATCGACTACCCGGCGCTGGCCTGATCCGCCGCGCGGCGCGGACCGGCCACCGGATGGCTTGTCCGCGCCGCGCGCGTGCTGCACCCTCGCGCCATGAGCCGCCCCCGTTCCAGTCATCCCCCCTCCGCCCCGCCCCGCGACGACGCCTCGCCGCTGTGCCTCAAGCGCCAGCTGTGCTTCGCGCTGTACGCGGCCAGCAACCGGGTCACCCGGCTGGCGCGTTCCGCGCTCGATGCGCTCGGGCTCACCTATCCGCAATACCTGGTGCTGCTGGTGCTGTGGGAACACTCGACGTGCACCGTGGGCGAGATCGGCCAGGCGCTGATGCTCGACTCCGGCACGCTCACCCCGCTGCTCAAGCGGATGGAAGCCAACGGCCTGCTCACCCGCACCCGCGACCCGGCCGACGAGCGCTGCGTGCGCATCGCACTGTCGCCGCAGGGTCGTGCGCTCAAGCGTCGCGCGGCGCAAGTTCCCGCCGGCATGCGTTGCCGGATCGGGTTGCCGCCCGACGATATCGAATCGCTGCGCGAGCAACTGCACGCCCTGCTGCAGGCGATCGAGCCGCCGCCGGACGAACGCTGACCGCCGCGCTCGACACCACCGCGAGAAGAACGGCTACCTGCGTCTCGCCACCGCACTCACGCTGGGCGACGGCATCGAGCGCACACGGCTTGCACTGGAGCAGTGCACACCGGCCTGGGGCAGGCCCGCGGCATCGCCCTTCCGGTGAAAAGGCGTCGCGGCTGAAGCCGCTTGTATGTTTGTTCACGGCGAGTCAGAAAGGGCTTGCCGGGGTGGAGGGACCTTAGCCGCATCTCCCACAGGAGCCGCAGCGAGTCGCGAAGATGGGGCTATCCCTGCACGATGCGCCGGTGCCCGCCGAAACCGTGGGAGGGGTTTCAGCCCCGACAGCCGGCCGCCCTTCACTGGAACTGGTCGCTCGCCGGCACCCATGAGCTGGACGCGCGGGCCGGCGTCGCCAACGGTTTCGGCGGGGCGTTGCCGGTGGCGGCGCAGCCGGGCGGCAGCGGGCCGCCGGCGATGCGGGCGGTGGCGCATTGCACCGAATTGTCCAGCAGGATCGGCGCGGCCGCCGGCTTCGCCACGCTGACCGCCGGTGCGGGCGGGGGCGGCGCGAGCGGGACCGACGGCAGGTTGAGGCGCTGGTAGATCTGCCGCGTCAGCGGCTTGGCCGGCGGATCGGGGTTGTGACAGCCGAACAGCGCCATCGGGAACAGCGGCATCGCCACGCATTCGATGCGCACGCCGCGCGGCAGGTGGAAGGTGTGCTTCATCGTGGTCTTTTCCACCGCGTGGCGCAGCGCGGTGTCGATCGAGCTTTCGCCTTCGGGCGCCCAGTCTTGCTCGAAGCGGGTGGGCTTGTAGCCGAGGTTGGGCGCACGGTGCTCCATGATCTGCACGTCGCCGTGCGGCTTGAGCTGGATGTAGTCGCCGGGCTGTCCGCTGCTGGCACCGGTGGCTGCGTTGCCCGCGGTGCTGCCGGCCGGCTCGCTGCTGCCGGTGCCCTGCCCCGGCGCCGGCAAGACGAGACTGCCGTCCGGGCCGATCACCGGCGTGGACGGCTCCTTGCCGGTGGGTGAGCCGGGCGTGGCGGTGTCGCTGCCTTGCGGCGTGGCGTCGGGCGCGGTGCTCGCGTCGCGCTCGCCCACGGCGGCGCTGGGCCGATCGGCGGCGCGCGCTTCGGCGGCAACTGGCGCGCTGGCGGGCACCTGGTTCGCGGCGCTTTTCTCAATGGCCGGCGCCGCGCTGGCCGCCGGTGCCGTCGCGGGCGCGGCGGGCTTCGGCGCCTCGGCGGCAGGCGCCGGGGCGATCGCCGGACGCGCCACCGCGATCGCCGCCGCCGGCGCGGGCAGGTCCAGCTTCGGCGCGGCGGACGCCGGGGCGCGCGGCTGTTCGATCAGGCTCGGCGCCAGCGGCGCGACCGGCACGGCCTCCAGCTGCGGCTCGGCCGCGGCCACGGTGATCGCCGGTGCCTGCACCCGCGGCCGCTCGGTGGCGACGACGATCGGCGCGGGCGCGCTGATCTGCGGCTGCAGCTTGACCTGCGGCGCGGCCTGCGCGGGCAAGGGCATCGGCTGCAGCTCGGGGACCGGCGGCGCGGCCGCCGCCACCTGCGGATGCGCCAGCACCACGCTGGCCGGCGCCACGGCAGGCGGCACGCGCGGGTCCAGCGCCACGGTCGGCGGTGCGAATGTCGGCGGCGCCTGGGCGGGCAGCTCGGGCAGCGCCAGCGAAGCCGGCGGCGGAATCGGGCGGTTGCCTTCGAGCTGCGGCTTGCGCGGCGGCTCCGGCTGGAACGCCGGCGGCACCGGTTTGGCTGCAGGCGGCGTATCCAGTGTGATGGTCGGCGGCGCGGCGGCCAGCGGCACCGGGGCGAGCTCTGGCGTGGGCGCGGGCGCAGGCAAGCTCAGTGGCGGGGGCGGCGCGGCCACGGCCTTCTGCGGTGCAGGAACGCTGCTGCGCCTGCTCACGTCGATCACCGGCGGCTGCAACGTGGGCACCGGGACCGGTTCGACGGCGGGCACGGCGGGAAGCGCCGGTGTGGCCGCGTCGGCCCACGCCGTGCGCATGGCCACGCGCGCGGCGCTGCCGCGGTGCACCGGACCGCGCTCTTTCGGCGGCGTGCCACGCACCGGCGGCGGCGGGGGCGGCTCGTCCTTCTTCTTCTCGATCAGGCGCACCTGCAGGGCATCGCCGGGGTGCTCCGGCAGCGGCGGCGGCACATAGGCGGGGCCGAGCACCGCGCCAATCAGCACGACTAAGTGCAGCAGCAGGCTGCCGATCAGCGCCACCGCGCGCAGCCCGCGGTCGCGCGGCTTTTGTCGCGTGCCGCGACGGTAGACGCGCGCCCGCTCGGCCGCCTCGCGGGGCGATTCCAGCATCACGACGGGGCGGCGGACCGGGCGGTCCGATGGCGGCAGCGGCATGCGCGCGAGTGTAGCGGCGCGCTACCGTGGCGCGATGCCGTACCCGCGTGGCGACAGAGGCCGAGAAAAATTCGACCGCCGTAGCGAGCGCGCCGCCCAATGTTCATGACAGGGTGCATTGGGGGGCAAACCCGGGGAATTTGGAGAGCCAAATCACCTAGATTTGCCGGCGGCGCGCCGCCGGCACGGACGTTTGGCGACGGTCGCAGCAGGCGGGCGATTCTCAGCCTCTCAGTGACTGGTGGCCGGCGGCCGGGGGTTCGGCGACGGCCGATTCGACGGCGACGCATCCGCCGACGACGGCGTGGCGGTCGGCGACGTATCCTTCGCCCTTGCACGCTGCGCGGTGTCGGCCGGGCACCAGGTGGGCAGGCGTTTGCCCGCACGGAACAGCGCCACGCACTGGCGCACTTCCTCGTCGACTTCGCGGGCCGGCGTGTCCACCGGACAGCCATAGGGCAGCGGTCCCTGGCTGCGCCACGCGGCGATGCAGGTTTGCAGCGAGGGCGGCGCGGGCGGATGCGGATCCTTCGCCAGCGGCGCGGCCGGCGCCATGCTCAGGCGCTCGTCGCCGTCGTTGGGTGGTGGCGGCGCGGGCGGATCGGCGCAGCCGCCGAGCAGGCTGCACTTGAGGTGCACGCCGCGCGGCAGGTTCACCGGGTGCTGCTTGAACAGCGGCGCCATCACCCTGCGCAGCCCCGCCTGCGCCGCGTTCTCGCCCGGCGGCGGAAAATACGGTTCGAAGCGCGTGGCCTTGTACGGCAGCGGCGAGGTGTGATCCATCACCTGCATGTCGCCGGTGGGCCTGCGCTGCACGTAGTCCGGCACCGGCACGGTGGCGGATGCGGCAGGCAGCCGGGCCACGCCGGTGCGGTCGAACAGCCGCGGCGCGGGCGACACGCTGCTGGTCGGCGCGGGCGCCGGGCCGGGCACCTCGACGCGCATCGCGTCCGGCTGAGCCATTTCGCGCACCGGCTTCGGACGCGGCGGCGGGCCGGGCGGCGCAAGCGGCGCAGCCACGCTCGGTGCCACCGCTGTGCGGCGCGGAATGAAGCGCACCTGCAACACCGGCTCGGCCGACGTCGCGGCGCTGGTCGCGAATACGCGCGGCGGACCGGGCAGCGTCTCGTGCCACAGCACCACCGCGAAGAACGCATGCAGCACCACCACCAGCATCCAGGCCAGCACGCGCGACCGCCGGTTGAGACGCGGAGGTCGACGATCACGCAGCGTGCGCAGCAGCTCGCGCGTGGCGGCGTCCAGCGGCTGCAGTCCGGGCGCGGGCATCCAGCGGTGCGGGTCGAGCGGCGGCGTGCGTTCGATGATCGACCTCGGCGGGGTGGGCGGGGCATGCGGGCCGGCCAGCATGCGAAAGCGTCGCAGACCGCCGCGTGAATCACGCGTTGCACAGACCGTGCGTTCCCCATGGGGTTCCCGCCCGGCCGCAGTGCAGCTTGACCGCGTGCGGCGATGGGAGAACCCTCTGCGCGCGGCCTTCGCCGCCTCTCCGCCATGACCGCCCCGGCGCCCACGCGCCGCGGACTGCCATGACGGCCCGCCAACGTCTGCCGCGCCACGCGGCCTCGTGCGGCGCCGTTCAAGCCGGCACGGGACCCGCGCTTGCGCCAGGGAGGGTTCTGCCATGTCCGTATCGAGGAGCACCCCGCTCGCCAACCACGTTCGCCGGTCGCCGCGCCAAGCGCGGTGGGCCGGCTTCCGCACCGCTCGCGCGCCGCGTTCCGGGAGGTCGTCATGAACGCCCACGCCCATCGCACCGAGCAGATCCGCAACATCGCCCTGGCCGGCCACGCCGGCAGCGGCAAGACCACCTTGCTCGAGGCGCTGCTGTTCGCCGGCGGCGCGATCCAGGCCACCGGCTCGGTGGAGCGCGGCAACACGTTTTCCGACACCGATGCGCAGGAGAAGGCGCGCGGGCATTCGATCGACAGTTGTCTGGCCGCGGTGACGCGCGGCGACTGCCGCATCCAACTGATCGACACCCCCGGCTACCCCGACTTCCGCGGGCCGGCGCTCGCCGCGCTGGCGGCGGTGGACACGGTGGCGGTGGTGGTGAACGCGGCCAACGGCATCGAGTACGGCACCCGGCGCATGGTGGAGCACGCGCGCCGGCGCGACCTGGCCTGCGTGCTGGTGATCAACCGCATCGACAGCGAGGGCGCGCGACTGCCCGCACTGGTGGACGAGCTGCGCGAGACCTTTGGCCCCGAATGCCTGCCGGTGAACCTGCCGGCCGACGGCGGCACGCGCGTGCTCGATGCATTCTTCCACCGCGAGGGCGCCACCGACTTCTCCTCGCTGGCGCAGGCGCACCAGCGCATCCTCGACCAGGTGGTGGAGATCAACGAGGCGGTGATGGGTGCGTATCTCGATACCGGCGAGGAAGCGATCACGCCGGCGCAACTGCACGATGCGTTCGAGCAGTGCCTGCGCGAAGGGCACCTGCTGCCGATCTGCTTCGTCAGCGCGCGCACCGGCGCGGGCGTCGCCGAGCTGCTGGATCTGGCCGAGCGGCTGCTGCCGCATCCGGGCGAGGCAAACCCGCCACCGTTCCTCGATGCGCGCCACCAGCCGGTGGAGGTGCGCGCCGATCCATCGCGCCACGTGGTCGCCGACGTGTTCAAGATCGTCAACGATCCGTTCGTGGGCAAGCTCGGCATCTTCCGCGTGTGGCAGGGCACGGTGCGCCGCGACAGCCAGCTGTTCGTCGACGACGGCCGCAAGCCGTTCAAGGTCGGCCACCTGCTGCGCATCGAGGGCACGCGCCACGTGGAGATCGAGCAGGCGGTGCCGGGCGACATCGCCGCGGTGGCGAAGGTGGACGACATCCACTTCGACGCCGTGCTGCACGACTCGCACGACGAAGACCGCATCCAGCTCGCGCCGATGGCGTTCCCGCAGCCGATGGCCGGGCTGGCGCTGGAGCCGAAGCACAAGGGCCAGGAGCAGAAGCTGGCGCAGGCGCTGGCGCGGCTGGCCGAGGAAGATCCCTGCCTGCGCGTGGAGCATCGGCGCGAACTCAACGAGACGGTGCTGCGCGGGCTGTCCGAGCTGCACCTGGCGATCGCGCTCGAACGCATGCGCGAGCGCTACGGCGTGGAGGTGCTCACCCATCCGCCGCGCATCGCCTACCGCGAAACGATCGCCGCGGCGGCCGAGGGCCACCATCGCCACAAGAAGCAAACCGGCGGCGCCGGCCAGTTCGGCGAGGTGCTGCTGAAGGTGGAACCGCTGGCGCGCGGCGGTGGCTTCGAGTTCGTCGACGCGGTGAAGGGCGGAGCGATTCCCGGCCAGTTCCTGCCGGCGATCGAGAAAGGCGTGCGCCAGGCGATGGACCACGGCGCGCTGGCCGGCTTCCCGCTGCAGGACGTGCGCGTGACCGTGCTCGACGGCAAGCATCACGCGGTCGATTCCAAGGAAGTCGCCTTCATCAGCGCCGGCCGCAAGGCCTTCCTCGATGCGGTGGGCAAGGCGCGGCCGATCGTGCTCGAACCGATCGTGGACGTGGAGGTGGCGATTCCCGAGCAGCACGTGGGCGACATCACCGGCGGGCTCGCCGGCAAGCGCGCGCGCATTCTCGGCACCGACCTGCAGCGCGGCGGCGAGCTGCTGATCCGCGCGCAGGCGCCGCTGGCCGAACTGGCCGACTACGCCACCGAGCTGCGCGCGATCACCGGCGGACGCGGCCGCTACAGCATGGAGCTGAGCCACTACGAACCGGTGCCGCCGCCGGTGCAGAAGCAGCTGAGCGAAGCGTGGAAGCCGCATCCGGACGAGGACTGAGGCGCGCCGCCGCCGGCATCTGCCACGGTTTCCGCGTCGCGATGCCTTCCGCTGGTGCGTGCCGCAAAAGAGCGCCGCGGCGGAAGCCGCTCCCACAGGGCTTCCGATGCCCGGTGGGGTTGTGCCGTGTCGGGTCGGTGCCCGCCTTGAGCCGGCGGGCTTCCGGTGCCCGGCGGGCTTGCGCACCGGGCTGACCAGGGCAGCTCAGGCGGCGAGCTTCTCGATCAGCGCGTGGGCGAACGCCGGGATATCGTCGGGCTTGCGGCTGGTGATCAGCTGGCCGTCGGTCACCACCTCGCGGTCGTGCCACTGCGCGCCGGCGTTCTCCAGGTCCTGGCGCAGCGACGGCCACGAGGTGACCTTGCGGCCCATCACCAGGCCGGCATCGATCAGCGTCCACGGCCCGTGGCAGATGGCCGCCACCGGCTTGCCCGCATCGCCGAATGCGCGGATGAAGTCGATCGCCTCGGGCTGGAGGCGCAGCCTGTCCGGGTTGATCACGCCGCCCGGCAGCAGCAGCGCGTCGAAGTCGTCCACCGCCGCCTTGTCCAGCGGCAGATCCACCTTTACCGAACCGGCCCAGTCGCCACCGGTCCAGCCCCTGATCTGCGCGCTATGACCCGGGGCGATCACGCTGACCCGGGCGCCGGCCGCTTCCAGCAGGCGCCTGGGTTCGGTCAGCTCGGAATGCTCGAAACCGTCGGTGGCGAGGACGGCGACGCGACGGCCTTTCAGGTTGGACTTGCTCATGGAAGCACGCTCCTTCGCGTGGAAAACATTCTCCAGCATGGCAAGCGCGGCATGGCGTGCGCGTCGCCGGAATGTATTGCCGCCGTGAGCGTGGGCGCAGCGATGGGTTGAGCGATGGGTTGAACACCGCACTGCGCTACCATCGAAACGGTTTCGTGTCGGCGAATGCGATGAACGAGCTGGAACTCAACCCGCGGCAGCAGCAGCTGATGGCCCAGGTCCGCAGGGACGGCTTCGCCACCGTGGAGGCACTGGCCAGCCAGTTCGACGTCACCCCGCAGACCATCCGTCGCGACCTGGGCACCCTCTGCGATGCCGGCCTGCTGCGCCGCTACCACGGCGGCGTGAGCCTGCCCTCCAGCGTGGAGAACGTGGCCTACACCACGCGCCAGGCATTGCAGCAGGACGAGAAACGCCGCATCGCCGCGCTGGTGGCCGAGCACATTCCCGACGACGCCTCGCTGTTCATCAATCTCGGCACCACCAACGAGGAAGTGGCGCGCGCGCTGATGGGCCACAGCGGCCTGCGCGTGATCACCAACAACCTCAACGTGGCGATCATGCTCAGCGACAACCCCAGCTTCGAGGTGATCGTGGCCGGTGGCGTGGTGCGCGGGCGCGACCACGGGGTCACCGGCCAGCCGGCGATCGACCTGGTCAGCCAGTTCAAGGTGGACTTCGGCGTGATCGGCATTTCCGGCATCGAGCCGGACGGCACGCTGCTGGATTTCGACCTGCAGGAAGTGCGCGTGGCGCAGGCCATCATCGAGCACTCGCGCCAGGTCTACCTGGCCGCCGACCAGAGCAAGCTGGGGCGCAACGCGCTGGTCCGGCTCGGGCACATCTCCGCGGTGGGCGCCTGGTTCACCGATCGCGCCCCACCGGCGGATATCGCCGCGGTGGTGGCCGAGGCCGGCGTGCATCTGCACGTGGCCCATGCCACCGGCCGCTGACGCCGCATACCCCCGCTACGCTCCGTGGCCGGTCCGCATGCCCGCCGCCCCGGTCCGGTCCACGTGCGCTGCAGTGCAGCGTGCAATGTTTGAAAATGTTCGAATACCATCGCAAACGATCGATATCGAACTTTACACTCCAAAAAAAACCGCAGGAATGTTCTATTTCGAGCATATAGTGGCCGGATGAGAGCGAAATCGATCATCAACCCATGGAGCCCGTCATGGCGGAGCAGTTCGATGTACTGGTGGTGGGTGGCGGCATCAACGGCGCGGGTATCGCCCGCGACGCCGCCGGTCGCGGGCTTTCGGTGTGCCTGTGCGAGCGCGACGATCTCGCTGCGCACACCTCCAGCGCCAGCACCAAGCTGATCCACGGCGGCCTGCGCTACCTGGAACAGTTCGAATTCGCGCTGGTCGGCAAGGCGCTGGCCGAGCGCGAAGTGCTGCTGCGCGTCGCGCCGCACATCATCTGGCCACTGCGTTTCGTGCTGCCGCACCAGTCGCACCTGCGCCCGGCGTGGATGATCCGGCTGGGCCTGCTGCTCTACGACCACCTTGGCCGCGGCAAACGCAGCCTGGCCGGATCGCGCCGGCTCCGACTGACCGGCAATGCCCTGGGTGCGCCGCTGCGCGAGGAATTCCACACCGGCTTCGTCTACTCCGACGCCTGGGTGCAGGATGCCCGCCTGGTGGTGCTCAACGCGATGGACGCGCAGGCGCTGGGCGCCACCATCCTGCCGCGCACCCGCTGCGTGCGGGCCACCCGCTCCGCCACCGGCTGGATCGTCGAGCTGCAGACGGCCGACGACATGCCGCGCACGGTCCGGACCCGGGCGCTGGTCAACGCGGCCGGACCCTGGGCCGTGCAGTTTCTGGACGAGGTGGCGGGCGTGGGCCACGACCACTCGCTGCGCCTGGTCAAGGGCAGCCACATCGTGGTGCCGCGCATGTTCGACCACGACCACGCGTACATCTTCCAGCAGCCGGATCGGCGCATCGTGTTCGCGATTCCCTACGAGCACGACTACACCCTGATCGGCACGACCGACGTGGAATACACCGACGATCCCGCGGCACCGCACATCGACGCCGACGAGACGCGCTACCTGTGCGATGCCGTGAACCGTTATTTCCGCCGCTCGATCTCGCCCGCCGACGTGGTGTGGAGCTACAGCGGCGTGCGCCCGCTGCTGGACGACGAGGAAGACAACGCCTCGGAAATCACCCGCGACTACCAGCTCGAACTCGACACCGACGGCGCGCCGCTGCTGAACGTGTTCGGCGGCAAGCTCACCACCTATCGCCGGCTCGGCGAGGAGGCGGTGGACCGTCTCGCCGACGTGCTGCCCACCCGCGCCGGCGCATGGACCGGCCGATCCGACAGGCCGCTGCCCGGCGGCGAGCGCCGCGACATCGAGGCGCTGCGGCGGGAACTGTGCCAGCGCCATCCGTGGCTGCCCGAGACGATGGCATCGCGGCTGGTGCGCAATTACGGCACGCGCAGCGCCACGGTGATCGGCGCGGCCACCTCGCTGGCCGCACTGGGCGAGCATTTCGGCGCCGATCTGTACCAGGCCGAAGTGGATTACCTGCGCCGCCACGAATGGGCGGCAACCGCCGAGGACATCCTCTGGCGCCGCAGCAAGCTGGGGCTGCGCATCGCCGCGCCGGATGTCGCCCGGCTCCATGCCTATCTGGCCGAAGCGCCGCCGCGCACCGACACACGCGCCAGCGCCTGAGCGCTTCGCGCCGGGTTCCGCTGCAACCACTGTCGTCACGCGGCCATGCCGGGGCCACACCGCCCCGGGGAGCCCAGCGCCGTGTCCTGAAAAACACCGAGGTCGCGATCCGGCGGGGGCCGGACACGACCGCCCATCACCGGAGGGAGCGCAGCATGTCGTACCGCAATGCAGTGAAACACCCGCAATCGCAGGCCCCGCGCGGGCACACCGCCCGTGCCGGCATCGCCCGGCCCCACGGGACACTTCCCGTCTTGCCCGCGCCGGAGGTGACGGCATGAACCGCCAACTGCTCGGCGAACTGATTTCCGAAGCGGTCGCCATCTTCATCATCATCGCGCTGGGCGACTCGGTCGCCTGCATGTACGTGCTGTACGACCCCAGCCCCTACCTCAACGCCTACTGGGGCGTGTGCATGGCGTGGGGTCTGGCGGTGACGCTGGCGATCTACGTCACCGGGTCGGTATCGGGCACCCATGCCAACCCGGCGGTGACGCTGGCGCTGGCGATCTTCCGCGGTTTCCCGTGGAAGAAGGTGCTGCCGTACTGGGTGGCGCAGGTGATCGGTGCCTTTCTCGGCGCGGCGATCGTCTATCTGCTGTTCCAGCCGGTGATCGACCACTACAACGCCACCCACCAGCTGACCCGCGTCGGCGGCGGCGCGGCGGGCGTGTTCTTCACCCATCCGGGACTGGCGATCACGCCGATGCACGCTCTGCTGGACCAGATCGTGCTCACCGCGTTCCTGCTGTTCGGCATCTTCGCGATCACCGAGCAGTACAACGAGATGGCGCCGGGCGCCAACTCCGGCGCGCTGATCATCGGCCTGCTGGTGGCCACCATCGGCGCCTCGATGGGCTACCTCGAAGCGTGGGCGATCAATCCGGCACGCGACTTCGGCCCGCGCCTGTTCGCGTTCTTCGCCGGCTGGGGCAAGTCGGCATTGCCGTCGCCGGACAATTACTGGTGGATCCCCATCGTCGGCCCGCTGATCGGCGGCGTGATCGGCGGCGGCGCCTATCGCTGGCTGATCTACCCGTTCCTGCCGGCACGCCAGCGCGCGCTGGCGCTGGCGCCGGCCGGCCGCGTGCAACCGGCGGCGTCCGATGCAACCGCCTGAGACATTCCCTGCCTGACCATGCCGGCCGCCTGCGCGCGCCGGCCCCTCGATGAAAAATCCGCAGGCGCCATCGGCCCGCTGTCATCCGCCGTCAAACGCCGCTTTGCCAGGAGTCACTCATGGACAAGCAATACATCCTCGCGATCGACCAGGGCACCACCAGTTCGCGCGCCATCCTGTTCGACCGCGCCGGCCACATCGTCGGCACCGCGCAGCGCGAGTTCGGGCAGATCTTCCCGCAGCCGGGCTGGGTCGAGCACAACCCGCGCGAGATCATGACCAGCGTCTACACCACCATCACCGAGCTGCTCAACAACCTGCAGGTGAAGGCCACGGCGATCGCCGGCATCGGCATCACCAACCAGCGCGAGACTGCGGTGGTGTGGGACAAGGCCACCGGGCAGCCGATCTACAACGCGATCGTGTGGCAGTCGCGCCAGACCAAGGGGATCTGCGACCAGCTGCAGGCCGACGGCCACGAGGACATGGTGCGCGCCAAGACCGGCCTGCTGATCGACGCCTATTTCTCCGGCACCAAGGTGAAGTGGATCCTCGACCACGTGGAGGGCGCGCGCGAACGCGCCGAGCGCGGCGAGCTGCTGTTCGGCACGATCGACAGCTGGGTGATCTGGAACCTCACCGGCGGCAAGGTGCACGTCACCGACGTCACCAACGCCTCGCGCACGCTGATGTACAACATCCACGAACTGAAGTGGGACGACGAGCTGCTGGCGATGCTCGACATCCCCAGGGCGATGCTGCCGGAGGTGCGCTCCTCCAGCGAGGTCTACGGCCACACCGAGGGCCAGTACTTCTACGGCCACGCCGTACCGATCGCCGGCGTCGCCGGCGACCAGCAGGCGGCGCTGTTCGGCCAGGCCTGCTTCGCGCCGGGCATGGCCAAGAACACCTATGGCACCGGTTGCTTCCTGCTGATGAACACCGGCGAGAAGGCCGTGGCCTCGAAGAACGGCCTGGTCACCACCATCGCCTGGGGCGTCGACGGCAAGGTGGAGTACGCGCTGGAGGGCAGCATCTTCGTCGCCGGCTCGGTGGTGCAGTGGCTGCGCGACGGCCTGCGCATGCTGGGCAAGGCCAGCGACTCGCAGGCCTACGCGGAGCGCGCGGTGGACAACGACGGCGTGTACATCGTGCCGGCCTTCGTCGGGCTGGGCGCGCCGTACTGGCGCAGCGACGTGCGCGGCGCGGTGTTCGGGCTGTCGCGCGGCACCACCAAGGAGCACTTCATCCGCGCCGCGCTGGAGTCGATGGCCTACCAGACCCGCGACGTGCTCGAGGCGATGCAGGTGGATGCCGACATCGACCTGAAGGAACTGCGCGCCGACGGCGGCGCCATCGCCAACGACTTCCTCGCCCAGTTCCAGAGCGACATCCTCGGCGTGCCGGTGCTGCGACCCCAGGTCGCCGAGACCACGGCGCTGGGCGCGGCGTATCTCGCCGGCCTGGCCACCGACTTCTGGGGCAGCCGCGAGGAGATCGCCAAGCAGTGGGCGGTTGATCGCCGCTTCACTGCGTCAATGCCGAAAGAGCGACGCGAGGCGCTCTATGCCGGATGGACCATGGCGGTGCAGGCGACGCTGGGGTTCCGGGTCTGAGTCCCAAAAGGCAACTGCGCGTCCTTTTTCACGTAGCGAGCGACTGTGCCGTGAGACAAGAAGCCTGGCGACCCCCCGTACAAGGAGCGCACCCCTCGATCGAGTCGAGGGCAGGCCCTGCGCGCGACCCGCCTTCGCCACACCGCCGCGTCGGTCGCCCACAAGGTGGGGGCTCCTACACCATCCACGACACGGCGGGATGAAGGGCATCGACGATGCGCGGTGCGCGGCGGAATATGACCCTCAGCGCTTGGGCTGCAGCAGCGTGCCGGTGCATCCGGGCGAGCCGCACAGGCACTGCCACAGCTTCTTCAGCCGCGCGGTGTACGGCACTTCGAGCACGATGCCGTAGTTGTAGGTGAGCTCTTCGCCGGGCTTGATGGTGCGGATCGCCTCGATCAGCACCCGGTCCCGGCGCGGGTCGCCGCTGGCGCTCTCCTCGATCACCGCGCGGCAGTTCGGGTTGCAGCTGTGGTTGATCCAGCGCGCCGTGTTGCCCTTGCGGTTGGCGTCGATGATGTACTCGTCGTTGAGCGTGAACAGGAACGTGTGCCCGGTCTCGCCGCCGTCGCCGTACATGGCGTCCGCCTCGTCGTGGGTCATCAGCGTGCCCTTGTACTGGACGATTTCCTCGCCCTTGCGGATGACCTCGGTGGCGAACACGCCGTTGCCGTGGATGGGCGAGCGGCGGGCGATGAAACGTGCGGGCATGTAGAAGATCCGGTGAGGGGCAAACGCCGATGATGCCCGTTCGAGGTGATCGTTGAAACCGCCGCCCCGGCTCAACGCCATGACGCGGCAGGGACGCCACCCATCCGTCCGAAGCTGTTGGGGCTGAGGCCCCTTCAACCGCAGTCGTCATTGAACCCCTCGGCACCAGCGCCCACCCCAGCTGCGACATCCCGCGCACGCCCGTGGCGGTTTCGGCCACCACGCAAAGATGGTTAGAATCGAGCATTCAAACGATCGTTTGGAGAAGCCGTGATGCGTCTGCTGCGCTGGATCGTCCCCGCCGTGCTCGCCCTGGGCCTGCTCGCCTGCGGGCCGCCGCGCAAGAGCGTGTTTCCGCCGGCGGTGAGCATCCAGCAGTTGCAGGTGCAGTCCGACGGGTTGTGGCACCTCACCGTGCGCATCCAGAACAACAGCTACGGCGAGATGGATTTCACCGCGATCGAAGGCACGCTGCAGGTGGCCGAGGGGGTGCCGGTGCGCCTGCACGGCACCTTCAAGCGCGACATCCCGGCGCTGTCCGGCGACATCGTCGAACTCGACGTGCTGCCCACGCCGCAGATGAGCAAGGCGCTCGCCGCCACCGCGGCCAAGGGCAGCGGCGGCTCGCTGGCCTACCGCGTCAGCGGCCGCGCCACCGCCAAACCCGAGCAGGAAAAGCAGCCGCGCAGCTTCGACTTCAGCGGTAACGACTGGCTTTCGCCGGTGCCGGGCATCCCCGGCACGTTCCGCTGATCCGCTGATCCCGTTCCACCCATTCCACCGAAGGACATCGCCATGACGCTTTACAAGGCCCCGCTCGACGACCAGCGCTTCGCCCTTTTCGACGTACTCGGCGCGGAAGCCGTGCTGACCGGCCTGGAAGGCGGCGAAGGCCACACCCGCGACCTGCTCGACGCCGTGCTCGAAGAGGCCGGCAAGCTGTCCGAACAGGTGCTGGCGCCGACCAACGGGCCGGGCGACGTCGAGGGCTGCCACTACGACAAGGCCACCCGCACGGTCACCACGCCGAAGGGTTTCAAGGAGGCGTTCAAGGCCTTCGCCGAGGGTGGCTGGGCCGGCCTGACCATGCCCGAAGCCTATGGCGGCCAGGCGCTGCCGGCGGTGCTGGGTACCGCCACCACCGAGTTGTTCCAGAGCGGCAACCTGGCCTGGAGCCTGTATCCGCTGCTGTCCGAAGGCTCCTGTCACGCGATGGAACTGCATGGCGAGGAATGGCAGCGCGAGCTGTTCATGAAGCGCATCGTCGCCGGCGAGTGGACCGGCACCATGTGCCTCACCGAGCCGCAGGCCGGCTCCGACCTCGGCCTTTTGAAGACGCGCGCCGAACCCGCCGGCAAGGGTCTGCACGACGCCGACCTGTACAGGATCACCGGCACCAAGATCTTCATCAGCGCCGGCGAGCACGACCTCACCGAGAACATCGTGCACCTCGTCCTCGCGCGCCTGCCCGACGCGCCGGCCGGCAGCCGCGGCATCTCGATGTTCATCGTGCCCAAGTTCAAGGTGAACGCCGACGGCTCGCTCGGCGAGCGCAACGCCGCGTACGCCGGCGCCATCGAGCACAAGATGGGCATCAAGGGCTCGGCCACCTGCGTGATGAACTTCGACGGCGCCGAGGGCTACCTGATCGGCAAGCCGCACAAGGGCCTGGCCGCGATGTTCACCATGATGAATGCCGCGCGCCTCGCGGTGGGTGTGCAGGGCCTGGCGCTGGCCGAACGCGCGCTGCAGAACAGCCTCAACTACGCGCGCGAGCGCCTGCAGTCGCGCGCACTGTCCGGCGCCAAGTTCCCCGACAAGCCGGCCGACAACCTGCTGGTGCAGCCGGACGTGCGCCGCATGCTGCTGACCCAGCGCGCCTTCGTCGAAGGCTCGCGCCTGCTGGTGCTGTACAACGCACTGCAGGTGGACATCGAGGCGCGCGCCAAGGACGAAGCCACCCGCCAGAAGGCCAGCGAGCTGGTGGCGTTTCTGATCCCGATCTCCAAGGGCCTGGTCACCGAGCTCTCGATCGAGTGCACCAAGGAGGCGCTGCAGATCTACGGCGGCCACGGCTACATCGGCGAGAACGGCATGGAGCAGTTCGCCCGCGATGCGCGCATCACCACGCTGTACGAAGGCACCACCGGCATCCAGGCCGCCGACCTGCTGGGGCGCAAGATCCTCCAGCTGCAGGGCGTGGGCTTCAGGCACTTGCTGGAGGAAATCAGCGGCTTCTGCCAGCAGCACAGCGCCGACGAGTCGCTGCGTGCGCTGATCGGCCCACTCGCCGTGTACGCCAGGCAGTGGGGCGACATGACCATGAAGCTGGCCCAGCGCGTGCAGGCCAACCCGGAGGAACTGGGCGCCGCCGCCAACGACTATCTGTACTACTCCGGCTACGTCACCCTCGCCTACCTGTGGGCCCGCAGCGTGGCCGCCGCCGACAGGAGCAGCCAGCCGGCCGCGTTCAAGCAGGCCAAGCGCGACACCGCCAGCTTCTACTTCAGCCGCATCCTGCCGCGCTGCCTGGTGCACCAGGCCGGCATCGAAGCGGGCGTGGCGACGCTGCCCGAGATCGCGTAAGCCGCCGCCGCGCGCACACGAGACGCCCGGCACCGCCGGGCGTTTTTCTTGGTGTGAACGTCGACCGCCCTGGCCCTGTCGGCGGATCGAAGCAATTGCTACGCTGCACAGAATCCAAGGGGGGGGAATGCTCATGCGTCAGATGGCCGTGCTGTTTGCCTGCCTGCTCACCTGCACCGGCGCCCTGGCGGCGTCGACGCTGCACCCGGGCGACACGCCGCCCGACGCGCTGGGCGTCACCCGCGACGGCACATACCTCACGCTATCGTCGCTGCGCGGCAAGGTGGTGGTGGTGAGCTTCTGGGCCACCTGGTGCGGCTACTGCATGAAGGAGCTGCCGACCCTTGCGAACATCCAGCAGGTGGCGACGCAGCGGCACCTGCCGCTGCAGATCGTGGCGGTGAACCACATGGAAAGCGTGCGCACCTTCGCCACCGTCGCGCGCAACATGCACCGCATCCTGCCCGACCTGCTGATGAGCCGGGACGGCGACGGCGCCGTCGGCAGGCCCTACGGCAGCGACGACGGCATCCCGGTGATGGCGATGTTCCAGCGTGACGGCACCCTCGTGCACCTGCACGTGGGCTACGACGAAAGCGATCTCGACGGAATCCTGGCGGAGATCAACGCGCTCGTCGCGCAGCAGCCGGCCGCAGCCGTCGCGACGCCAACCAATAGCGCGAATTGACGTCGTAGCTAGGCATAGCTGACATCAACAGACCAGGACACCACTGCGACGACTGCAATACAACGCACAACACTTGGTCGTCGCACTTGGTCTGGTCGAATTTGTACAAACTGTCCCGTCATGACAAGGGCAATCCGAGTCAGACTCTGCGCAGAATCCAGTTCGAAGGATGCCGCGAGTTGTTCAATCTGGAGGTGGAGCTTTACAAGCCGAAGCGGCTGTTATTCCTGACTGGAGTTGACTGGGCAAGGCCATTCCTCAGCAAAGGCCGCCATATTTCAAAACCTGAATGCCGCTATGTTGAAGATCGCGGCTTCCTCGAAGACACCCGATACGTCGTGGCAAGGCATCCGCAAGGCAAGCCGGAAAAAGAGTGGACCAGAGAGGTGATCGATTCATTCGAATTTCTGCTCACCCAAGAACGATCGCCATTCGGCGCTTGAGGAGCCCCGGCCATGACGGAAGCTGCTGCACGCTTTGGTAGAGACATCACGTCTGAAGTTGCTATCTATCCGATGGGATTCATCCGCGAGTCGCTGATGCGGGCTGCAGCAAATCGGGGGTGGACTTGCGTCGACTTGGGCCAGACGACCTCAAGGAGGTTGGTCGCGGTCGGTGTCGCGGGCGCACACCTTGAACAAAGCGAAGAAGACATTTTCGACAATATCAAACAGCTGCTTCCTCGACTCGACGCAGCAGTGCTGTGCAGCGGGTTTCCCTTCGAGGGCTCCTATCGAAAACACACAATGAGTGGCCTGATTGAGTTGTTCCGCTCAGGTCAGGTTCCTGTCCACATCTACGATCAAGCAGAGTCAATCGATCGCAATTTGGCCCTATCGGACGCGATTGATCGAATCCTGACTCCGTGACCTCTCCCTGCCAAACCGCACCACACAGCCACCTGCACGAGCCCGCCCGCTCACCCATCGGGTGAGGCCCGCTGTCGGGTATGCTGCGGCTCGATCTCGTTGCCGCGCCGTTC